>JAEVZA010000122.1 GCA_023392475.1 Actinomycetes bacterium | reverse complement strand
GGCGGGCGAACCACCGGGCGTTGTCGAGGGCGAGCGAGGCGGGGGCGACGAAGCCCTCGATGAGCTCCACGTCGCGGGACGTGAAGTGCTCGAAGTCGCTGTGCTCGATCGCCAGCAGGCCGATGATGGCGCCGCGGGCCGACAGCACGGTGTAGATGCCCGAGCCGGAGCGGTCCGACAGGCCGGGTCCGTCCTGCTGGAGGTCGGCGACGTAGATCGGCCGGCTCTCGGTGATCGCCTGCTTGAGGCCGAGGGGCAGCTCGGTGGGACCCAGGCGGGCCGGCACGTGCAGGCCCTGGTGCCGCACGACCTCCCAGTGGCCGTCGGTCTCGTCGAACAGCAGCACGGCGACGCTGTCGTACGCGACGAGCGACTTCATGCGGCTGAGCGTGGAGTCGAGGACGTCGCCGAGGTCGAGCGACGCCGGCAGCGTCTGGGTGACCCGGTGCAGCGAGTACAGGAGCGCGTTGGCGTCCGACAGCCGGCTGAGCCGGTCCATCGCCAGCTCGCGCTCGCGGTCCGCCTCGCCGGAGATGCGGCGGGCGTAGCCGGCGATGAGCGCCACCAGCATGACGATCCCGCCCCACGCCGCGGACTGCAGGAACGCCTCCCGCTGGTCGGTCGACTCGAGGATGTAGGGGAAGCTGACGGCGAGGATCGTGACGACCGCGATCCGGATCGAGAAGCCGAAGCCCCGGGCGAGGCCGGCGACGGTGACCGCCGTGAGGAGCGTGAAGATCAGCGGCGACTGCCAGTAGCCGGTCATCACGACGGCGGCGACGTGCAGCGCGACCTCGGCGAGCACCCGCAGGAGCGACTGCAGGTCGTTCTCGTAGCGGATCGGGCGGAACGCCCGGAAGATCGCGTAGCTGACGATGACGGCCGTCCAGACCTTCACCGAGTTGCCGAACTGGTCCAGCCGGCTGGCGACGAGCAGCAGCGAGATGGCCGTGGTGGCCAGGCGCATGGCCGTGATCAGGCTGTTGAAGCTGGCCACCCGGTCGACGCCCATGCTCGGCAGCTGCTGGGCGACGATGTCGAAGTCGCCCGTGGGCTGCTGCGACGGGTCGATGAGCGCCTCGCGCAGGTCCCGCCGCAGGCGGTCGCGCAGCCGATCGACCACACCGGTGCTCTGTCTGGGCGCGCGACCCTCCGGCTGCGGTGGCGGATCGGTTGGTGAGATCTGATCTCCCGGCGGCGCGGTGTGCATGGAGGATCGTCCCGAGGGTCGAAGGTCGGTTGGTTGGGTGAGCGCTGGTTCCCAGCGGGGTCGTCGGTCGTCCATCCATCGGCAGCCGATCGTCCGGACTTTGGGAAATTCCTCAGAACCCCTCGGACCGGGTCGCCGTGGCGGGCGGGGGCGCTCGTGTCCGGTAGGTTCCGCGGCGTGCTGCTGGTCGGACTGACGGGTGGGATCGGAGCGGGCAAGTCGTCGGTGTCGGCGTCGCTGGCCCGGCGCGGGGCGGTGATCGTCGACGCGGACGCGATCGTCAAGGAGCTCCAACAACCGGGCACCGAGGTGTTCGGCGAGATGGTGGAGCGCTTCGGGTCGGGGATCGTGGCCGAGGACGGCTCGCTCGACCGGGCCGCGGTGGCCCAGGTGGTGTTCACGGACCCGCAGGCGCTCGCGGACCTGGGAGCGATCGTGCACCCACGGGTCCACACCGAGATCGAGCGCCGCATCGAGGAGCAGCGCGGCACCGATCATGTGGTCGTGCTGGACATCCCGCTGCTCGCCGAGGCCGGCTGGCCCGGGCTGGTCGGCACGATCGTGGTGGACCTCGACCCCGAGGTGGCGATCGCCCGGCTCGTGGAGCACCGGGGGTTCACCGAGGAGGACGCCCGCAACCGGATCGCGAACCAGATGGCGCGCGAGCACCGGCTGTCCAAGGCCGACTTCGTGGTCGACAACCACGGCGACCCCGAGGCGCTGGAGCTCGAGGTCGACAAGGCCTGGGCCTGGATCCAGACCCTCCCGGCGACAGAGGGCCCAGGGATATAGGGGTCGCGCCCGGACACATCGCGTCCGGATCCACACACAGATCGCGAGCGGGCCGCTGTCACAGGCCCGACGTAGCCTGCTCGACGTGGCACACGTGGGTGACAACACCGCAACTCGCAAGCGCGCCGAACCGAAGATGGTCCGGCCGTTCAAGGTCGAGAGCGAGTTCCGGCCGGCGGGCGACCAGCCCAAGGCCATCGAGGCGCTGGCCGACGGCGTCCACTGCGGCGAGCGGTTCCAGACCCTGCTGGGCATCACCGGGTCCGGCAAGTCGGCGACCATCGCCTGGACCATCGAGCAGGTGCAGCGTCCCACGCTGGTGCTGGCACCCAACAAGAGCCTCGCCGCGCAGCTGGCCAACGAGTTCCGGGAGTTCTTCCCCAACAACCGGGTCGAGTACTTCGTCTCGTACTACGACTACTACCAACCCGAGGCCTACATCGCGACCACGGACACCTTCATCGAGAAGGACTCCTCCGTGAACGACGAGATCGAGCGCCTGCGCCACGCGGCCACGTCGTCGCTGCTCACCCGGCGGGACACGATCGTCGTCGCGTCGGTCAGCTGCATCTACGGCCTCGGCTCGCCCGACGAGTACGCCTCACGGTTCTTCACGCTGCGCGTCGGCGACGTGGTCGACCAGCGCGACCTGCTCCGCCAGCTCGTCCACCTGCAGTACGAGCGCAACGACGTGGCCCTCAGCCGCGGCAAGTTCCGGGTCCGGGGCGACGTGATCGAGGTGCAGCCGGCCTACGAGGAGACGGCGGTCCGCATCGAGCTGTTCGGCGACGACGTCGAGGCGATCAGCGTGGTCGACCCGCTCACGGGCGAGAAGGTGGACCAGCTGGACGACGTGCTGATCTTCGCCAAGACCCACTACGTGGTGTCGGACGAGCGGCTGCAGGCCGCGATCGGCCGCATCGAGGTCGAGCTCCAGGAGCGCCTCGCCCACTTCGAGAAGGAGGGCAAGCTCCTCGAGGCCCAGCGCCTCCGCATGCGCACCGAGTACGACCTGGAGATGCTGCGGGAGATGGGCTTCTGCAACGGGGTCGAGAACTACTCGGCGCCCATGGAGGGCCGTGGCCCCGGCGAGGCGCCCAGCACGCTCATCGACTACTTCCCGTCGGACTACCTGACGATCGTCGACGAGTCGCACCAGACCATCCCGCAGCTGCACGGCCAGTACGAGGGCGACCGCTCCCGCAAGGAGGTGCTGATCGAGCACGGGTTCCGTCTGCCCTCGGCGGCCGACAACCGACCCCTCCGCTTCGAGGAGTGGCTGCAGCGGGCGGGCCAGACCATCTTCCTGTCGGCCACGCCGGGGCCGTGGGAGCTCGAGCACTCGTCGCGGGTGGTCGAGCAGGTCGTGCGCCCCACCGGCCTGATCGACCCCGAGGTCGTGATCAAGCCCACCAAGGGTCAGACCGACGACCTGCTCACCCAGATCAACGACCGGGTCACCAAGGGGGAGCGGGTGCTCGTCACCACGCTCACCAAGAAGATGGCCGAGGACCTCACCGACTACCTGCTCGAGATGGGCGTGCGGGTCCGCTACCTGCACTCCGAGGTGGACACCCTCCAGCGCATCGAGCTGGTCCGGGACCTCCGCCTCGGCGAGTTCGACGTGCTCGTCGGCATCAACCTGCTGCGGGAGGGCCTGGACATCCCGGAGGTGTCGCTCGTGGCGATCCTCGACGCGGACAAGGAGGGCTTCCTCCGGTCCGAGACGTCGCTGATCCAGATGATCGGGCGTGCGGCGCGGAACGTGAACGGCCAGGTCGTCATGTACGCCGACAAGGTCACGGACTCGATGAACCGGGCGATCTCGGAGACCAACCGTCGTCGCGGCCTGCAGCAGAAGTACAACGCCGAGCACGGGATCGACCCCACGTCGGTGCAGAAGGCGGTCACGGACATCCTCGCCGACCTCCGCGGCGCCGACGGCGCCCCCGTCCCGGGCGGCGGTCGCCGCAAGCGCCGCCCGGGGGAGCGGGCCCGGGCCGAGCAGTTCGCGGACCTCCCGCCGCAGGATCTCGGCGCGCTGGTGCAGGTCCTCGAGGAGGAGATGCACCAGGCCTCGGCCGATCTCCGCTTCGAGGAGGCCGCCCGCCTGCGCGACGAGGTGAAGGAGCTCAAGCGCGAGCTCCGCAACGCCGGCGGCGCCTGACCCCGTCCCGCTACGTCGGGTTCGCCCATCCCCGAACTTGTCGGCCCCGGTCGCCGTCGACGTCGGATCCCTACGAGTTCGACGGGGGATCGATCCCCGTTGGCCGGTCGTGGCGAACCTGGTCGGGTGGACCGGTGGAGCGCGACCGACTCGCAGCGCTGGCGGCGACCGCCCGACGGCAGCAGGGCGTGTTCTCCGTGACGCAGGCTCGAGACCTGGGGGTGGACCGCCGACGCCTCGGTCGGGAGGCGGTGGGGGGCTCCATCGAGCGGATCCACCCGTCGGTGTACCGGTTCGTCGCGGCGCATCCCTCGACGCTCCAAGCGACGTGGGCTGCCGTGCTGCAGGCGGGAGCGGCCGCCGCGGCGAGCCACGAGTCGGCGTTGCACGCCCACCGGGTGGAGCGTGTCCCGTTCGTCGTGGCCGTGTCCGTGCCACCGGGATCCCGAGCGGATCACGCGGGGATCAGGGTGCACCGGGTCGGCGACCTGCACCCGTCGCACCGCGAGCTGCGGGGTGGTCTCGTGGTGACCACGCTCGAGCGGGCGGTCGTCGACGTCGCCTCGGTGTTCTCGCCACGACGGCTCGCGTGGTTGATCGACCACCTGACGATCGTCGAGCGCCGGACGAGCACCGGCGCGATCGGGCGCGTCCTCCGGCAGGTCAACCGTCGTGGCCGTCGCGGCGTCCGCGTGCTCGACGAGGTGCTGGATGCGCGGTCGCCGGGGCAGGCGGCGCCGCGGAGCCGGGTCGAGCGCCGCATCGACGAGCTGCTGGCGGCGACCGACCTGCCGACGCCGCTGCGGGAGCACCCGCTCCCGGGCGCGGAGCCTGGTGCGGGCCTCGTCGACCGGGCCTGGCCCGACGTCGCGCTGATCCTCGAGGTGGACGGCCGGACCTGGCACGCGCGTGAGCAGTCGATGGCCACGGACCGGGCACGCGATCGTGCGGCCGCACGCGCCGGGTGGGTCACGATCCGGGTGCTCGACGACGAGGTGCGTGACATCCCCGACGTGGTCGTCGCCGACATCGTGGCGACCCACCGCCGGCGCCGGCGCATGCACCCGCTCGACGTCGTCCCGAACCTGTAGGCCCGCGTCGCTGCTGGCGCCCGATCCCTACAAGTTCGGCAGAGGTGCTCAGCCGGGGGCGCCGGCGGCGGTGGCCTCCTGGCGGAGCCAGTGGTCCGCCAGCACGAGCAGCACCGCGGCCTCGACCATCGGCACCGCACGCGGCAGCACGCACGGGTCGTGGCGGCCGGTCGCGGCGAGCGTCACCGCCTCGCCGTCGCGGGTCACCGTCTGCTGTGGCGACGAGATCGTCGCCGTCGGCTTGAAGGCCACCCGGAGCACCACGTCCTCGCCGTTCGAGATCCCGCCCTGGATCCCGCCCGAGTGGTTCGACGTCGTGCGCGGCCGCCCGCCCTCGCCCGGCACGAAGGGGTCGTTGTGCTCCCGGCCGGTCATGCGCGTGGCCCCGAAGCCCGAGCCGACCTCGAAGCCCTTCGTCGCCGGCAGGCTCATCACGGCCTTGGCGAGGTCCGCCTCGAGCTTGTCGAACACCGGCTCGCCCCAGCCGGCGGGCACGTTCCGGGCCACGCAGCGCACCACGCCGCCCAGCGAGTCGCCGTCACGCCGCGCCTGCTCGATCGCCTCGGTCATCGCCGCGGCGGCGGCCGGATCGGGGCAGCGGGTGGGGTCGGCCTCGACCTCATCGAAGGTCACGGTGGCGGCGTCCACGTCGGCGACGACGTCGTGCACCTGCTCCACCCAGGACAGCACCTCGATGCCGAACCGCTCCGCGAGCAGCTTGCGCGCCACCGCACCCGCGGCGACCCGCCCGATGGTCTCGCGGGCCGACGCCCGGCCGCCGCCGCCCACGGCGCGGATGCCGTACTTGGCCTCGGTGGTGAAGTCGGCGTGCGACGGGCGGTAGAGGTCGGCGAGGTGGTCGTACGCGCCGGAGCGAGCGTCCTGGTTGCGCACGAGCAGGGCGATGGGGGAGCCGAGGGTCCGGCCGTCGGCCACGCCCGACAGGATCTCGACCTGGTCGGCCTCGTCGCGCTGCGTCACGAGCCGGCTCTGCCCGGGCCGCCGCCGGTCCAGGTCGGGCTGCACGTCCTTGGCGGAGAGCTCGAGCCGGGGCGGGCAGCCGTCGATCACGACGCCGACGCCGCCCCCGTGGGACTCACCGAACGTCGTGATGCGGAACAGCCGCCCGGTGCTCGATGACATGGCGCCAGTATGGCAGCGGCCCCCGATCCGGGTATCGCCCGAGCGGGCGGACCCGCCGGCGCAGCGACCCGCCGACGACGACGACCCGGGCGACGATCGGCAACCGACCTGGGGCCCGACGCGGCGCCGCCGGTCACCGCTCGCAGCAACCCGACCCGACACCACGGAACCACCCGCGAGGCGGCTGCACGAACACACGTTCGGGGACTAGTCTGAGCCGGCGATGGCACCCCCCGCCGGCCGGTCACCCAGCGACACGATCGTCATCCGTGGCGCGCGCGAGCACAACCTCACCGACATCTCGTTGGAGCTCCCACGGGACCGCCTGATCGTCTTCACCGGCCTCTCGGGCTCGGGCAAGTCGTCCCTCGCGTTCGACACGATCTACGCCGAGGGCCAGCGCCGCTACGTCGAGTCGCTGTCGTCCTACGCCCGGCAGTTCCTCGGCCAGATGGACAAGCCCGACGTCGACGTCATCGAGGGCCTGTCGCCGGCCATCTCGATCGACCAGAAGTCCGCGTCGCGCAACCCGCGCTCCACGGTCGGCACCGTCACCGAGATCTACGACTACCTCCGGCTCCTGTTCGCCCGCGTCGGCGTCCCGCACGACCCGGAGACGGGCGAGCGCCTCGTCCGCCAGACGCCCCAGCAGATCGTCGACCGCATCCTCCAGCTGCCCGAGGGCACCCGCTTCCAGGTGCTGGCGCCGATGGTCCGGGGCCGGAAGGGCACGTACGAGCAGCTGTTCGAGGACGTCGCCGGCCGCGGCTTCAGCCGCGTCCGGGTGGACGGCGAGCTCCACGAGCTGCCGGCCACGCTGGAGCTCGCCCGCTACGAGCAGCACACGATCGAGGTCATCGTCGACCGGCTCGTGCTCCGCGAGGGCATCGAGCGCCGCCTGACCGACTCCATGGAGACGGCGCTCGAGCTGGCCGAGGGCATGGCCCAGATCGAGATCGTCCCCCGCAAGGAGGACGAGGGCGCCGAGCCGGAGCTGCTCACCTTCTCCGAGAAGCTGGCCCGCCCGTCCGACGGCAAGAGCTTCGAGGAGCTCGCGCCGCGGAACTTCTCCTTCAACTCGCCGTACGGCGCCTGCACCGCCTGCGACGGCCTGGGCACCGTGTTCGAGGTGGACCCGGAGCTCGTCGTGCCGGACCCGGAGCAGTCGGTGGCCGGCGGGGCGATCGCGCCGTGGTCCTCCGGGCACGCGAAGTACTTCCACCGGCTGCTCGAGTCGGTCTGCGCCGAGTACGGCATCGAGGACGACGTCCCGTGGCAGGACCTCCCGAAGAAGCAGCAGAAGCTCCTGCTCTACGGGATCGGCGAGGCGAAGCGCGTCGACGTGAAGTTCCGCAACCGGTACGGCCGCACCCGCACCTACACGGCCCGCTACGAGGGCGTGATCCCGTACCTCCAGCGCCGGCACTCGGAGGCCGAGTCGGACTCGGCGCGGGACGCGGTCGAGGGCTACATGCGCCAGGTGCACTGCCCCACGTGCGGCGGCGCCCGGCTCAACCCGTACGCGCTGGCGGTCACGGTGGACGACCTCAACGTCCACCAGCTCTGCAGCCTCAGCATCTCGGAGTCCAGGGACCGCCTGGAGCACCTGCACCTGGACGAGCGCCAGCAGCTGATCGCCGAGCGGATCCTGAAGGAGATCAACACCCGGCTCCAGTTCCTGTGCGACGTCGGGCTCGAGTACCTGTCGCTCGAGCGCTCGGCCGCCACGCTGTCGGGCGGCGAGGCGCAGCGCATCCGGCTCGCCTCGCAGATCGGCTCGGGCCTCGTCGGCGTGCTGTACGTGCTCGACGAGCCGTCGATCGGCCTCCACCAGCGTGACAACCACAAGCTGATCGAGACGCTGATCCGCCTCCGGGACATCGGCAACACCGTGCTCGTGGTCGAGCACGACGAGGACACGATCAAGGTCGCCGACCACGTCGTGGACATCGGGCCGGGTGCGGGGGAGCACGGCGGCCAGGTCGTGCACACCGGCACCGTCAAGGGCCTGCTCCGGAACCGGAAGTCGATCACCGGGCAGTACCTCGCCGGGAAGCGGCGCATCCCGGTACCGGAGCTGCGGCGCCAGCCGGGCGACGAGTGGCTCGGCGTGAAGGGCGCCCGCGAGCACAACCTGCGCAACATCGACGTCGACATCCCGCTCGGCTGCTTCGTCGCGGTCACCGGCGTGTCCGGCTCGGGCAAGTCGACCCTGGTGAACGACATCCTCCTGCGGTCGCTCATGCAGCACGTGTACGGCTCGAAGGTGCCGCCCGGGCTGCACCGCCGCATCGAGGGCATGGACCACCTGGACAAGGTGATCGACATCGACCAGTCGCCGATCGGGCGGACCCCGCGCTCCAACCCGGCCACCTACACCGGCGTGTTCGACCACATCCGGAAGCTCTTCGCGCAGACGCCGGAGGCGCGCATCCGCGGCTACCTGCCGGGCCGGTTCAGCTTCAACGTGAAGGGCGGCCGCTGCGAGGCGTGCTCGGGCGACGGCACCATCAAGATCGAGATGCACTTCCTGCCCGACGTGTACGTCCCGTGCGAGGTGTGCAAGGGCAAGCGCTACAACCGGGACACGCTCGAGGTCACCTTCAAGGGCCTGAACATCTCGGAGGTGCTCGACCTGCCCTGCGAGGAGGCGCTCGACTTCTTCTCCAACCAGCCCACCATCGCGCGCCACATGCAGACGCTCGTCGACGTCGGGCTCGGGTACGTCCGGCTCGGGCAGCCGGCCACCACGCTGTCCGGGGGCGAGGCGCAGCGCGTGAAGCTGGCCTCGGAGCTGGCCAAGCGCTCCACCGGCCACACGATCTACCTGCTCGACGAACCCACCACCGGCCTGCACTTCGAGGACATCCGCAAGCTGCTGACGGTGCTCTCCCGGCTCGTGGACCAGGGCAACACCGTGCTCGTCATCGAGCACAACCTGGACGTGATCAAGACCGCCGACTGGGTGATCGACCTCGGTCCCGAGGGCGGCGTGGGCGGCGGTGAGGTGATCGCCGAGGGCCCGCCGGAGCTCATCGCCAAGACGGCCGAGAGCTACACCGGCCAGTTCCTGGCCCCCCTGCTCGAGACCGACTGACCGACGGCGCGGGGCTCCCGGCGCGCCCCCGACCACGATCGGGGTCGCCCGGGCCCTCAACGGCGGCCCGGCACCTGCCGATGGGGACGTCGTGAGCGACACGCTGACCGCTCCGGCGCGCCACGACGCCGACGCCGACCTCCCGCTGCCGCCCGACCGCGGTGCCGGCGACCGGTCCGTCTCGCCGCTGCACGTGCTGGTGGTCGCCGGCGTCGCGCTCCTGATCGGGCTGGTCGTGTTCCGGCCGTGGCCGCTCGACCAGCCGGTCGTGTACCGGGGCGACGTGTTCCAGCACCTGGCCCTGACCCAGGCCGCGGACGACCTCGGCGAGGTCACCAGGTCGCCGCAGCTCGGCGCGCCCGGCGCCGGCGTGTCGTGGTCGGCGTTCCCGACCGGCATGGAGCGGCTGCAGGTCGTGGTGCTCCGAGCCCTCGACGCGCTGTCGGGCGACGTCTTCGTCGCGCTCAACCTCTACCTGCTCCTGGGCCTCGTCGTGACGGCCGCGGTCACGTTCGCCGTGCTCCGCTGGCTCCGGATCCGGCCGCGGATCGCGGGGGCGGCCGCCATCGTCATCGCCCTCGCACCGGCCTGGAGCGATGCCGTGTTCGCCGGGCACCTCTTCCTCTTCGCGATCTATCCGGTGCCGCTCGGCATCTACCTCGCGTGCTGGGCGCTCGATCGCACGGGCCGGCGACCGTGGCCGGCACGGGGATCGATCGCGCTCGCCGGCGTGGCGTCGGTCGTGGTCGCGCTCTCGAGCTCCTACTACGCCACGTTCACCGTGCTCGTGGTCGGCTGCCTCGGGGTGGCCGCCGCCGTGCGACGGCGCGACGCCCGGCGGCTGATCGGCCCGGCCCTCGTCGTGGTCGCGATCGGCGTGACGGCAGCGGCGTCCCTCGCGCCGCAGCTGCTCGAGCGGCGGCACGAACCGACGTCGACCGCCATCGAGCGCACGGTCGCCGACGCCCGCCTCTACGGGCTCGATCCGGTCGACCTCCTCGTCGAGCGGTCGGACCACCCGATCGGGCCCCTCGCCGCCCTCGGCGGCGCGATCGACGCCACCGCGCAGGACGAGCGGGTGTCGAGCGTGTTCGGTCTCGCCGCGCTCGCCGGGCTCGTGTGGCTGGCCGCCGTGTCGACCAGACGCTGGCGCCGCCCGCGGGACACGACCGACGCCACCGCGGTCCGGCTGGCCGCGGTCGGGGCCGTCGGCCTCGCGTTCGCCGTGTCGGGTGGGCTCGGGCTCGTCCTGGCGGAGCTGGGCTTCACGCAGATCCGCGGGTGGAGCCGGATGACCGCGTTCGTGTACGTCGCCGCGATCGCCGGGCTGGCGCTGCTCGGGCAGCGGGCGCTCGACCGCTCGTCCCTCTCACGCACGACCGCCACCCGGGTCGTGGTCGCCGTCGCCGCGCTCGCCGTCCTCGACCAGGGCCTCGGCGTGCCCGATCGGGCGCTCGCCGCGTCGAGCGCGGCGGCCGACCGCGCCGTCGTCGCGCAGCTCGAGTCCCGGTTGGGCCCGCGCGGGCGCGTGTTCGAGCTCCCCGTGGTGAGCTTCCCCGACGACCCCGGCTCGGAGCGGCTCCTCGCGCCGTCGCTGGTGGGGTCGGACCTGCGGCTCAGCGGCGGGTTCTTCCGCGGCGGTGCCGACGACTGGCAGATGAGCTGGTGCCGCCAGCCGACCCCCGAGCTCGTCCGCGCGGTCGCCAGCGCGGGGTTCGACGCGCTCCTCGTTCAGCGCGACCACCACCTGGTCGAGCACGCCGACGCGCTGCAGTCCGAGCTCACGGCCCTCCTCGGCGCACCCGGCGGCAGCAGCCCCGACGGCACCTGGGTGTGGTGGGACCTCCGGCCGGAGCGCTCGCAGCTCGTCCGGGACCACGGCCGCTCGGTCGTCTCGGCCGCCGGGGACCTCGTCACCCGCCCGATCGGGGTCAGCTACCGGGGGACGGTCCTGTACTCGTCGGCCGGTCGGGCGTTCGACGGGGCCGGCTCGGTGGCGCTGCGACGTCTCGACGGCGACGTGCACCCGCTGCAGGTGCAGCTCCACGTGGCCGCGGCGCCCGGCGCGACCGTCGAGGTCGGCGGGCGACCGGTCGACCTCGATGCGCACGGCGACGGCGTGGCCCGCCTCACCGTGACGCCGCGCGCCGCGACCACGGAGGTACCGGTGACGGTGCGCGGCGGCGACCACGTCACCGTGGCCGACGTGAGCGTGCTCGACCGCCGAACCTTCACCGACCCGGTGCTCGTCGCCGACCCGGCGTTCCGGCCGGCGACGCTCGGCTGCACCTGACCGACCTCAGGTGATCGAGAGCATCCGCTCCAACGAGACCCGCGCCCAGTGGGCCGTCTCCTCGTCCACCGTGATGCGGTTGACCACGCGGTCCTCCGCCAGCCGGTCGAGCGTCCACGCGAGGTGCGCGGCGTCGATGCGGAACATCGTGCTGCACGGGCAGACGAGCGGATCGAGCGAGACGACGTGCTTGTCCGTCTCCGCGTCCAGCCGCTGCACGAGGTGGATCTCCGTGCCGACGCCGACCCACGTGCCGGCGGGCAGGTCGTCGATGGCCCGGATGATGAAGTCGGTCGAGCCGACCTGGTCGGCCAGCTCGCACACGTCGTGCGAGCACTCGGGGTGCGCGATGACGACGCCGTCGGGGTGCTCGGCGCGGAACGCCTCGATGTGCTCCGGGCGGAACCGCTGGTGGACCGAGCAGTGGCCCTTCCACAGGAGGAACGTCGCCTCCTTGACGTCGGCCTCGTCGAGCCCGCCGAGCTCCAGCCGCGGGTTCCACACCCGCATGTCGGCCTCGGTGAAGCCCATCTGGTAGCCGGTGTTGCGGCCGAGGTGCTGGTCGGGGAAGAAGAGCACCTGCTTGGCCTGCGGGCCCTCGGGGTCGTTGAGCGCCCACTCGAGCACCGCACGGGCGTTGGTCGACGTGCACACGGCGCCGCCGTGGCGCCCGACGAACGCCTTCAGGTTCGCCGCCGAGTTCATGTACGTGATCGGCAGGACGCGCTCGATGTCGGTGACGTCCGCGAGGGCCTCCCAGGCCTCCTCGACGGCCTCGATGTCGGCCATGTCGGCCATCGAGCAGCCGGCGTTCAGGTCGGGCAGCACGACCTGCTGGTGGTCGCCGGTCAGGATGTCGGCCGACTCGGCCATGAAGTGGACGCCGCAGAAGACGATGTAGTCGGCCTCCGGGTGCTCCTTGGCCAGGACCGACAGGCGGAACGAGTCGCCCCGCGCGTCGGCCCAGCGCATGACCTCGTCGCGCTGGTAGTGGTGGCCCAGGATGAACACCCGCTCGCCGAGGGCGGCCTTGGCCGAGGCGATGCGCTCCGCGAGCTCGTCGGGGGTCGCCTCGGTGTACCGCTCGGGCAGCGGGGGCTGGAGTCGCAGCATGGGATGGCCTCCTTGGTGGCCGGCGCAGTGCGCGCGGCCCCGTGAGGACCTCCGATTGACGGCCGGTGGGGGCAGCCTGGTCGCCACGCCACGGGGATGTCGGCCTCGGAAGTCGATGTCGCCGGAGGCCAGGCCGGCTCGGTGAGCGTACCGCCCATCCACTACCGGTGAACACCATCTTGCGATCCGGTGTTCCTCAGGTGCTCCTGCGGCCCGTTCCGTTCGTCGGAAGCGGGGGTTCCCGCCCGCTTCCGACGAACAGGACGGACACGAGGTCGCGAGGCCCCAGCGGCCGGGACCGTCACAGGGGGCAGGGTAGGTTCGCCCCGATGCTCGAACGCCCGCCGGCCGGCACGATCCCCGACTCGCCCGGCAGCTACCAGTTCAAGGACGCGGCCGGCCGGGTCATCTACGTCGGCAAGGCCAAGTCCCTGCGCCAGCGCCTCTCGAACTACTTCCAGAACCCGGCCAACCTGGCCCCCCGCACGTTCCAGATGGTCTCGAACGCCGCCTCCGTCGAGTGGATCCAGGTCCGCAACGAGGTCGAGGCGCTGATGCTCGAGTACACGCTGATCAAGCAGCACCGGCCCCGCTTCAACGTCCGCCTGGTGGACGACAAGAGCTACCCGTTCCTCGCCGTCACGGTGTCCGACGAGTGGCCCCGCCCGATGGTCATGCGGGGCCGCCGCCGCAAGGGCGTCCGCTACTTCGGCCCGTACGCCCACGCGTACGCGATCCGCGAGACGCTCGACGAGCTGCTCCGCACCTTCCCCCTGCGCACCTGCTCCGACGCGAAGTTCGGCCGTCACGAGCGCCTCGGGAAGCCGTGCCTCCTCTTCCACATCGAGAAGTGCTCGGGCCCGTGCGTCGGCGAGGTGGACCAGGACACCTACTCGCGGCTGGTGGACGAGCTGCTCGAGTTCCTCGAGGGGGACACGGAGCCGGTGCTCCGCCGCCTCGAGCAGGGCATGTCGGCGGCGGCCGACGAGCTCGAGTTCGAGCACGCGGCCCGCCTGCGCGACCGCATCGCCACCGTCCGCCGGGCCATCGAGCGGCAGCAGATGGTCGGCGACCGCAGCGAGGACGTCGACGTGCTCGGGATCGCGGAGGACGAGCTCGAGGCCGCGGCGCAGGTGTTCTTCGTCCGGAGGGGCCGCGTCGTCGGGCGGCTCGGGTTCCTGCTCGACAAGGTGATGGACCTCTCGCCCGACCAGACCGTGGCCGCGGTGCTCGAGCAGCTCTACGGCGACGAGCCGGCCGTCGGCTACCCGAAGGCGGTCCTCGTGCCGACGCTGCCCGAGGACCTCGACCTCTACCGCGAGTGGCTCGGCATGCAGCGGGGGAGCCGGGTGGACATCCGCGTGCCCCGGCGCGGCCCCAAGCGCGAGCTGGCGGAGACCGTCACGCGCAACGCGGAGGAGGAGTTCACCCGCCACCGGCTCCGCCGGGCGTCGGACCACAACAGCCGGGCCAAGGCGCTCAACGAGCTCCAGGACTCGCTCGGCCTGCCCACGGCCCCGCTGCGCATCGAGTGCTACGACATGAGCCACCTCCAGGGCACGGACTACGTCGGCTCGATGGTCGTGCTGGAGGACGGCCTGCCCCGCAAGAGCGAGTACCGGCGCTTCAAGATCCGCGGCGTGCCCGGCAACGACGACTTCGCGGCGATGGAGGAGGTGCTGACCCGGCGCCTCACCAACTACCTGGAGGACCGGGACAAGCCCGTCGCCGAGCGCGGGAAGTTCGCGTACCCGCCGCAGCTGCTGCTGGTCGACGGCGGCAAGGGCCAGCTGGGCGTGGCCTCGAAGGTGCTCGAGGACCTCGGCCTGACCGAGGAGATCCCCGTCGCGTCGCTGGCCAAGCGGTTCGAGGAGGTCTACCTGCCCGGCCGCTCCGACCCCGTCGAGGTGCGGCGCGGCTCGGAGGCGCTGTTCCTCCTCCAGCGGATCCGCGACGAGTCGCACCGGTTCGCCATCGACTACCACCGCCGCCTCCGCGGCAAGCGCATGACCCGCTCCGCGCTCGACGGCATCCCGGGCCTGGGGGAGAAGCGCAAGGTGCGGCTCGTGAAGGAGCTCGGCGGGGTCCGAGCCGTGCAGGCCGCGGAGCTGGACGCGCTGCGTGCGCTGCCCTGGCTGCCCGACGCGGTGGCCGAGGAGGTCTACCGGTCGCTGCACGGCGGGTAGCGTCGCCCGCCGTGTCCGGACCCACCCCCGACCCCTGGGAGTCCCACGCCGCCTGGTGGCAGGAGCAGTTCACCGAGGGCGTCGACCCCGAGTACACCGAGCAGATCCTGCCGCTCGTCGCCGCCCACCTGCCCACGTCGGGCACGGTGCTCGACGTCGGGTGCGGCGAGGGCCAGGTCGCGCGGGTGGCGTCGTCGGCCGGCCTGCGCGTGCTCGGCGTGGATCCGGCGCTCGCGCAGGTGGCGGTGGCCCGGGACCGTGCGGGGGGACCGGCCTACGTGCAGGGCTCGGCCGCGGCGCTGCCGGTGCCGTCGGGGGTGGTCGACGCCGCGGTGGCGTGCCTCGTGTTCGAGCACATCGACGACGTCGACGCCGCGCTCGCGGAGGTGGCCCGAGTCCTCCGGCCGGGTGGCCGCTTCCTGTTCCTCCTCAACCACCCGCTGCTGCAGACGCCGGGGAGCGGGTGGATCGACGACCAGCTGCTCGACCCGCCGGAGCAGTACTGGCGCATCGGGCCGTACCTGCCCGAGGCCGAGACGGTCGAGGAGGTGGAGCGTGGCGTGTTCATCCGGTTCCTGCACCGGCCGCTGTCGCGCTACCTGAACGCGGCGATCGCCGCCGGGCTGGACCTCGAGCACATGGAGGAACCGGCGCCCCCGCCCGGCTTCCTCGAGCGGGCCGAGGAGTACGCGGACGCCGCGACGGTGCCGCGCCTGCTGTTCCTCAGGTTCCGCCGCCGCTGACGTCCCCCTCGACTGCGACGCCGCGGTCGGCGGGTCGGCGCGTCAGGAACAGGTCGTCGACGGGGCGAGCACCACGCCGTCGATGAGGTGGATGATGCCGTTGGAGGCGGTGATGTCCGTCTTCACGATCGGTGCACCGCCGAACGTGAGCGTGTCGCCGTCCTTCTCGATGTTGACCATTCCGTTCAGCGTCTCGACGCACTTGCCGGCGAGGTCGCCGAGGTCGGTCTCGGTCTTCTCGCCGCTCATCACGTGGAGGCGCAGCACGTTGGAGAGCGCGCCCTGCGGGTCGGCCCGCAGCTGGTCCAGGGTCGAGGCCGGCAGCTTCGCGAGCGCGGAGTTGGTCGGCGCGAACACGGTGTAGGGCCCGGCACCGGTCAGGGTGTCGGTGAGGCCGGCGGTCTGGACGAGGCTGACGAGGGTCGAGAGGTCGGGGTTCGCGGCGGCGATGTCGACGACCGTCTTGTCGTCCTCCTTCGCCGTCGTCGTGGTGGTCGCGTCCTGCTTGGTCGTCGTGGTGGTCGTGGTCGCCTCGGCGAGCTTCTTCTGGGCGTCCTCGTTGCTCTTCGAGCACGCCGCACCGACCAGCGCGATGCCGAACACCACGGCGACGAGCGAGACGGTCAGCTTGTTCCGCATGCGAGGGATCTCCTTGTGTGGGCGCGTTCCCGGGCGGAACCGTAGGTGAGCGGCGAACTCCGGAGCGAGACCGGGGGCCGGGGAGGGGTTCAGGGCCCCCACGGCTACCGTGGCGGCGTGGCCGAGTTCCTCGTGATCACCGGGTTGTCGGGTGCCGGGCGCACCCAGTTCGGCAACACCCTGGAGGACCTCGGCTGGTTCGTGATCGACAACCTGCCCGTGGAGCTCATCCCGAAGGTGGCCGAGCTGGCCCGGTTCCAGGACGCCGGTACACCGGTGGCGCTGGTGGTCGGGTCGGGCCGGGACGTCGAGACCGTGGAGCCGGCGCTCGCCGAGCTGCGGGCCTCCGGTGCCGACGTGCGGACGGTGTTCCTCGACGCCGCGACGTCCACGCTCGTCCGCCGCTACGGCGAGTCGAAGCGCCGCCACCCCCTCGCCGCGCGGGCCGGCACGGTCGCCGGCGCCATCGACGACGAGCGGCGCCTGCTGGCCGCGGTCCGCGAGTCGGCGGACATCGTCGTCGACACCTCGGACCTCAACGTCCACGACCTGCGTGCCCGCGTGACCGACCTCTTCGGCGACCCGGAGGGTGCCGGGGCGACGCAGATCACGCTCCAGTCGTTCGGCTACAAGCACGGCGTCCCGGCCGACGTGGACCTCGTGCTCGACTGCCGCTTCCTCCCGAACCCGTACTGGGTGGACGAGCTGCGGCCGCTGACCGGGCTCGACGAGGAGATCCAGGCGTACGTCAACAGCTTCGAGCTGACCGGCGAGTTCCTGGCCCGGCTGGAGGACCTGCTGGACCTGCTGCTGCCGGCCTACGTGGCCGAGGGGAAGGCGCTGCTCACGATCGCCTTCGGCTGCACGGGCGGTCGCCACCGATCGGTGGCGATCGTGGAGGACGTCGCGGGCTGGTTGCGGAGCCGCGGGATCGAGCCACGCGTGCGGCACCGGGACGTGGGCAAGTGAGCGGTCTCCGACCGGGCGGGCCCCGGGTCGTGGCGGTCGGCGGCGGGCACGGGCAGGCGGCGTCGCTGCGCGCGGCGCGCAGGTTCGCCGGGCACCTCACCGCCGTGGTGTCCGTGGCCGACGACGGCGGCTCCACCGGGCGGTTGCGCGCCGCCGTGCCGCGACCGGCGCCCGGCGACCTCCGCAAGTGCCTGGTGGCCATGGCGGGGAGCAGCTCGCCGCTGGCCCGGGCGATGGAGCACCGCTTCGCGAAGGGCGAGCTCGACGGGCACGCCTTCGGCAACCTGCTCATCGCCGCGCTCGAGGAGTCGGAGGGCGACCTCGTGTCCGCCCTCGATGACATCGGCGACCTGCTCGGCGCCGTCGGGCGGGTCCTGCCCGTCACCACGGCGCCCGTGGAGCTGCGGGCCACGGTGGACTCCGGCGCGCTGGTGCGCGGCCAGGTGGCCGTGGCGGCCCGGCCCGACCTGCGATCCGTGATGATCGAGCCGGCCGACGCCCCGGCCTGCGCCGACGCGGTCGCCGCGATCGAGGCGGCCGACCAGATCGTCCTCGGTCCGGGCTCGCTCTACACGAGCGTGCTCGCCGCCACCGCCGTCGCCGGCGTGCGCGACGCCCTCGAGCGGGCGCCGGGTCAGCTCGTGTACATCTGCAACCTGCGCCCGCAGGTCTCGGAGACCGGCGGGTACGGCGTCGACGACCACGTGGCCGCCCTGCACCGCCACGGCGTCGAGCCCGACGTCGTCCTCTACGACCCCGGGACCATCGACGGCGCCGACGGCGTCCCCGGCGCCGTGCCGGCCCGGTTGGCCCGGCCGTCGGGCCTGGCCCACGACCCGGTGCTGCTCGGCGAGGCGCTCGTCGAGCAGATCCGGGCGCGCTGAACCGCCCTCCCGGCGACGATTGGCACCGCAACGCTCCCGCGTGTTGGCATAGGGGCGATCCCCGCAACGGAGCGGGGACCAGTTCCGGACACCCAGGGGAGTGACATGACGGTTCGCGTGGGGATCAACGGCTTCGGCCGCATCGGGCGCAACTTCTTCCGGGCCTCGAAGGCCCGCGGCGCGGACATCGACTTCGTGGCGCTCAACGACCTCGGGTCGCTCGACACGATGGCGCACCTGCTCAAGTACGACTCCGTGGCCGGCACCTACCCGGGTGCGGTCAAGGAGGTCGGTGACGGCATCGAGGTCGACGGCGACGTCCTGAAGGTCGTCTCCTACCGCAACCCGGCCGAGATCCCGTGGGGCGAACTCGGCGTCGACGTCGTCATCGAGTCGACCGGCATCTTCACCGACCGCGACAAGGCGGCGGCCCACCTCGAGGGCGGCGCCCCGCGCGTCATCGTCTCGGCCCCGTCGGGCGGCGCGGACGCCACGTTCGTCATGGGCGTCAACGACGACACCTTCGACCCGGCGCAGCACACGGTCGTCTCCAACGCGTCGTGCACGACGAACTGCTTCGTGCCCCTCATCAAGGTCCTCGACGACGCGTTCGGCGTCGAGAAGGGCCTCATGAACACGATCCACGCCTACACCGGCGACCAGATGCTCGTGGACGGCCCGCACAAGGACCTGCGCCGCGCCCGTGCCGCCGCCATCAACATCGTGCCGACGTCGACCGGCGCCGCCCGGGCCACGTCGCTCGTGCTCGAGTCGATGAAGGGCAAGCTCGACGGCACGTCGCTGCGGGTCCCGGTCCCGACCGGCTCGATCACCGACTTCGTCGGCGTGCTCGGCAAGGACGTCACGGTCGACGAGGTCAACGAGGCGTTCAGGTCCGCCGCCGCCGAGGGTCGCCTCAAGGGCATCCTCGCCTACAGCGACGAGCCGCTGGTGAGCTCCGACATCGTCGGCTCGCCGTACAGCTCGATCTTCGACTCGGGCCTCACGATGGCGATGGGCAACCTGGTCAAGGTGCTGTCCTGGTACGACAACGAGGCCGGCTACTCGAACCGCCTCGTGGACCTGGCCCTCATCGTCGGCGCCGCCAACCACTGAGCGGACGATCGTGCAGTTCGGCGTCCCCGAGCTCGAGGACCTGGGCGACGTCGACGGGAAGTCCGTCCTCGTCCGGGCCGACTTCAACGTCCCCCTGAAGGACGGCGTCATCACCGACGACCTGCGGATCCGGGCCGCCCTGCCGACGCTGCGGTGGCTGCTCGACCACGGGGCGACGGTCACCGCGTGCACGCACCTGGGCCGCCCCAAGGGCGCGCCCGACCCGCAGTACTCGGTCGAGCCGGTGCGGGCCCGGCTCGCCGAGCTCGCGCCCGGCGTCGAGCTGCTCGAGAACCTGCGGTTCGACCCGGGCGAGACGAGCAACGACGACGCGTTCGTCGACCGGCTCGTGGCCGGTCACGACCTGTACGTGAACGACGCGTTCGGCGCGTCGCACCGCGCCCACGCCTCGATCGTCGGGCCGCCGACCCGGCTGCCCTCGGCCGCCGGCCGGCTGCTGGCGAAGGAGGTCGAGGTGCTCCAGGGCGTCCGCGAGGAGCCCCGCCGCCCGTTCGTGGCCATCACCGGCGGCTCCAAGGTGTCGGACAAGCTCGGCGTGCTCACCGCGCTGCTCGACATCGCGGACGACATCGTCATCGGCGGCGGCATGTGCTTCACGTTCTTCGCGGCGCTCGGCCACCCGATCGGGAACTCGCTGTGCGAGCCCGACCAGATCGACACCTGCAAGGCGCTGCTCGAGGCCCACGGCGACCGGCTGCACCTCCCGGAGGACGTCGTCGGGCTCGGTCCCGGCGGGAAGATCGGCGACCCGTCCGCCGGCGGCGAGGTCCGCAACTTCGGCCGCTCGCTGCCCGACGGCTGGATGGGCCTGGACATCGGTCCCGGCTCGGCCGCCGCGTTCGGCGACATCATCGCCGAGGCCCGCACCGTCCTCTGGAACGGCCCGATGGGCGTGTTCGAGGACCCGCGGTTCGAGGCGGGCACGCGGGCCGTCGCCCAGGCCGTGGCCGAGTGCCGCGGCTTCACCGTCATCGGCGGCGGTGACTCCGCCGCGGCGATCGCGCAGTTCGGCCTGGCCGACGAGGTCGACCACATCTCGACCGGCGGCGGCGCCTCGCTCGAGCTGATCGAGCAGGGCGACCTGCCCGGCCTCGAGGCGCTGCGCCACGCGCCCAACGTGTCGGCCTGACCGGCGCGCCACGAACGACCCCGAGGGAGATCCCATGGCTGCGACCCGGAAGCCGATCATCAGCGGCAACTGGAAGATGCACAAGAACCACTTCGAGGCGATCCAGGCCGTCCAGAAGCTGCACTACCGCCTCGACGGCGACGACCACGAGTCCGTGATCGTCACGGTGCACCCGCCCTTCACGGACCTCCGCTCGATCCAGACGTTGATCGAGGCCGACCGGATGAAGATCGACCTCGGCGCCCAGAACTGCCACTGGGAGAACGAGGGCGCCTACACCGGCGAGGTCGCGCCGCCGATGCTCGCCAAGCTCGACGTGAAGTACGTGATCGTCGGCCACTCCGAGCGCCGTCAGTACTTCGGCGAGACGGACGAGATCGTCAACAAGAAGGTCACGGCCGTGATCGCGGCCGGCATGGTCCCGATCATGTGCTGCGGCGAGACGCTCGAGGAGCGCGAGGCCGGCGGTGCGGAGTCGAAGGTCGAGGGCCAGATCCGGGCCGGGCTGGCCGGGCTCGGCGGCGACGAGGTCGGCGCCCTGGTCGTCGCCTACGAGCCCATCTGGGCGATCGGCACCGGGAAGACGGCCACGTCCGAGGATGCGCAGGCCATGTGCGGCCACATCCGCTCGGTGATCCGCGCCGAGTTCGGCGCCGACGCGGCGGGCGCCGTGCGGATCCAGTACGGCGGCTCGGTGAAGCCGGGCAACATCGCCGAGCTGATGTCGCAGGCGGACATCGACGGGGCCCTCGTCGGCGGGGCGAGCCTCGACCCCGATGAGTTCGCCGCCATCGTCCAGTACCGCAACCACTGAGCCTCCGGACCGGCGATCCGCGGCTGCTCAGGACGGGCGAGCCCGCTCGACCCGTGCCGTCGGTGAGTTCAACCCCGCGCCGGTGAGCCTGTAACCTGCACCGCCGTGGACATCGCCGAGCTTCTCCTGTGGATCACCCAGTTCGGGCTGGGCATCGGCCTGATCTTCCTGGTGCTGATCCACAGCGGCCGGGGCGGCGGCCTGTCCGACATGTTCGGTGGCGGGCTCGGTGCCTCGGCGGCCGGCTCGACGGTGATGGAGAAGAACCTCGACCGCATCACGGTCGTGATCGCCCTCCTCTTCGCCTTCAACACGCTGATCCTGGCGCTCAAGATCGATACCTGATCGCGCCACCGGGATCGGCCCTGCGGTCGTCCCGACGCCGGCGGACGGTCCCCACCACCTCGCCCACCGCGCCCCCGATGAGCGCGCCGGCGATCACGTCGCCCGGGTAGTGCACGCCCGTGTGGATGCGCGACCACGCGACCGCCGCCGCCGCGGCCCGCACCGGGAGCGCGGCCCAGGGGAGCTCGCCGCCCAGCGCGTTGGCGAACGCGAACGCGCTGGCCGAGTGGCCGGAGGGGAACGACGTCGAGGTCGGCAGCGGGACCTGGCGCTGGGTGAGCACGCCGTGCAGCTCGCGGTCCGGCCGCGTGCGGGGGAGCAGCCGCTTGAGCGGGACGTTCACGACGAACGACGTGAGCCCGATGGCGACCACGCCGTCGATCGCGGCCTGGCGACCCCGCTTCCCGCCGAGGAGGGCGGTCGCTCCCGCGATCCCGAACCACAGCTTCGACTGGTCGGCGAGGAGCGACAGCTGGCGGAAGCGCTCGTCGAGCGTGGGCGTCGGCACCTCGTGGACCGCGGCGTAGATGGCCTGGTCGATGGCGCCGAGCTCGCCGACGACCGAGGACGTCAGCTGCCCCGCGCGGCCGTCGCCGATCATCCGCCCGACGCGTCCCGCCAGCCCGCTACGGTCCGAGTTCGTCGAGGAGGAGGAGGTCATCACCCGAGTGTCCCACGCAGCTGACGCCGACATGTCGACCGGATCCGGTCCCACGGTGCCCGTCTCGTCGCGCCTCCTCGCCATCGGGTGCCTCGTGCTGCTCCCGATCGGCCTGCTGATGGTCCTGTACGGATTGATCAAGGGCCTGCCCGAGCTCATCGGGGCGATCGTGACGCTCGTGGTCACCGGGCTGTGCGTGTTCCAGGGCCTCGGCCGGCGGCGCGTGGCCCGCATCGCCTGGCTCGTGGCGGCCCTCGTGTTCCTCGTCGCCACGGCGG
Organism: Actinomycetes bacterium; assembly: GCA_023392475.1. Classification (GTDB taxonomy): domain Bacteria; phylum Actinomycetota; class Acidimicrobiia; order Acidimicrobiales; family Microtrichaceae; genus JAEVZA01. Next base: position 90,613 of record JAEVZA010000122.1, on the reverse strand, counting down.
TCCTCGTCTACGCCTCGGGGCGCGAGGTGCTGTGGATCGGGATCGGCGCCGTCGTCGGCCTGATCGGCGGTAGCGCCGGGCGAGCGGCACTGGTGCGCAGCCCACGGCGCGTCGTGCACCACCTCCGCCGCCCGATCCACCAACCGCAGAGGTCGGTGCTGTTCGTGAACCCGAAGTCGGGCGACGGCACCGCCGAGCGCGTCGGACTCGTGGCCGCCGGCCGGGCGGCCGGGCTCGAGGTCGTGGAGCTCCAGCGGGGCGACGACCTCACCGCCATGGCCCGCCAGGCCGTGGCCGACGGCGCGGACTGCCTCGGCGCCGCGGGCGGCGACGGCACGCTCGCGCAGGTGGCACTCGTGGCCATCGAGCAGGACCTGCCGTTCGTCTGCATCCCCGCGGGGACGCGCAACCACTTCGCGCTCGACCTCGGGCTCGACCGCACGGACCCGCTGGGTGCCCTGGGCGCGTTCCGCGAGGCGTACACGAAGCGCATCGACGTGGCCGAGGTCAACGGCCACATGTTCCTCAACAACGTCTCGATCGGCGCGTACGGCGAGGTCGTGGCGGAGGAGCAGTACCGGGAGAACAAGCTGGGCACGGCGCTGGGCAAGCTGCCGGAGCTCATCGGTCCCGACGCCGAGCCGCTCGACCTGCGCTTCACGGACGGCGACGGCAACGAGCACGAGTCGGCGCTCGTCGTGCACGTGTCGAACAACGAGTACGACCTGTCGCCGCGACCGGGGTTCGGCAGCCGGCCGAGCCTGAGCGACGGGCTGCTCGGGCTGGTCGCGGTGGTGCACTCGACCGGGCTGACGGGGCCGGTGAGGGTGCTGCGTTGGGAGGCGCCGATGTTCGAGCTCGGCTCCGCCGCGGCGGTGCTCACGGGGCTCGACGGCGAGGCGATGGAGTTCGACCCGCCGCTGCGGTTCCGGATCCGGCCGGGTGTGCTCGAGGTGCGGATCCCGATCGACGCGATCGGCGTCTCGCCGGCCGCCCTGCGACCGCGGCTCAGCACGGACACGTTCAAGCGCATGACCGCCATCGCCGCCGGCACGGTCCCCACCGCCTGACGCCCAACCAACGGTTCTGTCCGCGCTTTCCGTCGTCTCACGACGGAAGACACCGCCGAAGCGAGGTCTGCGGCCGGCGCGCACCCTCCCATCCGCCGTTCCCATCCGCCGTTCTGGCGTACCCGGTGGTCGTGATCGGACCACTCGGTACGCCGAAGCACGAGGTTGCGGCCGCTCGGACAGGGGAACTCGGGCCGGACCGGTTCCCGGAGGCCGCCGATAGGGTGACCCGGACCCTGCCCGCCGCCCCGGAGGACGTTCGTGGGGACCACCGACGAGACCCCCGTCGACCAGCTGACGATCGATCAGATGGAGGACCACCCTCCGCACTCGTCGAAGATCAAGAACGACGTGTACCTGGAGGAGCTGCGCCTGCTGCAGATCGAGCTCCTGAAGCTGCAGCGCTGGACGAAGGACACCGGTGCGAAGGTCGTGATCCTGTTCGAGGGGCGTGATGCAGCCGGCAAGGGCGGATCGATCCGCCGGTTCACCGAGAACCTCAACCCCCGCGGCGCCCGGACCGTCGCGCTGCCCAAGCCGAACGACACCGAGCGGGGGCAGTGGTACTTCCAGCGCTACGTCGGGCACCTGCCGACGGCGGGGGAGATCGTCCTGTTCGACCGTTCCTGGTACAACCGGGCGGGCGTCGAGATCGTGATGGGCTTCTGCACGCCGCAGGAGTACGGCGAGTTCTTCCGCCAGGCGCCGGGGTTCGAGCGCGGCCTCGTCGAGTCGGGGACGCACCTGTTCAAGTTCTGGTTCTCGGTGTCGCGCAAGAACCAGCTCAAGCGGTTCGACGCCCGCAAGACGGATCCGCTGCGGCAGTGGAAGTTCTCGCCAGTGGACGAGGCGTCGCTGGACAAGTGGGACGACTACACGCAGGCCCGTGACGCGATGCTGATCCACTGCGACAGCCCGACCTCGCCGTGGACGGTCATCAACTCGAACGAGAAGAAGCGGGCTCGGCTGGAGTCGATCCGACACGTGGTGCACACGCTGCCGTACGACCACAAGGACCACGACGTGGCCCGGGCCCCCGATCCGCACGTGGTGCAGCCGGCGGTCAACGTCATGCGGCTCTCGACGGTGCCGACCTCGCCCGTCGGCAACTGACGCCTCTGCGTGGGCGTTCGTTGCCCCCTTCTGGCCGGACATGTAGGCATCCGTCGCCCCAGCCGACCGGTTCCTCCAAGTGCGCCCTGGCGGGCCGGTTCACGATGCCGAGGCGATCAGGGCGACGCGCTAGAGTGCTCCCTCGCCCCACCGCTGGTGGGGGCCACGTCGGAGTGGCGGAATTGGCAGACGCGCTAGCTTGAGGGGCTAGTGCCCTTAGGGGCGTGGGGGTTCAAGTCCCCCCTCCGACACCAACCCTAAGTACATGGGGTGACCCGGCACCGACGTGCACGGCTTTCCGGTCCGGGTGGTAGGTCAGCGTGACGCCGAGGGCGTCGTAGACGGCCCGCCGTTCGTTCGGTTCGGCGCTGTCGAGCGCCGTCGAGATGCCCTGCAGTTGCTCGACGACCTCGCGCACGCCGTGCGCCGTCATTGGCGTGGCGGTCCGCTGGGTCGGCCTGCTCAGGCGCTGCAGACGGTTGCGCTCGCGTTCGGCTTCGGCGATCCACTCGCCGATGACGGCGATGTCGTCGCGCTCCTCGAGCAGCTGGCGGTACTTGCGGAGCTTCGCTTCGCACTCGCGGAGTTGGTCGGCGATGAGCAGGTTCGGCTCTGGCGGCTGGGCTGCGTCCCGGTCGCTGGCGTGGGCGAGCGCGGCGCATGTGGTGTCAAGGTGGGCCGGGTCGAAGAGATCGCCGATCCAGCCGTCGAGTCCGGGGAGGATGGCGTCCTCGCGGAGGTAGATCGTCTTGGGGTGCTTGTCTTCCTTGATGGCGTACTCGGCGGGGAACTTGCAGCGGTAGTAGGCGCGTCCGTTGTTCCACGACGACTGCATTTTGCGGCCGCACACGCCGCAGTGGACGATGCCGGAGAGCGCGTAGGGGTGGCGGGTGCGGAGCTTGCGCTGGGGTTCTCGTCGGCCCGCCGCGAAGATGTCGCGGACGGTGTCGAAGTCGTCGACGGTGACGATCGCGGGGTGGGTCTCGTGTTCGGACCAGACCCAGTCGGCTTCGGCGTTCCAGCGCATGCGGGTCTCATGTCCGAGGGCGACGTCCTCGACGTCGATGAGGACCTCGTCGCGGCGCTGGCGGTTCCACACTTGGCGGCCGGTGTAGCGGGGGTTCGTGAGGATCGATCGGACGGCCTGCTTGGACCAGGCGCCGCCGCTGCTCGCGCGGTGGCGGTTGCGCGCCGGATCATGCGCGGAGGGGGAGAGGATCCCGTCAGCGGTGAGGGCTTCGGCGATGCGGTAGATGCCGGCGCCGCCGATGTACTCGGCGAATATCCGTTGCACGACCGGCGCTGCGGCTGGGTCGAGGTCGAGGACGTGCAGTCGTTGTCCGATCGCGGCCTTGCCCGGGTTCGGGTGTGGGCCGGCATCCGCGAGGACGTAGCCGTACGGGGCCGTCCTCCGAGGAACCGGCCTTCGATCGCCGCTTGTGCTGCCATGGCGGTGCGGACGCGGGTCTTGATCCGGTTGCGTTCGCCCTTGCTCATCCCGCCGTAGAGGGACATGACCAGGTCGTGCGCGTCGGAGCCGGGATCGACACGTCCTCCGACCTCGGGGACCCACAGCTCGACGCCGTAGTGGACGAACACCGGGAAGGTGAGACCGAACTGGTTGCCGTAGAACGCTCGCTGCGGCTCGCCGATCACCACCGCGTCGAAGTCTCGGCTCGGCGAGCCGAACTGATCGAGCAGCAGCGCCGCTTCGGGCCGGCGCTTCCATGGCAGCGACCGGGATTGTCCGATGTCGAAGAACTCGGCGACGACCTCGCCCCCGGTCGTCTCGATGAGCTGGCGTGATCGGGTGAGCTGCCAGTTCTTCGACGAGGTGGGATCCTGCTGGTCCTCGGTCGACACGCGACCGTAGAAGGCGAAGCGCATGGTCACGACGCTACGTCCCGACTCTGACGGCCGGGGGCGACGCCTGGGTCGTCATGGCCGTCGGTCGGCGGTCGGAGGACGCGGAGCAACGCTCGGGCGAGCTCGTCGGTCAGCTCGGGCGGCCCGTCCGGTGTGATCACTTCGAGCTGTCCGTCTGCCGGCCTCCACCGGCTCGAGGACCTGTTCGGCGGAGTGGTCGTCATGTGATTCCTAAGCGCGCGGGCGCCGGCTCGGGACGGAAGGAATCTGTGCCGAATCGGTGGCCGTGCGAGCCGTCGGTCCTGAACCCCGGTGGTGGTGAGGGCCAGGTCGAACACCAAGCACCTGGGCGGTTCAACCGCGCAGCGGCGGTGGTTCAACACCGTCCTCGACCTAGTTCTCAACCCGGTGCTCACCGCGCACGGTGAGACACGAGGTGAGGTCTCTCCGCACGCCCTCGCCGGTGACCGATCCGGCGTGATCGCCGACCAGGGGTAGCCCAAGATCCTCGGGCCACGCCCGGTGACAGTGTCAGGCGAGGCCTGACCGGTTATCCGGGCGTCTCTACCGCGATCTTTACCGCTGTCTCTCCGGGTCTGACCGGCCCGCCGGTCAGACCTAACCGCCCCGGTGTCAACCGCTCGTCGCGGCGCTGTGGTGCACGCGGCTCGATGGTCGAACGAGCGGGCTCGACCCGGGCCGGTGCCGGCCGGGGTCATCGGGCCGGCGGGTCGGGGCGACGCGCATCCCCTCATGGAGCGCGGCGGGTTCCTCGCGATTGTTCGCCTCGGGTCGGGGTCCCGCGCGCTTAGGAGGTCGAGGGCGCTGGTGTCGTCGGGTTGGCCGGCGGCTGGTGGGTGTCCTCGGAGGAGCGCCTCGATGGCCCCGCACCCGGCTCTGTGTCGTTCACGTCCCCCTGGAGGTCCGCCTGCAGCGCTGTCCTCGTCGGACGCCGCTGCCGGTCCGGCAGCCTCGTCGTCGCGTCGCTGCTGGTGCACGGTGTTGATCCTCGCGTCGCGAGCGTGTCAGAGGGTTCACAGACTGGCATCACAGATGCCCGCCCCGGCCCGGAGCGGTCGCGGATGTTGAATTTGCACCAGCTCGGCCATGGCGCCGAGGCCTACTACCTGGACCAGGTCGTCTCGGGGGTGGAGGACTACTACGCCGAAGCCGGCGAGGCGCCCGGTGTGTGGATGGCCTCGTCGACGGACCTGTTGGGCCTGGAGGGCACGGTTGATGGCGATGAGTTGCGTTCGGTGCTGGCCGGTGTCGACCCGTCCACGAACGAATCGCTCCATCGTGCGAAGAATCGGAAGGTGCCGGGGTGGGATCTGACGTTCCGTGCGCCGAAGTCGGTGTCGATCGTGTGGGCGCTCGGCGAGGAGGACGTCCGGGTCGAGGTCGAGGCCGCGCACCGCGCTGCGGTCAGCCGGGCGTTGTCGTACATGGAGGAGACCGCGGGGTGGACCCGTACCGGTCGCAATGGTGTGAACCGGGTGCCCGGGGACGGGTTCGTCGCCGCGGCGTTCCAGCACCGCACGTCGCGGGATCGGGATCCGTTGCTGCACACCCACGTCCTCGTCGCGAACAGCGTCCGAGCATCGGGCGGCAAGTGGCGGACGATCGACTCGAAAGGTCTCTACGACCACGCGAGGACTGCCGGGTTCCTCTACCAGGTCGAGCTGCGACACCAGCTGAGCGCCCGGCTCGGGGTCGACTGGACCACGGTCGAGAGGGGAGTGGCGGACATCGTCGGGGTCCACCCGGGCTTGATCGATCTGTTCTCGAAGCGACGCGCCGCGATCGAGGCCGAGCTCGCCGAGTGGGGTCTCACCTCTGCTGGCGCAGCACAGGTCGCGACTCTCGATACCCGCCGGTCGAAGTCCGACATAGCGGAGTCAGCTGTCGACCAGCGGGCCCGGTGGCGCACCGAGGCCGCCCAGGTACGTCTCGGTGTCGACTGGACGAAGGTGCTCCATGTTGGCGGCCGGTCGTCGCCGCCGTTTGATGCTGAAGTGTCAAAGGTCTTCGACTTCATGATGTCGCCGTTCGGGTTGACGTCGCATCACTCGACGTTCGACCGCCGCGACGTCCTCCGCGGCCTCGCGCAGCTGCTGCCGACCGGGGTGACCGTCGATGACCTCGATGTCCTCGCCGACCGGTTCCTCGACCAGGCCGACGCGCTGTTCGTCGCGGACCGGGACCGCACCGGCACCCGCTACACGACCACCGAGCTGTGGGAGATCGAACGCCACCTCGTCGGCGAGGTGTCGCGCCGAGCGAACGGCTCCGGGCGCTGCGACGCGGGAGCGGTGGACCGGGCGATCGGGGCGCGGCCGTCGATCAGCGACGAACAGGCCGCCGCGGTCCGCGAGTTGTGCACGTCGGGTCGTCCGGTCGATGTCGTGATCGCGGCGGCGGGGACCGGCAAGACGTTCAGCCTCGATGCCGCCCGTGACGCCTGGCAGTCCTCGGGCTACACGGTGATCGGTTGCGCGCTCGCGGCTGCCGCCTCGCAGCAGCTTCGGGAGGGGTCGGGGATCCCGTCGGTGACGTTGACAAGGTTGAACGGGCACCTCGCCCGGAACGAAGCAGAGTTGAACCGCTCGACGGTCGTGGTCGTGGACGAGGCCGGCATGGTCGGCTCCCGTGAGCTCGAGTTCCTGATGCAAAGCGCGCACCATGCCGGAGCGAAGGTTGTGTTGGTCGGCGATCCGAAGCAGCTGCCGGAGATCACCGCCGGCGGCCTCCTCTCCCATGTCGACACCCGGCGTGACGCCATCACCCTCACCGAGAACCGCCGCCAGCAGGACCCGACAGAACAGGCTGCGCTCGCAGAGTTGCGCTCCGGTGACGTCGACCGGGCGTTCACGCTGCTGAAGGATCACGGCGGGGTCGTGACCGGGGACAACGCCGATGCGGTCCGTGACGGCATGGTCGCCGACTGGTGGACCCACCGGCAGAACGGTGATGACGCGTTGATGCTCGCCCGCCGCAATGCCGATGTCGACGACCTCAACCGCCGAGCCCGACGACACATGGCCGCCGCCGGCCGGCTGTCAGGAGAACCGATCGTGATCGTCGACCGGCCGTTCCAGATCGGCGACGAGATCATCTGTCTCCGCAACGACACCCGCCTGAACGTCCTCAACGGCACCACTGGCACCATCACCGACATCGACCACAAGCATCGCCAGCTCGCGATCGACACGGCTGAGGGGTCCCGCCGGCTGGACGCCGCCTACCTCGACGAAGGACACCTTCGCCACGGCTACGCCGTCACCGTCCACAAAGCCCAAGGCCGCACCACCGACCACAGCCTCCTCCTCGGCAACGATCAGCTCTCCCGGGAGTCCGGCTACGTCGGGCTCTCACGAGGACGGCAGTCGAACCGGATCTATCTCCTCGACACGGACCACGTCGATGCCGAGATCGAGCGGCACGGCCGACCGGACGAGACGACGGATCCTTCCGATGCAGTCCTTGACGCTCTTCGAACGAGCACCGCCAAGGAGCTCGCCATCGACCAGGCCGCAATTCAGGACATCGCCACGGTCCCTGAGGAGCTGGAGATCGACGACGGCATCGACATCGGATGGTGAACTCCGCTTCGGTCTCGATCGGTCTTCCAGTTGCGCCGAGAACCGATGAGCGCAGCGCCGTGCGTTTGCCTCCCGCCGAGCAGCAAGAATTGGTGGGGTGAGCTCGATCGCTGCCCTCCCCGAACTTCCGGCCGATGTCGCTTCGCTGTGGGACGAGGACATGGCTGGTGCCGCGGACCTCCTCCTCGAGAGTGAGGCGTCCGGTCTTCACCAGATCCTGCCTGGAATGGTCGTCGCGTTCCGGAATCGGGACGTGCGAGCATTGGCCAGCGACCCCGCGATCGGCAACGTCGACAGCGACCTGCTCGCCCAGATGATGACGTTCATCGGCTACGACGACCCGACCCGAGGGTTCGTCCCGGTGATCTCGCGTCAGGTGTTCGCGTTCAACCCGCCCCTGCATCGCCCGGCACGACGGATCCTGGCGCGACAGATGACCCCGGCGAATAGGTTCGATGCCCTCGCATCTGAACTGCTGGAGTCGATCCTGGAGCGACTGCCCAATCCCTTCGATCTCTGTAGTGACCTCTCGTACCGATTCGCTGCGATGTTCTTCGGAACGCTCGTTGGACTCGACGATGACGAGGTCAACGAGGTGCAGCGACTGGCTGAGACGATGTCTGCAGTGTTTCTCAACGCACCATCCGAGCGTCAGGTTGAGCAGGTCAGCACGGCATCGGAGGAGTACGTCGAACTTGTGCGCACCGCTGCGTCGCGAACCCTCGAGCGCGGCGAGTCCCACCCGCTTGCCGTGGAGATGCTGACATCGTTCCGCGACGACCTCGATGTGATCGGAATGAGTGGCGCTCCCCGGACAGCGGGGGACTTCGCGGCGGGGAACCTGTTCGACGGATTTCACACCGCGGGAGTCGGCATTGCGAACTCGCTTACTGCTGTCATCGCCCGTCCGGACGTCATGCGTCGCATTCGTTCCGATCCAGACATCGCGCTTGCGGCCTACGACGAGGCGACTCGGCTCGCTCCTCCGTTGATCCTCACCAACCACCGAGTTCTGCGCGACACGGTCCATGACGAGATCGAGATCCCAGCCGGAACGCTCCTCGTGCTCCATTGGGGTGCCGCGAACCGCGACCCGATGGCCTTCGAGATCCGACTCGCTTCGATCTCGACCGATCGCAGAGCAGCCTCCTGACGTTCGGTCGGGGACTGCATGTGTGTCCGGGGCGGAGCGTGTCGCGTCGCCTCGGAGAGATCGCAATCGCGGCAGTTGCCGTTCGTCCGTGGCGCCTCTCGCTCACTCAGGAATCGTTTCAGTGGATTCAGGGTGCGTCGGCCTCGCAGATGGCGACGTGTCGCGTCGACGTCGACCGCATCGCATGAACACCGAATCGGTCGTGTCGCCTTTGCCATCGTTGGGACGTGGACCGCTGACTTCGCGATGAGCTGACTCGGGTCCGAGTCGGTTCCGCTACGTCGAACCTCGGATGATGGTGTCGAGGTAGCGGTGGGCGAGTTCGTCGCGTTCTGCAGTCGGTCCGTCGCTCGCTGCGAGCAGTCCGAACAGCCCGACGAGGATGATGGCGGTGAGCTCGAGGGGGTCGACGTCGTCGCTGATCATCTGGTCGCTGCGAGCGTTGCCGGCGGCGTCTGCGATGTACTCGACGAGCCGGTTCGAGGAAACCTGTTCGCTCGCGCTGTGGGCGCGTCCGAAGTTGACGGAGACCATGTCTCTGAACAAGGAGGTTCCGAGCCGTCGTTCGCTGGCGAGGACGGCGTCAAGCACCTCGTGGACCAGGTCCGACAAGTGGGCGGTCGTGAGGTCAGCTTCGAGATGGTCGACGATGATATCGATCTCTCGACGCTGCAGCTCCAACAGCACGTCGGACTTCGTCGCGAAGTGGAAGTAGAAGGTGCCGCGGGCGACCCCGGCGCGTTCCACGATGGCGCCGATGTCGGCGCGATCCAGTCCGGACGACGCCAGCTCGTCGATGGCCGCCGCGAAGATGCGCTCCCGTGTCTCCAGACGCTGGCGATCTCGATGTGACTGTCGGGAATCCGACGGCGGCATGGTCGGCACGGTGCCAGCGGCGTCGCGGGACGTCAACACGACAACACCGCTGCTCCTTCGATCAGCAAGTTCGTCAGATCTTCGCTCCCGGCTCGACGACGCCCTTGCCGGCGAGCGCCGGGATGGTGGTGACGCCGTTCTTGGGGCAGCTGAATCCGTCGCCGTCGTCGGCCGGGCTGTCGAGCTTCGGGAACAGTCGTTCGAACTTGCCGTCCTTGGCGACCATCAACATGTCGCACGGGCCCGTCGTGGCCTGGTCGAATGGCGCGGGATCCTGCGGGGCATGGAGCCCACCGCCGGTCCAATCCTTCTGAGTGGCTGCTTGCTCGAGGATGCATCGGCGGGTGATCGTCCCATCGTTGGACTTCGCACATGCGTCAGCGGCGACGGCGAACAGCAGCCAGGCGCTGGTCGACTGGATGCCGAGCGGTGCGACCTTGGCGTCAGGGACGTACTTCTTGAGGTTGTCGAGGTACAGCTGGATCGCCGGCCACTTGTCGGCCTCCTCGATCGGATGGACGACCTGGCGGATGACGGAGCCGTCGGCGGCAGCATCGCCCTGCGAGAACAGGAGGGGGTCGTACATGTTCGTCTCGAGCAGCGCGTGGCCCGTCCAGCCCTGCTCCTTGAGCTTGGCGAGGGCGCTCGCGACGTTGCCGGCTTCGCCGACCCACAGGAGGGTCCCCGCGCCGGATTGGATGACCTGCTGGGCGAGGGGCGTCCAGTCACTCATCCCGGTTGCCGGGTAGGGGATCTGGGTGACGACGTCGAGTCCCACGTCCTTGGCCGCGGCGACGTACTTTTCCCGGATCTGGTCGAGCGAGGGCACGTCGCCATAGGCGATGGCGACCTTCTTCGACTCCTTCGGATACAGCTCGGCGTAGCTGCGCAGCCACGTGTTCGCGATGGTGTCCACGCCGTTCGGAACGGGTTGGACCTGGCCGCTCGATCCTGACTTCTCGGGTGACACGGCGTAGCCGGGGATGTCGACCAGTCCACACTTGTGGAAGTCGGAGTCGTCCTTCCCGGTGAACTGCAGGTTGTCCTGGGCCCAACCGCCGCCCACCATGGCGAACACGGAGTGGCACGCCTCGCTCATCGCCTTGGGGACGTCGAACAGTGCGGCGTCGAGCTCGACCGGCTCGATCTGCAGCCCGCTGATGCCGCCGGCGGCGTTGCACCAATCGACGAACGCCTGCGACGCGTCCCACATCTCCTTGTTCAGGCCTGGCCGTACGGTCGAGCTGCGATCCGTCGCGACACCGACGTACAGCTTGTCTGCGCCCTTCCCGGCCTCGTCGGCCTGCACCTTGGCATCGCCCTTTCCGCATACATCGGCGAGTTCTCCGAACTGGCCGGAGGTCGCTGCCACGCCCTTGGCGGTCGTCGTCGTCGGGTCGTCGGCCCCCTCGGAGGCGTCGCCGCTGGCGCCACATGCGGCGAGGACCGCGACGGTCGCGAGGATCACCGCGGCGCCGATCGACCTGTGTCGGACGCGTCGCGTCGCTGCGGTCTGCTGAGCGTTCAAGTTCGTCCCCCCGGATCGGAAGTGGCACTGACACCGACGGTTCACGACGGCTGCTGCGCCCCCGCGGTCACACATCGAGTGGCCGCCGAGGCAAGATCGCGCGTACGGTTCCGCCCGTCAATGACAGATGTCAGTGACGAACGTCAGTAGCTTCCCATCAGGGCAGCTTCGATGAGGGAGACGAACGGTGGCAACGACCTCGGCGCGACGTCTGAGCGCGAACCGACTGCTCGATCCCGAGGTGCTCGACGACCCCGGTGACTTCTACCGACAGCTGCTCAGAGAGGCGCCCGTGTGGAAGGTGCCCGATGTCGACCTCGTCGTGGTGAGCTCGTTCGAAGCGATCTCCGAAGCGGTCAAGCGGTCCGACGATTTCTCCTCGAACCTGCGGTCGGTGATCTACCAGGACGCCGACGGTGCGCCCGCGTTGGTCGATCTGGGTATCGGAGACGGAACTGATGTGCTCGCGACCGCAGATCCGCCCACCCATAGCGGGCATCGTTCGATGGTGTTCCCCGAGCTCGTGGCGCGACGCGTGGTCGCGCTTCGTCCGGGCGTCGAGCAGCTCACCGAGTCGTTCGTCGGACCAGCGGTCGCCGCGGGACAGTTCGACTTCATGGGTGCAGTTGCGAATTCCATCCCCATCCGGGTCGTTGCCCGGCTGATCGGCTTTGTCGACGAGAACCCCGACGATCTGCTGGCAGCGGCGTTCGACTCGACCTCCATGCTCGCTGGTCGCCCACTCGACGACGCTCTGGCCGCCATGGCCCGTGCCGCGGAGATCCTGGACTGGATGCAGGAGCAGGTCACCGATGCGATCGCCGACGGACACGACGGCCTGCTCGGGCTCGCAGCCGACGCGGTCCGCAGCGGTGACCTGGACCTCCCGTCGGCGCTCGTCATGATGCACACCCTGCTCAGCGCCGGTGGCGAGTCCACGACGAGCCTCCTCGGCAATGCCGTCCACATCCTCGCAACACGGCGCGATCTGCAGGACCGGCTGCGTGCCGAACCGGATCTGATCACAGCGTTCATCGAGGAGGTGCTGCGGTTGGAATCGCCGTTCCGCTACCACATGCGACTCGCTCGAGAGGAGACCGAGCTCGACGGGGTCACGGTTCCCGCTGGGTCCAGCGTCATGTTGCTGTGGGCGGCTGCCAACCGCGACCCGCAGCGCTACGACGCCCCCGGCGAGCTCCGGCTGGACCGGGAGTTCCCACGTGATCACGTCGGCTTCGGCCGAGGGATCCACCTGTGTGTCGGCGCGCCGCTGGCACGGATGGAAGCGGACGTCGTACTGCGCCGACTGCTCGAGACCACCTCGTGGATCGCTCCGGGTGATGCGCCGGCGGTCAGGGAGGCAAGTCTGATGGTCCGACGGTTCGAGACGCTCCCTGTCGTCGTCGACGCGGCCTGATCGAAGCCACCGGATCAGATCTGTGAAGGGAGCGCGACGATGCGTGCAGCGGTGCTGAACGGCTACGGCGAAGACCTCGAGATCGTCGAGGTGACGTCCCCTGACGTCGGGCCCAACGACGTGCGCGTCCGGATCGAGGCGAGCGGGGTGTGCCACAGCGACCTCTTGGTCCAACAGGGCGTCGTGCCGTTCCCCACCCCGGTCATCCTCGGACACGAAGGCACCGGCACGGTGACCGAGATCGGAGACCGCGTCGCCAGGGTCTCGGTGGGGGACCGAGTGATCGGGGCGTTCATCCCCGCCTGTGGCGACTGCTGGTACTGCCTGCACGGCAGCTCCAACCTCTGCGAGGGCCTCGCCGACGCGATGCTGTCGAGCAGGGGAACCACCGGGCAAGGAGCCGATCTGTTCGGCATGTCGGGTCTCGGGACCTTCGCCGAGGAGATGGTCCTCGATCAGGGGATGGTCGTATCGGTCCGCTCCGATCTACCTGCCGAGCACCTAGCGCTCATCGGTTGTGGCGTCACGACCGGCGTCGGTGCGGCGCTCAACGCCGCGCGCGTGGAGCCCGGCACGACGGTGGCGGTGTTCGGCTGCGGCGGTGTCGGACAAGCCGTCGTCCAAGGAGCCCGCATCGCCGGAGCCTCCCGGATCGTCGCGGTGGACCTTCTCGACCACAAGCGACGCAGTGCGATCGAGCTCGGAGCCACCGATGCCGTCGATCCCGCCGCAGGGGACCCGGTCGTCCAGATCAGCGAGCTCACCGGCGGACGAGGTGTCGACTACGCGTTCGAAGCGATCGGGCGACCCGACGTCATCAACCAGGCGTACTCGTCGGCTCGCAAGGGTGGGACGATCGTCGTCATCGGCATGGCCCCGATCGACGACACCGTCACCTTCTCTGCCGTCGAGCTCATGGCCAACGACAAGCACCTGACCGGGTGCATGTACGGCTCGGCGAACGTCCGCCGAGACTTCCAGCGCTTCGTCGACCTCGCCGAATCCGGTCGGCTCGACCTCGACGCCATGGTGACCCGTCGGATCCGGCTTGACGACGTGAACGACGCCCTGGGCGCGGTCGATCGCGGCGACGTGATCCGCTCGGTCATCTGCGAGTTCTGACGATGCAGCTGTTGCGCCGAGTCATCGTGGCGTCGGCCGTCACCGGGTTCCTCGCGTGGTCGGCCCGCTGGTTGGTGCCGCGTCTCCGAGCGCTGCGGTCGGTCTCGGCGGATCTGAGGACCCCCGCACTGCTCCTCCCGATCGCTCCGGCGACGGACCGCCGGGTCCGGATGGTCCGGACGGCACTCCGCCGGATGCCGCCACCCGCGGGTGCCGGCCTCGTCGTGCGGGAGCTGTTCGCCGAGCAGGCTGACGGTCCTCCGGTCAGGGTGGTAACCGTCGAGCGGAAGAACCGGGCCGACCGCTCGGCCGGGCTCGTCTGGATCCACGGCGGTGGCACGGTGATCGGCGTCCCCGAACAGGCCGGATCGCTCTGCGCCCGGTTCGTCGACGAGCTGGACGTCGTCGTCGCATGCCCGGACTACCGGCTCGCGCCCGAGCATCCGTTCCCTGCTGCGCTCGACGACTGCTATGCGACCCTGTGCTGGCTGGATGCCCATGCCGACGAGCTCGGTGTCGACGGGCACCGGATCGCGATCGGTGGCGACAGTGCCGGCGGCCTGCTCGCAGCATCGCTCGCGCAGCTGGCCCGTGACCGCGGCGGCCCGTCGATCAGCTTCCAACTGCTTGAGTACCCGATGCTCGACGACCGCACGGTGTTGCGAGGACCCGTCGGCCACGACCGTTCGTTCGTCTGGTCGCCGGAGGCCAATCGCTACGGATGGACCTCGTACCTCGGGCATCCCCCGACCGCAGGGGACGAGCGCGCCTACGCTGCTCCCGCGCGCACGGAGGATCTGTCGGGACTTCCGCCGGCATGGATCGGCGTGGGCGACCTCGATCTCCTGCGAGACGAGGCTGCCGCCTACGCGGAGCGACTCAGCGGGGCGGGGGTGCCCTGCGAGCTGCACCTCGTCTCAGGCATGTACCACGGTGCCGACAGCATCCGGCCGCAGGCCATGACCGCTCGGGCGTTCCGCGACTCGATGGCGTCGGCGCTCGTGGAGCACCTCTCGGTCACTGCGGCGTCGGACTGATCCCGAGCCCTCGACCGAGTGCGCCGGCCAGCTCTTCGCCGGCCCGTATCGAGACAGCAGCGAACGGGATGGCGTTCGACGCGTGGAAGGTCCCCGGGAAGGTGTGCAGCTCCACCGGGACGTCGGCACGCAGGAGCGCCAACCCGTACAGGATCGCCTCATCCCGGAGTGGGTCGAGCTCGCACGCCGAGATGTAGGCGGGAGGCAGCCCTCGGAGATCGTCGGCGCGTGCGGGCGCTGCGTACGCCGGCACCGGATCGAGTCCGGCCAAGTAGTGGCGCCAGCTCTCGACGGCCTGCGGACGGTTCCACATGGGTGTGTCGACGAACTGCTGCATCGACGCCGTCTCGAGCCGGTCGTCGAGCTCGGGTACGGCGAGTGCCTGGAACGCGATCGCCGGACCGCCACGATCCCGGGCGAGGAGGCACAGCGCCGCTGCGAGGCCCCCGCCTCCGCTGGTGCCGTGCACTGCGATCCGTCGGGCGTCGACGTCGGAGCGGTCGGCGAGCCAGGCCAGGGCACAGAAGCAGTCCTCCAGCCCGGCCGGATAGGGGTGCTCGGGTGCCAGGCGGTAATCGACGCTCACCACCACGACGTCGAGCGCTGCGACCAGGCCGACGGCGAGGCTGTGCTCGGTGTCGAGGTCGCCGACGCAGAGGCCACCGCCGTGGAGGTAGAGGACGCCGGGCCGGACGTGCTCACCCGGTCGTCGGTAGACGCGGACGCCGACGGGTGGATCGCCGGCGATCTCGGTGTTTGCGATCTCCTGGGCGCGCTCGGCGTCACCCGGTTCCAGATCCGCGGTCAGGGACCGCATCACCTGGCGGGCGCTCGGTATGTCGAAGAAGAAGTCCCGCGGCAGGGTGTCTGCGAACGGGACCAGCTCTGGGTCGATGCGGTGGTCGTGGCTTCCCGGCATCTCCGGACCATACAACGTGCGATGGCATGTATGATCGTCCGGTCAGGGGGACATGATGGCGTTCATCAGCACGATCCGGTGCCGGAGCACGATCGAGGAGCGTGTCGGCCTGTGGTCGAGCGCGGGGCCGTCGGGCCGGTTCGGCGTGGTCGGCTGACCGTGGATCTCAGCACCTCGGCGGGCACGCCGTTCGACGACGACCTCGACGCCATCGCCGCGGCGCTCGAGGACGTGAGTCTGCCCGCGCTGCTCATGTCCGTGGTGCACATGACCGGTGACCTCGGCTGGCTCGAAGGACCGTACCGTCCAGTCGACGGGGGCATGCTCTCGAAGCAGGGCGGTCTTCCCGGGGACGCTCAGGTCGCGCTCAGAGCGGACGCCCTACGGGCCATCGCCGAGTTCCGCCACACCGGACATCGCCTGTCGTGGTCGCCGTCCCGGGACGAGGCCATGACGATGATGCGCGCACTCGTGGTCGACGACCTCGGCGACGAGTACGCCGACTTCGTGTACGACGAGCTGCAGATCGACGGGCGCGATCCCGGCGAGATCGAGCTCCGGTCATCCGAGGCAGAACGAGCCGACCTCCCGGTCGTGGTCATCGGATGCGGGGAATCGGGTCTGCTCGCCGGGATCCGGCTGCAAGAGGCCGGCATCCCGTTCACGATCATCGAGAAGAACACCGATGTCGGCGGCACGTGGCACGAGAACCGCTACCCCGGCTGCCGGGTCGACATCCCCAACCACTTCTACTCCTACTCCTTCGAAGCCAGCGACCACTGGACCCACTGGTTCTCCGAGCAACCGGCGATCGAGCAGTACCTCCGCGACGTCGTGGACCGCCATCGCATCCGCCGCCACGTGCGATGGTCCACCGAGGTCACCGCTGCGGACTGGGACGACGCCGCTGCGGTGTGGCGCGTCACGGTGCGCGACGAGGACGGGTCGACCGACCTCCTCGAAGCGCGAGCCCTCATCTCGGCCGTTGGCCAGCTCAACCGACCGAAGATCCCCGACATCGCCGGGGCCGACACCTTCGAAGGATCCGCGTTCCACACGGCGCGCTGGGACGACGACGTCGACCTCTCCGGTGCCGCCGTGGCGGTCATCGGCGCCGGCGCGAGCGGCTTCCAGCTCGTGCCGGCGATCGCGGAACGGGCGGGCAGCATCGCGGTCTACCAGCGCACCCCGCAGTGGATGGCGCCGAACCCGGAGTACCACGCGGAGGTGGGTCCAGGAGTGCGATGGGCCGTGCGCCACCTTCCGTACTATGCGCGCTGGTACCGGCTGCTGCTCGCCTACCAGGTGAGCGACGGTGCCCGGTTCGCGGGACAGATCGACCCGGAGTGGGACGGCGCCGGTCGGTCGGTCAGCGAGCTCAACGACCTCACCCGCGAGTACTTCACCCAGTGGTTGACCGAACAGGTGGAGGATCCCGAACTGCTCGCCAAGGTCATCCCGCAGTACCCACCGTTCGGCAAGCGGATGCTCCAGGACAACGGGAGCTGGCTCGCCGCGCTGCAGCGCGACGACGTCGAGCTCGTCACCGATCCGATCGACCACATCGAGCCCGACGCGGTCGTGACGGTGGACGGAGTCTGCCGCAGGGCCGACGTGCTGGTCTGGGCGACCGGGTTCCGTGTGAGCGACGTGCTCTGGCCGATGCGCATCACCGGGCGAGACGGCCGAACCCTGGAGGACGAGTGGAGCGACCGGCCCGCCGCGCACCTGGGCATCACCGTGCCGGGTTTCCCGAACTTCTTCATGTTCTACGGACCCGGCACCAACGCCGCCAACGGCAGCAGCCTCATCTGGTTGTCCGAGTGCCAGATGCGCTACATCCTCGGCGCCCTGGACCTCCTCGCCAGCGGGCACCGGAGCCTGGAGGTGCGCAAGGACGTGCACGACGCGTACTTCCACGCCACCCAGGACGAGCTGCTCACCATGGTCTGGTCACACCCGGCGGTGAGCTCGTACTACAAGTCCGCCGACGGCCGCATCTACACGGTGATGCCCTGGCGCAACATCGACTACTGGCATTGGACGCAGGCGCCGAACCCCGACGACCTCGTCCTCGAGGAGGGGAGAGCCGGATGAGCGATCTCTTGATCCGGGACGGTGACATCGTCGACGGAACCGGAGCGCCCGCCCGGCGAGGCGACATCCGGGTCCGGGACGGCCGCATCCTCGAGATCGGAGCATCGCTGGTTCCCGACGGCGAACCCGAGATCGACGCTGATGGCGCAGTGGTGACCCCCGGCTTCATCGACACCCACGCCCACACCGACCCGCAGGTCTTCTGGGACCCCCTGCTCGATCCCGAGCTGCTGCACGGGGTGACGACGATGATGGTGGGCAACTGCAGCCTGTCGCTGTATCCGGCGACGGCAGTGACGCGCTCGGAGGTTGCCGACCTCTTCGCCTACATCGAGGACGTGCCCCGGCATCTCTTCGACGACCACGTGCCGTGGACCTGGTCCGACTTCGCCGGGTACCGCGACGCTGTCAACGAGATCGGCACCGGCATCAACCTCGCCCCACTCGTCGGCCACAGCCCGATACGCCTCGCGGTGATGGGAGACGACGCATGGACGCGCCCCGCCACCACCGACGAAGCGGCGGCGATGGCGGCGCACCTCGACGCCTCGATGAGCGCCGGCGCATGGGGACTCTCGACGTCGTTCCTCGACGTCGACCAACATGGCCGTCCCGTCCAGTCCCGGGCGGCCGACGGCGCCGAGTTCGATGCCCTCCTCGATGTGCTCGCCCGCCACGGTCGAGGTGTGCTCGAAGTCGTGCCCAACCTGCTCGACGGCACGGCCGAGACCGAGATCGAGGACCTCGCCCGCCGGTGCGGCCCCCGAGGGGTCCCCATGACGTGGACGGGCTTCGTCCACGTCGACGACCTCCCCGAGCTCACGCAGTCGTGGATCGACATCTCGACCCGGGTGCGTGACACCGGCGCTCGTCTCTACCCGCAGCTCTCACCCAGGACCGTGGACTTCCGTCTCAACTGGGACTCCTCGATGATGTTCATGTCCATGCCCGCGGGATGGCACCGGATCATCGCCGCCGAGGGTGCGGCAGCGAAGGCGGCGCTGCTCGCGGACCCGGTGTGGCGTGCCGCTGCGGCTGCGGAGTGGGATCGGACAGAAGCCGCCATGTTCCCCCACCGTGCCCTCGACAAGGTCCGCTTCGTCGAGGTCGCCGGTGAGGAGAACTCCCCGTGGTTGGGTCGAACCCTCGACGAGCTGGTCGCCGACCGAGGGGGCCACCCCTCGGATGTGTTTGCCGACTTCGTGCTCGCCAACGACTGCCGTCCAGGGATCGTCGCCAAGGGGATCGCCAACGACGACGTCGACGGCATCGCCCGCACGCTGGCCCATCCCGACGTCATCACGAGCTCGTCGGATGCGGGAGCGCACGTGCAGATGCTGTGCGCCTCCGGTGACACCACGCTCTTGCTCACCCGCCACGTGCGCGACCGTCAGGACTTCAGCCTGGAGTGGGCGGTGCATCAGCTGACGGGGCGCCAGGCCGACATCTTCGGGTTCGCCGGTCGAGGAGTGATCGCCGAGGGCAACGTCGCCGACCTCGCAGTGTTCGCTCTGGACGAGTTGCACTACGACGACGACGTCTTCGTCCACGACCTCCCGGGCGGCGGCGCCAGGCTACGGCGACCCGAGGGCGGCTACCGGGCCACGATCGTCGGCGGCGTGGCGGTGCAGCTCGGTGGGACCGCGACCGGGGACCGTCCCGCCGGAGTCATCTCGTCGGCCGATGCGTAGGGATTCTGTCGTCGCCGTCACCCGCCGGGTCCTGGATCAGATCGAGGCCGGGGGACCCGAGGCGTGTGGTTCGGCGCGATCCGAGCCGGGCTCGGTCTTCGTCGACAGAGACCGGTTCCTCGCCGAACGCGCCATGATGCGGCGGGTTCCCCACGTCGTCGGTTGGGTCGCCGAGGTGGCGCATCCGGGCGACTTCACGACGAAGGACGTCGCTGGGGTCCCCGTGTTGGTGGTCCGCGACGGCGACGGCGTGCTCCGGGCGTTCCTCAACGCATGCGCGCACCGGGGCTCGCAGGTTGCGACCGGCTGTGGGAGCACCGCCCGGTTCACATGCCCGTACCACAGCTGGTCCTACCGCCCCGACGGCCGCCTCGTCGGTGTGCCGGCTCGCGACATGTTCGCCGACGTCGACCTCGCCGACATCGGGCTCCGCCCGCTCCCGGTGAGCGAGCGGAGCGGCCTGATCTCGGTCGGTCTGGATCCTGCGGTCGACCCCGCACCCCTGCTCGACGGGGTGGTGGATGAGCTGGCAGGTTTCGCCTTCGACAGCTACGCGCCGTTCGAGTCCCGTACCTTCGCGGTCGCCGCCAACTGGAAGCTCGCGGTCGACGTGAACTTCGAGGGCTACCACTTCTCGGCGTTGCACCGCGCCTCGCTCAACGAGATGGCGACCAACCACTCGGCCTTCGACACGTTCGGGCCGCACTGCCGGTGGGTGTTCCCCTTCCGCGGCATCGAGGCGCTCGCGGGCAAGGCTGAGGAGGACTGGCCCGATGTCTTCGACGGCACGGTCGTGTACGGGCTCTTCCCCAGCTGCGTGCTCATCGAGGCTGCCGGCATCAGCCAGATCCTCCGGGTGTACCCCGGGCGCGAGCCCGGCGAGTCCATCGTCACGCTGAGCGCCGCAGCGCACGTCGCGTTCCCGCAGGAACGACGCGACGATCTCGTCGCCGGCTACGAGATCGCGTACGACCTGCTCCGAGGCGAGGACTTCCCCGCAGCGGAGAGCTGCCAACGGGGCTTCGCGGGCGGACTCGAGCGGATGGTGATCGGCCGGAACGAACCGCTGATCCAGCACCTCCACGCCGCATGGGACTCCGCCGTCGACCACGACGTCGACCCGTCCTCGGTCGTCATCTCGGTGCCCGAGCTCGAGCCCGTCCGACCCGGCGTTGCCCGACCCTGGAGCTGATCGACGTGTCGCTGACCGCACCCACCTCTCGAACCTCCTCGCCCACCCAGGTACGCCTCGACCGGTTCATCCTCGGATGCTGCGGCCTGTTCGTGGTGCTGACCGTGTGGGCGTGCCTCGTTCCCCGGGGCGAGCAGCTGCCGGTGATCCCCCAGATGCTGCTGGCTCTCACGCTCGTCGTCATGGTCGCGGGCCACATGGCGAAGCATCTCGGCATGCGCGTGATGGTCGCGTACCTCGTGCTGGCCGCTGCGGTCGAGTGGGCCTTCGAGCAGGCCAACATCTCGTGGGACGGCTTCGTCTGGGGTGACATCGAGTATGGCAACGACGCAGTGCTGGGGCCACACGTCGGCAGCGTGCCCATCGGGGTGCCGGTCATGATGGCGGTCATCCTCTGGCCGACGTTCGTGAGCGTCAACCTCCTGCTCGACAGCCGCGTGGTGAGCGACCCGCGCCGACTCACCACGGCCCAGAAGCTCTGGCGCTGTCTCCTCTACGGGATGGTCCACTCCTGGTACATGTTCCTCTGCAACTCCCTCGCGATCGAGGAGGGGATCTACCGCTGGGTGGGTCGCACGCTCGAGCTGCCCGCCGGTGACACGTTCTTCGGAGATCCGTCGGCGCCTCGGGGTTGGGCGATCTACGTGATCGTGGTGATGGTGCCGTTCCTGTTCCTCGTGCTCCCGCGCGCCGGGGCTGAGCGGCTGGACCGCATCGATGTCCGACCGCTCGTGTGGGCCGACGCGTCGCCGATCCTCTTCCTCGGCGGGATGGCGACGATGATCTACGTCAATCCGGTCGACCGGACCACCGGGAACGTCGTGTTCTGGACCATCGGGTTCTTCTCGCTGCTGACGGCGTGCCGCTTCGTCGACCTGATGCGGGCACAACGGACTGCCAGCTCGCGATCTGACGGCCAGCTCGTCAGCGCCGATGGACGGACCGACTGAGCTGTCGAACGATCGTCGGCGCGACGGGGCCGGAAGGCGCGGGTCCGACAGTGTGGGGCGAACGGCGCTTCGGTTCTCTGGTCAGCTCGACCGCGATCCGAGCGGTGCAGTCGGGGTGAACGACACAGGGAGCTCCTCCAGGCCTCGGATGAAGTTGGTGCGTCGCCACCGGGGCTCGCCGTCCAGTCGTAGTCCGGGTAGTCGGTCGAACACGACCTCGAAGAACGAGCGGAGCTCCATCCGGGCCAGGCTGGCGCCTAGACAGAAGTGGGGACCGACGCCGAACGCGAGGTGGTCGTTGGGCTGGCGACCGATGTCGAAGGTCTCGGGATCATCGAAGATCGTCTCGTCGCGGTTCGCCGATGGGTAGAGGAGCATCGCCTTCTGTCCGGCCTCGAGGTGCTGACCGTGCAGGTCGATGTCGGTGGTGAGGGTCCGGGCCATGCCTTTCACGGGCGACACCCAGCGGAGCATCTCTTCTGCGGCGGTGGGGATGAGCGACCGGTCGGACAACATCCGGTCGCGTTGTTCGGGATGGAGCAGGAGCATCTGGAGTCCGCCGGAGAGCACGTGGCGGGTTGTCTCGTCGCCGCCGATGAGCAGGAGGAGCGCCTCGTAGAGCAGTTGCCCCTCATCGAGCTCCTCGTCCGACGAGCTGACGAGCACGCTGAGGAGGTCGTCGCCTGGATCTTCCCGTCGACGGGCGATGGCCTCGGTGGCGAATCCAGAGAATCCGGCGAAGGCGGCACCCGCCCGCTCCACGGCGTCGGCGTCGTCGGAGCCGACTGCGTTCAACATGTCGTCGGACCACTTCAGCAGTTCTGCCCGCTGGTCGATGGGGAAGCCGAGCATGTCGCCGATGACGTGCATCGGCAGCCACGCACAGAGATCCATGACCGCGTCGCAGGAACCGCGCTCGCACAGCGTGTCGATCACCTCGTCGGTCACCTCCACCATCTGGTCGTGCAGCCCGGCGATCCGCTTCGGTGTGAACCAGCGGTTCACCACCCGTCGGCGACGGAGGTGCTCGGGGTCGTCCATGTCGATCATGAACGGCATCGCCGGAACGTCGGGCCGGGCTCCTTGAGCGTTGCTGAAGATGGACGGGTTCGCCGACACCCACTTGATGTCGGAGTGCCGAGCGATCCCCCAGACGGTGCCGTCGAAGTGCACCGGAGCGCTCGCTCGCATCCACGCGAGCGCAGGCCACGGATCGCTGCTCCAGAACTCGACACTGGTCAGATCGAACGTCGGTGCGCTCTGCTCGCTGCCGGTCATGTTCGTCCCCCTCGGACTCAGCGTGTCATACAGACGGTATCAAACTGTATGATCCGGCCGGGGCTG
Source organism: Actinomycetes bacterium (assembly GCA_023392475.1). Lineage (GTDB taxonomy): Bacteria > Actinomycetota > Acidimicrobiia > Acidimicrobiales > Microtrichaceae > JAEVZA01. The sequence continues at coordinate 67,636 of JAEVZA010000122.1, read as the reverse complement.
ACCGCACTGGCTGGCCCGAGGGGGTGACGTCGATGGAACTGAGCTACTACCAGGACCGGTTCGAGCACGCGGCGATCAGCCGGGACGAAGCCGGAGTCCTCGTCATCCGGTTCCACACCGGCGGCGACACGTTCGAGTGGAACGGGCCGCCCCACACCGAGCTGCCCGACCTCTTCGCGATGGTCGCCGCCGACCGCGACAACCGCGTGGTGGTGATCACCGGCACCGGCGACACCTTCATCGCCATGCCCGATCCCGGGCCCGAGATGCTCGCGTCCGGGATCGTCGGGGCCCGCTACTGGGACCAGATCATCTCCGAGGGCAACCGTCTCGTGGGGAACCTCCTGGCCATCGAGGTGCCGGTCATCGCTGCCGTCAACGGTCCGGTGTCGATCCACTCCGAGTTGGCTGTGCTCGCTGACGTCGTCGTCTGCTCGGAGCGGGCGTGGTTCCAGGACGCCGCACACTTCGGGAAGGGTCTGGTGCCCGGCGACAGCATGCAGATCGTGTGGCCCTTGCTGCTGGGCCCGAACCGAGGGCGATCGTTCCTCCTCCTCGGCGATCGGATCGACGCAGCCGAAGCACTGCGACTCGGCGTGATCGCCGAGTCGAGGCCACCCGACGAGGTGCTCGACCGTGCGCTCGAGATCGCAGCACAGCTGGCCACGCAGAACCCGCTCCTGCTGCGCAACTCGAGGGCCGTGCTGGTTCGGCCGCTCCGGAAGGCGGTCGCCGACGACCTCCACCTCGGCTTGGCGCTGGAGGCGCTGGCCGCGGTGTCCGGTGCAGAACCCGAGTGATCAGCTCGGGTCGACTCGATCGAGACCGAGATCGGCGCGGACCCGGTCTCGCCACTCGAGGCCCTGTCGGATCGTCGCGATGCGTCCGTCGATGCCCTCATCGAAGTCGGTCGTCGGGAACACGAAGAACTGGTCGTCGACCACCGCCTGTCTGACCATCTCGGCGACGTCGTCCGGCGACGCCCCGACGGCGGCGAGCAGGTCCCGATAGACGGCTGCTGTCGGGTTGTCGACGGAGGGATCGGCCATACCTGCTGGCCGGTTCCGCTCGCTCTCGAAGATCTTCGTGTCGATCATTCCGGGGCAGACGACCGACACCCCGACTCCGGCGGCAGAAAGCTCGTGGCGGAGGGCGGCGGCGAGCCCGATCACGGCGTGCTTGGTCGCGCCGTACGCTCCGATCGACGGGGTGTCGGTGAGTCCCGCGGCGCTGGCCGTGCAGACGATGTGGCCGCGACCCCGCCGAGCGAGCAGCGGTCCGAAGGCATGAACCCCGTTGAGGATGCCTCGGACGTTCACGTCGAAGACCCAGTCCCACACCTCGATCGGAGTGTCGAGGATCGGCCCCGATGGCGCGACCCCGGCGTTGAGGCAGACGAGGTGGATGTCCCCGAAGTGGTCCAAAGTGCGCTCACGGGCGGTGGCCATCTGGTCCGGCGAGCGGACGTCGCAACAGAGGGCGAGGACGCGTTCGTCCTCGCCGCCGAGGGCCTCCACGGTTGCGTCGAGGGCCGCCTGTTCGACGTCGACGATCACGATCCGCATCCCGTCCCGAGCGAATCGATGGGCGATCGACCGACCGATGCCGGATCCACCGCCGGTGACGAGGCAGACTTCGCCGTCGGCCGGAGCATCCTGAGAGCCATCCATCGGTACGCACCGTACACGACGGTTGCAAATGTATGATGGTGGACCCGCAGTCCAGCGGGCCGGAACGCAAGGAGACGGTGGCGCGACGATGGCGCGAGGATGGCGAGGCAGTCCTCCGGTCGACGACGCGGAGGCGCGGGACCGGATCATCTCCGCGGCGATGCGCTGCGTCGACCGGTACGGCATCACGAAGACCGGCCTGTCCGACGTGGCGGCGGAGCTCGGTGTGACACGCCAGACCGTGTACCGGCTCTACGCCAGCACCGACGACCTGCTCATCGCCGTCGCCCAGGCATCGGTCGAGTCGTACCTCGACCGACTCGCCGCCCACGTCGCAGGTCTCACCGACCCGGCCGCGGCGGTCGTCGAGGGCATCGCGTTCACCGTCGAGCAGCTTCCGAGGGAGAAGATCATCGGACCGGTCCTGATGAGCTCGCACGCCGATGCCGCCCTCCGGGGCGTCACATCGGAGCAGGCGATCCTGTTCGCCCGGGCCATGTTGGCCCGGATGGACGTGGACTGGGCCGACGCCGGGTTCGACGACAGATCCATGGATGGGCTCGCCGAGTTCGGCCTGCGCATGCTGCAGTCCCTGGTGCTCGACCCCCGGCAGGAGCGCAGTTCTCAGGACCTCCGTGAGTTCCTGACGCGGTGGCTCGCTCCGGCGATCGGAGCAACGCTGCACCAGTCGGGCTGATCGCTCCCGCTCAGCGTCCCGTGAACCGAGGGGGCCGCTTCTCGAGGAACGCTCGCGGTCCCTCCTGGGCGTCCTGGGACGCCATGACCTCACGGCCGTGGCGCTGTTCGATCTCGAACGCGGCGTCCTCTGGCAGCGCCTCGGTGGCGCGCAACGTGGCCACGAGCGCCTTCACCGACAGCGGTCCGTTCGCGGCGATCCGCGCGGCGACCTCGCGTGCCTTGGCGAGCGCCTCGCCGTCCGGAACGACATGGTTGATCAATCCGACTTCGTAGGCCCGTCGCGCGCTGATGTCGTCACCGCACAGGAGCATCTCGGCCGCGACCGCGTACCCGATCTGGCGACGGAGCCGCACCGCCGATCCACCCATCGGGAACAGCCCTCGTTGGACCTCGGTGACCGCGAACACGGCGCTCTCGCCGGCGATGCGGATGTCGGTGCCCTGCAGGATCTCAGTTCCTCCTGCTCGAGCGAAGCCTTCGACGGCGAGGATGATGGGCTTGGACGGCAGACCGATCTTCAGCCAGGCACGCCAGGCGAGTTCGGGGTCGGTGCGGAGGCGGGCGATGAACTCGTTGGCCGGTTCGGGTTCCGCAAGGAGCGGGAGCTCCTTGAGATCCATCCCGGCGCAGAACGTGGTGCCGTTCCCGGTGAAGATCGCCACCCGGATGTCGTTGTCGGCATCGAGTCGTCGCCAGGCGTCGTCGAGAAGGCACATGGACTCGCTGTTCACAGCGTTGCGCTTCTCGGGACGGTTCAAGGTGACGGTCAGGACATGACCGTCGGAGTCGACGAGGACGGGCGGTTCGGACATGGATCGCTCCTGATGTCGGGATCGGTGTCGATCGGTGATGCGTGGCGCTCTGCCCCGGCGGCCGGCGCGATGTCAGTCGCCCGCGACCCGGTACCAGTCGACGACGTTCGCGCCGCCGTCGTAGGCGGTGATCCACTCGTCGGCGAACGGCGGTGTCTCCTCGCCCGCCGGCGAGTGGTGAGGTGCTTGCGACCTGACGAGTCGACCCATCATCACGATGATCTCCCGCTTCGACACACCGTCGAGGTAGGAGGGGAGGTCGGGTCGGCTCACGACGCTGCGGAACGTTCCGGGTCCGACGACCATCTCGGTCACGTCCATGCCCCGGTCCGCGAAGGGGACGTGCTCGTCGACGGCTCGGCAGAGCATGTTGAAGCACCCGAGGATGTGGGCGAACACGCTGGGAGCGACCCGGGTCCGGTACCACGGGAACGGCACCACGGCGTCATAGACGACCTTCGCGGACGACCGGTGCTCGATCTCCTCGACCAGGTGCCAGAGGAACAGGGGAGCGATCCGGGGGTCGCCGTTGTCGAACAGCGTGTCGCGATGGCGGAGCATCACGTTGAAGAACGGGGTGAAGGTGGCCTCGATGTCGGCGCTGTAGGCGAGGTGGTAGTGCAGCGGCTTGGATGCCAGCAGCTGGTCGTAGCTCGCGTCGAACGCGGCGAGGACGTGCGCAAGGCCGGGATAGCGCCGGACGAGGGCGGCGGTGTGGTTCCGGTGGGCGCGGGCGTGCAGCGCCTCTTGGCGGAGGAACGCGTCGGCCTCGGCCAGCGCGTCGGGGTCGTCCATCCGCCGCATCGCGGCCCGGGTGGAGGTGACGATGAACCGTTCGAACGCCGGCGCGAGGAAGCTGACCGTGTTCATGACCATCGAGAACCGCGGGTTGGACGGGTTCCACAGGAACGGGGTGTCATCGCCGAAGTCCCACGGCAGCTTCCGGACGTTCAGGTCGGTGTGGCCGACCGGGTCCCGGCGCCGCCGGGTCGTCGTGATGCCGTCGTCGGCGTCCGCTTCCATCGGTGAAGGTGACGGTGTCGCCATGCGGATCTCCTGTCCGGTCGAGCCCGGCCAGCGATCATACACAATGTGGATATGTGTGTGATGCTCGGACCGCCGACGGTCTGAGGTGGGGTGATCGAGGCGACGGTTGCTGCATCATACAGCTGGGCGTAATGTGCATGACTGACCGATCGGGGGGTTGACGGCGTGGACACCTGTACCGCTGAGTTCGAACGGCTCGCCCGTGACGTCGGTGGCATCGACTGTGCACACGCCGGATTGATCACGTTCCAGAACCCGTTCGCACTCGACAGCTGGACGATGACGCTGATCGAGTTCGTGCTGGTCGCGGGGGCGATCGCCGGCCTCGTTCACGCCATCCGGTGGAAGCGGAGGCGCGGCGACGCCACGAACCTCGTCGTGTGGCTCGCCAGCATCGGCGCCCTCCTGCTCGTGGAGCCGATCACGTACTTCCCTCAGTGGTTCGGACTCGACGACGAGATCGGACTCACGTTCATCCACAACCAGTTCTCGGTGCAGTTCCTGTTCAACCGGCTCCCCATCTACATCGTGGCGATGTACCCGGCGTTCTCGTACTTGGCCTTCCTCATCGTCCGGAGGGCCGGCATCGTCGACCGGGAACGGCCCGTCGTCGCCGCGGCGACGATCGCATTCGTGTTCCTCGCGCTGTTCGAGGTGATCGACCAAGTCGGTCCGCAATGGCGGTGGTGGATCTGGAACTACCGCGTGCCGTCGGGAACGCCGACCCTCGGCGTCGTGCCGTACGCGAGCCTCGCTGGGTTCAGCCTCGGCATCCCGTTCGCGATCGCGTTCCTGGCCATCGTCCTCTGCCGCCGCCGCGCGGGAGTCGTGGTCAACCTCCTGATCACATCGGTCGCGGCGTGGCCGGTGATGATGGTGGCGACGCTTCCAGCGGTCCTGCTTGACCTGGTCGGTGCCTCGAGGGCCGACGCCCGGATCATCGGAACCTGGATCGTGATCGCCGCCGCAGCGGCCGCGACGGTCTGGTCCTTCGCCCGTGCACTTCGCCGTGTCGACGGTGGCGAGTCCGAGCCCGCGCCGAGAGACCCGTTCGTGGTCGTGGCGTCGGTCGTCTACCTCTCGACCTGCGTCGCCGTGTGGACCGCCGCAGTTCCTGGTTACCGCGACGCTGTCGGCGGCCGGACCGCAGATGGTGGCTACACCGGCTCGTTCGCGATTGCGGCAGCGACCTTCGTGCTCAGCATCTCGTTCGTCGTCCTGTCGGAACTGATCGCGCGCCGCAGCACCGATCGGATGGCTGCGCCCATTACCCCGGACCGAGCAGGCGCCCGCTCGAGCCCCGCCGTCGGAGGAGCGATCACGTGAGCACCGATCTCGTCCAACGCCGCATCCCGTTCTCGTTCGACGAGACCACTCCGTACATGTGGCTCCCGACGAACCCCGAGTTCGCCCACCTCACGAACCTGTTCAGCCTCCTCGCCGTCGGTCTCGAGCGCTACATCGTCGCCGTCATGCGCGACGCCATCCCGCTGATCACCGACGAGGACGCGCTCGACGAGGCCAACGGCTTCCTCAAGCAGGAGGCACGTCACGCCGCGATGCACGTACTCCACCTCAAAGCGCTCATGCAGCAGCATCCGGACCTGCAGGGGGTGCTGGACCGCTCGATCGAGATGTTCGATGAGATCCAGCAGACCGAGCCGCTCGAGTACCGGCTGGCCTTCATCGCGGATCTCGAAGCGACCTTCACCCCGTTGTTCAAGATCTTCATCGATCACCACCACGAGTTCTTCGAGGCTGGCGAGGACCGCGTCGCGTCGTTGTTCCTGTGGCACTTCATCGAGGAGGTCGAGCACCGCAGCTCTGCCCTCATCGTGTATGACGCTGTGGTCGGCGGTCGCTGGTACCGGACGAAGGTGTTCCCCCGAGCCTTCGCCCAGGCCACGCGCATCGTCTTCGAGCTCGCACGCGGCATGGATCGCGTGCTCCCCGTCGAAGATCGTCGCGTGCCGGTCGTTCGGGCCATCTGCGAGACCTCCGGCACCATCGAGCTCGCTCGACGAGCGATCGGACGGCGCGGCGCCCGGCGCATGCACGGCCGCACCCCCACCGGGGCGATCCTGGCGATGCACTACCGGCTCATGCGGTCCCAGACACCGTTGCACGACCCTGCACACCAGCCGCTGCCCCCATATGCCGTCGCATGGAACGCGGCGTTCGAACGCGGCGCCGATGTGGCGCACTGGTACGGCTCGGCGTCGGCCCGAACCAGATCTCACGAACAGGGAGGACGACCATGGGATTCGTGATCCTGAACAGCCCGTCGGACGTGAGCTGGTACTCGATCGTGTTCGACGCGATGGTCCTCGCGTTCCTCGCCACCGCGGTGAGCGCAGCGGTCCGCGGCTGGCGACGGGGTCGCCGCGACTACGCCCTCCTGCTGATCGTCGCGCCGTTCTACGGCATGTCGCTCGAGATCAGCGGGATGCTCACCCACAAGAGCTACCTGCAGGGCGACTTCCTCGTGATGTTCAACTTCACCCAGTGGGAGGCGTTCCACGGGAGCACGAACGTCCCCTTGTACGTGCCCCTCTTCTATCCGGCGTTCCTGTTCTTCGGCTACAAGCTCGCCGAGACGATGGGCATCCGTTCGAACTGGCGACGAGCCGTCGCCGGTGGCGCCTTCATGGGTCTCCTGGACGTCTGCTACATAATCCAAGGCGGACTCCGCCACGTCGTCTGGTGGACGTGGCGGCCGTGGGAGATGTATCAGCTCTGGCAGGGCTGGCCCGGCATCGACCTCTGGTGGGAGATGACGTGGGGAGCCCTTCTCTTCTGGATGGTCCTCACCGTGACCCCGAGGGTGAACCGATGGTTCGACGACGAGCCGCTGCGCACGAGGGCGAACCGGCTCAAGGCGTTCGTCGCGGTCCCAGCCGGACTCGTCATCGCCCTCAACGTCGTCGGCCCCGTCCTGATGATCCCAGCGGCGACGATCGCCAAGGCCGGCGGTGAGTACTGGCCCGCCACCGCGGTCCTGGCCTCGGGGTTCGCCGCGGTCCTCCTCCTGTCGCCCAAGCAACCGATCCGGCGCGTCGATCGAACCGTGGCCACACTCGCCGCCATCTACGGAACAGCCTTCGTCCCGATGATCGTGGGCAACATCATCCAGGACGGCCAGGTCCGATCCGGCGCACGCCCCCTCGATCCCATGCCGGATCCGCGTGTGTACGTGCCGTTGCAGATCGCCGCGCTCGTGGGAATCCTCGCCGCGACGACCTACCCGCGCTGGGCCCGTCGGTCGGATAGGAACTCGGGTTGCGTCGGCGTTCCCACGTTGCGGTCCACGCCGGCCGCCGAAGCTGCTCGAGGAGTCGTCACGAACGGAACCGAAGAGCAGTGCGAGCCAGATGCTGCAACCGTCGACTCATGACCCGGTCGACAGGAACGTCGTGATCGAACCGTCGCGTGTTCCCGCTTCCACCACGGTCAGGGACGTCGACCCGTGGTTCACGGTGACAGGCCTGAACTTCCGGTTTATACTCACGGTCCAATGTCGGCGATTCGGCGTACTGAGGTCTGCGGCGTGGTTTCGAACTGGGATGAGGTCGACTCGCCGGCCGCCGGGAACCTGGAGCGTCTGGCCGGGCCGAGCGACGGAACGGGAGCGGGGTCGTGAGCGAGCGGGCCGAGGTCGTCGTGCTGGGGGCGGGGTTCGGTGGGCTCGCCGTCGCCCACCGCCTGGCCTGCGACGGCATCGACGACGTCCTCATCCTGGAGCGCGACGACGGCGTCGGGGGCACCTGGCGGGCCAACCGCTACCCCGGTGCGGCGTGCGACGTGCCGTCCCACCTGTACAGCCTGTCGTTCGCCCCGAACCCCGACTGGTCCAGCGCGTACGCCTCGCAGGCCGAGATCCTCGACTACATCGAGGCGTGCTACGAGCGCTTCGACCTGCGACGCCGCGTCCGCACCGGGACCGCCGTCACCTCGGCCGAGTGGGACGAGGGGACCGGATGGTGGACCGTGCGCGACGCGGGCGGCGGCGAGTACGTCGCCCGGGTCGTCGTGTCGGCCGTCGGGATGTTCAACACGCCGAAGTACCCCGACATCGGCGGCCTCGACCGGTTCGACGGTCCCGTCGTCCACTCCGCCCGCTGGGACGACGACGTGGAGCTCGCCGGGCGACGCGTCGCCGTCGTCGGGACCGGGGCCAGCGCCATCCAGCTGATCCCGCCGGTCGCCGAGCGGGCGGACCACGTCGACGTGTACCAGCGATCCGCGCCGTGGGTGCTGCCGAGGCGGAACCGGCCGTACTCCGCCGAGGAGCGCGAGCGGTTCGGCACCGACCCGGTCGAGATGGGCGACCACCGACGGCAGCTGTACGAGATGCTCGAGAGCACGACGCTGTTCATCCGCGACGATCCGCTGGCCGCGACGCTCGCGTCCGTGTCGAGGCAGTACCTGGAGGACGAGGTCCCCGACGTCGGGCTCCGCGAGCAGCTGGTGCCGACGCACCCCTTCGGATGCACCCGAGTGCTGATCTCGGACGACTACTACCCGGCGCTCGGTCGTGACGACGTCGAGGTCGTGACGACCGGCATCGACCGGATCACACCGGGCGGCATCCGGACGACCGACGGGACCGAGCGACCGGCCGACGTGATCGTCCTGTGCACCGGGTTCACCGCCGCGGACTACCTCCCCGGCATCGACGTGCGTGGCCGCGACGGCGAGGAGCTCCACGACCGCTGGGGCGGGGTGCCCTGCGCCTACCACGGTCTCGCCGTCCCGGGCTTCCCGAACTTCTTCATGCTCTACGGGCCCAACACGAACCAGGGCGGCAACTCGATCCTCCTCATGCTCGAGGCCCAGTCCCAGTTCGTGGCCGCGGCGATCGAGGCCACCCGGGAGGCGAACGCCACGTGGATGGACGTCACGCCCGAGGCGATGGCGGACTACGAGCGCCAGCTGCGCGACGACCTGTCGGCCACGATCTGGGCCGGTGGCTGCACCACCTACTTCCACACGCCGGCCGGCGACATCGTCACGCAGCTCCCGCACAAGTCGGGCTGGTACGTCAAGGCCACGGACGCGATCGACCTCGCCCACGTCACCTTCGGAGGGGGACCGTGCACGACCTCGTGATCCGGGGCGGCACCGTCGTCGACGGCACAGGGGGCCCGCCGCGGACGGCGGACGTCGCCGTGAGCGACGGCGTGATCACCGACGTCGGCCGGTGCGACGGGCGGGCCCGACGGACGGTCGACGCGTCGGGGGCTGTCGTCACACCCGGGTTCGTCGACATCCACACCCACTACGACGGACAGGTCACCTGGGACGACGACCTGACGCCGTCGTGCTGGCACGGGGTGACCACCGCGGTCGTGGGGAACTGCGGCGTCGGCTTCGCCCCGGTGCGCCCCGGTCACGAGACCGACCTCATCGAGCTGATGGAGGGGGTCGAGGACATCCCGGGCTCCGCGCTCTCGGAGGGCATCCGCTGGGAGTGGGAGAGCTTCCCCGAGTACCTGGACGCACTCGAGCGGCGACGGCTCGCGATCGACGTCGGCACGCACGTCCCCCACGCCGCCGTCCGAGCGTACGTCATGGGCGAGCGGTGCCACGACGACGCGACCGAGGTCGAGCTCGAGGCGATGTGCAAGATCGTCCAGGAGGGTCTGGCTGCCGGGGCGCTCGGGTTCTCGACCGGTCGGACGGCCTGGCACCGCGACATCCGCGGCAACCCAGTACCGGGCACGTTCGCACCGGAGGACGAGCTGGCGGCGATCCTCGGCGCGATGGTCGAGGCGGATGCGGGCGTGTTCCAGGTGGTGCCCGCGGGTGTGGGCGGCGAGATCACCGGCGACGTCGCCGGAGCCATGGAGGTCGAGCTCGAGTGGCTCGTCCGACAGGGCGAGGCGAGCCGCCGTCCGATCACCTTCCTCGTGATGGAGCGACCCGAGGTCGGTCACTGGCAGCCGTGGTTCGACGCGGCGCGCGCCGCGAACGCCCGGGGCGCCGATCTCCGACCGCAGGTCGGCAACCGCTGCTTCGGCGTCCTGCTCGGGCACCAATCCAAGCTCAACCCGTTCCAGTACCGTCCGACCTACCGCGACGAGCTGCAGCACCTGCCGCTCGCCGAACGGGTCGCCCGCATGCACGACCCCGACGTCCGGCGTCGGATCCTGGGCGAGGAGCCCGAGTTCGACCCGACGTTCCTGATGGACCAGATCGGTCGGCGCGCCCTCGACCACGTGTACGCGCTGGGCGATGCCCTCGACTACGAGCCCGGTCCCGAGCGGAGCATCCGGGCGATCTCCCGACGGGAGGGCATCGATCCCTGGGCCGTCGCCTACGACTCGATGCTCGACGACGACGGTCGCGAATTCCTGCTCTGGCCGCTGCTGAACTACGGCGACGACTGCTACGACGGGCTGCTCGGGATGATGGAGGACCCCTTGTCCGTGCAGGGTCTGGGCGACGCCGGGGCCCACGTCGGCCTGGTGTGCGACGCCAGCGTGAACACCTATATGCTCTCGCACTGGGCCCGTGACCGCTCACGCGGTCGGCGCCTGTCCCTCGAGGCGGCCGTCCGGCGGATCACGAGCGACACCGCGTCGCTGTACGGACTCGGCGACCGGGGGGTCGTCGCGCCGGGGAGGCGGGCGGACCTCAACGTGATCGACTTCGACGGGCTCAGGCTGCTGCGGCCGGAGCAGGTCCACGACCTCCCCGGGGGCGCCGGCCGCCTGGTCCAGCGTTCCGCCGGCTACGTCGCGACCTTCGTCGGCGGCGTGCAGACCATCGATCGCGACGAGCGCACCGACGAGCTGCCCGGTCGGCTCGTTCGCGGCGCCCGCTGAGGAGGTCCTGCAGGTCCGACACCCCCGGTTCGACATCCTCGGCGCCGTGCCCCACTGGGGTGACCGGGCCGCGGTGTGCAACGTCATCAACGGCGGGGCGATCATCCCGGCCCCGATCGAGCGCTACCTGATCAAGCTGCTGCGCCGCGCCAAGCGGGAGCTCGACCCGGTGCGGGACGCGGCCCTGCTCGACGACATCTCGGTGTTCAACCCGCAGGAGGGCACTACCGCTTCCACAACGAGTACATGGAGATAGTCGCCGCCAAGGGCTACCCCCGGATCCGCGAGTACGAGGCGGCGTTTCGAGGCCGATCTGGACGGGCTTTTCACGTCGAACGACCTCGAGTGGAACCTCGCCTACGGCGAGGGGTTCGAGTCCTCCGGCCCGGCACTCGCGGCCGGCTGGTTGGACGGCCACATGGCCGAGCTCTGCGGCGACCGGGACTCCGAGATCATGCGTCTGTGGACGTGGCACCTCGCCGAGGAGTTCGAGCACCGCAGCGTCGTCCACGACGTGATGCAGCGCATCTGCGGTCCGGAGCGGGCGTTCGCGCTGCGCCGAACGGTCGGTGTGTGGGCCCGCGGCCACTGCGGCGGTCACGCCGGAGCGGCGGCGTCCCACCTGTTCGAGGTCGACCGCGCCCCGATGTCACCCGACGAGCGGGCGGCGTCGGAGGCGGACGAGCTGGCGGTGTGGCTGGCGATCGGGGACCTCGGGGCCGCCAAACCTCGGCTGGATCGAGGATCCCACCTACGACCCGGCCGCGGTGCCGGCCCCCGCGGGCTACGAGCGGACCCTGGCGCTCTACTCCTGAACGACCGGCTCCTGAGCGACCGGCTCCGGCCCCCCGGAGCTCGGTCGACCGGCTCACCGGGACCGGTAGGGGCCCATCGGGCTGATCGGGCTGAACCGTGCGAGCCCGCCGTCGCTGGCCAGCACCTCGCCGGTGGTCCACCGCGACGCGTGGAGGGCGCGCACGGCCTCCGCGACGTCCTCGGGCGTCCCGATCCGACGGAGGGGCGTGCGGTCGCTCACGCCGGCGAGCCAGCCGCGGTCGAGCGGGGCACCGCCGAGCATGCGCGTGTCGGTCACGCCGGGCGCCACGCCGTTCACGCGCACGGTCGGCGCCCACTCGGCCGCGGCGACGGCGATGAGCATGTCGAGCGCGGCCTTGGACGAGCAGTAGAGACCCATCGACCGGTCGGCGAGGCGCGCGCTGATCGAGCCGACGGCCACGATCGAGCCGCCGTCGGCGGCCAGCATCGGGCGGGCCATCGCCCGCATCGAGAGCCAGACGCCGCGGGCGTTCGTGTTCATCACGCGGTCCCACTCGTCGACGCCGACGTCGAGCAGCGCGCCCGAGTGGCCGATCCCCGCAGTGATCGTCACCTCGGCCGGAGGGCCGATGGCGTCGAGGGTGGCGGCGGCAGCACGGTCGACCGCGTCGGGATCGGTGATGTCGACGACCACGTCCGGGTCGCCGTCGACGTCCCAGGTCACGACCTCCGTGCCCCGGTCGACGAGGTCGGCGACCACCGCCGCCCCGATCCCGTTGGCGCCGCCCACGACCAGTGCACCGCTCATGTGCCGAGCCCTCCCATGACCAGGTCGAGCACGTCGGCGACGACCCGCTCCGCCGGTCGCGTCTTACCGACGGTCAACGTGTTGATGCCCACGGTGGACACGGCGCCGAGGATCGCCGTGGCCACGACGCGGGGGTGCGCCACCGCCCGCAGCGACCCGTCGTCGGCGCCGGCCTCAAGCAGCTCGGTGACGGGCACGACGTAGGTCGACTGCGTCAGCTCGGCGATGCGAGGGATGCGGGCCGCCCGGCCGAGGTCGAACTGCAGAGCCCGGCTAGCCGCGGGGTACCGCTCGACCACGTCGATATGCGCAGCGACCACTCGAGCGAGTCGGTCGGCCGCGGTGCCGTCCGAGCCCATCGCGGCCTGCACGCCGATCTGCACCTCTTGGAGAATCTCCGTGAACAGAAAGGCGAGGATGTCCTCCTTGCCGTCGAAGTAGTAGTAGAGCGTCGCCTTGGGGACACCCGTGGTCTCCGCGACGTCCTCGATCTTGGTGCCGTCGAGCCCCCGTTCTGCAATTAGCTCCGCCGCGCTCAGGATCCTTTCTCGCATTCCGTCGGGGAGACGCTTCACTCCGGCCTCTCGTCCGCTCCAGGGTCGACCCAGATTTCAAACTTTGTTCCGCAGGCTAGTTCTCGTGCGCCTGGCCGGGACACAACTTCTGGCCCGTCACGCCGTATCGGTCGCAGTCGGGCTTCGTGCGTTCAACTCTTCCCGGAGCACTGCGTTCTCTGTCCGAAGGTGTTGGACTTCCTCGGACTCCGATTCAGGACGTCGTCGTGGGCGAGTGAGCAACAGCGCCCAGGCGAGGATCATGTTGGGCAGCTCGTACATGGCGAGTCCGCTCTGGTTGTAGCGGCCGGGTGGGATGTCGGCACCGAACGACAGGTAGGTGCCGTCGCCCTCGGCGAGCATGCCAGCGAACCGACAGGCAGCGAGACCCGTGAGGGCGAGCACGAAGAACGTCAACGCGGCGTCTCGGTAACGGGGGCGAAGCGCGCCGAGCAGCGCGAACGCACCGATCGCCATCTGGAGCCCGCCGTACATCGCTCGGACCTCGGTGCGCGCGACGGCGTGTGAGAGGTCGTACACGTCGAGGTTCTGGATGACGTCACCCGACCACGACGTGGGCCAGATCAGGTTGATGAGACCCCATGGCAGCCAGAACAGCGAGTTGAACACCAGGAACAGCTGGGTGAGCCGGCGATGCCACGTCGGGTTCATGCTCGGCCTCCGGTACGTCGCGCATCGTGCTGGCGGTGGCGCCGATGGGGAGCCCCGGCGCGCTTCGCGTCGACGCCGGCAGCGTGACGGAGCTCGGCGAGGAACAGTTCGGGGTCATCGTCTGGGATCAGGGCGTGACTGAGCGCGATGCGGGCGACGGCGGACGCGGCGATCAGCCCGTCCGCACCGGGGAAGTGCTGACGGAGTCGAGCACGCATGATCGGCAACACGCGGTTCATCTGCTGCACGACGTGCTCGGGTTCCAGTTCCAGGATGCGGGGCAGCGACGAGGTGTGCTGGAACTCGACGATGAACCGGAGTACGGCGTCGAGCCGTGCTTCGCCGTCGAGGCCCGCAACTGCGTCCGCGATCCCACCGTCGTACTTCTCCTGCTCGTAGTGACCGAACGCTTCGAGCAGGGCCTCCTTCGACGCGAACCACCGGTAGAGGGTGGGCCGCGACACTCCGGCCGCCGCAGCGACGTCGGACAGCGCAAGGCGCTCCGGGCCGGAGCTGCTCAGCACAGCGAGGGTTGCTTCGAGGATCCGGACACGGGTGGACAGCTCAACGGGTGAGGTCACGGGGTTTACACTGCCACACGTGAGTGTAAATGTGAACGGGTGGCGCACCTCACCGTCCGGCGACCGACGTTCGGCATCGACGAGACGGTCCCGTTCCAATGGCAGCCAGCGAACGCGAGCTTCGGGCTGTTCGGCAACGTGTTCACGTTCCTGGCCATCGCGTTCGAGCGTTACATCGTGTCGGCGACCCGGCAGGCCGAAGGCCGCTTCAAGAGCGCCGCGGTCGCCGAGGAGGCTGAACTCTTCGTCCGCCAGGAGGCGCAGCACGCACGTGCCCATCGTGCGCACGCCAAGGCGTTGATCAGCCGTTACCCGGACCTGCAGGGAACGCTCGACACGGCGCAAGCCGAGTTCGACAGGTTGCTCGACCGTGAACCGGTCGAGTTCCACCTCGCCTACATCGCCAACCTCGAAGCCACCTTCACCCCGTTGTTCAAGATGGTCCTCGACAACCGTCGAGCGCTGTTCGACGGCGGCGACGAACGCATCGGCACGTTGCTGCTGTGGCATTTCGTGGAGGAGATCGAACATCGCAGTTCCGCGCTGCTGATCCATCACGACGTCACGCCGGATCCGTGGTACCGCATCCGCCGCGCTCCGAAGGTGTTCGACCACGTGTCGAGGATCTACAACCTGATCCTCGACGACTTCGAGGAGCACGTGCCGGCGGAGGATCGCCACATCGACGCTCGCGTCATCTCGCCGTCGGGGTTGTACCTGTCGGAGCTCGGTGATCGCATCCCGGGGGGTCGTCGATCCCGGGCGGGCCGCTCGATGCTCGGTCATGTACGGGGCCGGGATCTGTTCACGATGCTCTGGCGTGAGTCGCTGGCTCAGACGCCTCGCCACAACCCGGCGAACGAACCGCTGCCTGCGTGGGCTGACGAGTGGCACCGGGCCTATGACGCCGGGAGCGACGTCGCGACCTACGCAGGAGTGCATCTCGACGGGTGACGCGGCGAGACCGACGAGACGTGGCGACGGTGATCGACCTCTACTACGACCCCTACGACTTCGATCTGGACGCGGATCCATACCCGACGTTCAAGCGGCTCCGCGACGAGGCCCCGCTCTACGAGAACCCGGAACTCGGGTTCTACGCCCTGAGCCGCTTCGACGACGTGGAACGCGCATCGGTCGACTGGCCCGTGTTCCAGTCGAGTCGCGGCACGGTGCTCGAGCTCATCCGCACCGAGTGGGAGGTCCCTCCTGGCTTGTTCATCTTCGAGGATCCGCCGCTCCACGATCTGCACCGGTCGATCCTCAGTCGGGTGTTCACGCCCAGACGGATGGCACGCATCGAGCAGCAGGTACGCGACTACTGCGCTGACGTGCTCGATCAGCGGGTGGGCGCCGGTGGCTTCGACTTCGTGGCGGACCTCGGCGCGCAGATGCCGATGCGAACCATCGGCATGCTGCTCGGCATCCCGGAATCAGACCAGGAGGCCGTCCGGGACCGCATCGACGCCGGGCTGCGCCTGGACACGGGCGAGATGCCGACATCGGGGCCGGAACACGACCTGACCGACGGGCGTTTCGACAGCTACCTCGACTGGCGCGCCGATCACCCGTCGGACGACCTGATGACGGAGCTCCTGCACGCCGAGTTCGACGACGACACCGGCGTCAGGAGGCGGCTGCGCCGGGACGAGCTACTGACGATGGTCGGGCTGCTGGCGGCGGCCGGCAACGAGACCACGACGCGCTTGATCGGCTGGACCGGGAAGGTGCTTGCCGACCACCCAGAACAGCGCGCCGACCTCGTGGCTGACGCCTCCCTCATCCCTGGCGCCGTCGAGGAGCTCCTTCGATACGAATCGCCATCGCCGGTACAGGCACGCTGGGTTGCCAGCGACGTCGAGCTGCACGGGCAGACCGTCCCCGCTGGAAGTGCGGTCCTGCTCCTGACCGCTGCCGCGAACCGTGACGAGCGGCGGTTCGCGAACCCGGACCACTTCGATGTACGGCGACGCATCGACCACCACGTGGCATTCGGTCACGGCATCCATTTCTGCCTCGGCGCCGCCCTCGCGCGACTGGAAGGTCGCGTCGCCCTCGAGGAGGTGCTCGCCCGGTTCCCGACATGGGAGGTGGACTGGTCCCGGGCGGTCCGGGCCCACACATCGACCGTTCGAGGCTGGGAGTCGCTCCCGGTGACCACCTGAGACCGCCGATGCAGCTCGACGAGCGAGCCAACGGGTCGTGGTATCAGGTGCTCACCCGGGTATCGGGTGGGTAGGGACCGCGACGTTACACGCAGAGGTGTTGGTGTAAACCAGTTGCAGCGGCCCGTGGGCAATGTCGCCTGGGGTTCGCGTGACACGAACCCAGGGGGACCCGTCATGAAGATTCGCGCGGCGCTGAAGGTCGGCGTGTTCGCGGCAGCGGCGGCGATGGTCGCGGTGGCGTGCGGCAACTCTGAGCGATCGGGATCGAGTTCATCGACGACCACGACGCCGTCGTCGACGTCGACCGGAGGTGTGCACGTCGCGGTCACCGGGGTCCCCGGAGTCTCCGACGCCGAGATCCGCGTCGGAGGCGTCGCGTCGGTGACGAACCCGGTCGGCGGGAACTACGACTCCGCGTTCGACGGGGTGCAGGCCTACTTCGACACCGTCAACGCGAAGGGCGGCGTGTTCGGACGCAAGCTCGTGCTGGCGTCGAAGCGCGACGACAAGGCCTTCAACAACACCAGTGAGGTACGGGGACTCCTCGACCAGGACAACGTCTTCGCAGTCCTGCCCGTCGCCACCCTGCTCTTCAGCGGAGCAGACCAACTCGTCAAGGCTGGCGTCCCGACGTTCGGTTGGGCGATCAACGAGGAGTGGGCCGGCACCCCGGCGGACCCCAAGGCGAACCTGTTCGGCCAATCCGGGTCCTACCTTGGCATCGGCCAGGCCAGCAAGACCGTCCCCTACGTCGTGAAGAAGAACGGCCGGAAGAAGGTGGGACTGCTCGCCTACAACGTGCCGCAGTCCGCCGGATGTCTCTCGGGCTACGAGAAGTCCTTCGACACCTACGGCAAGGAGTCAGGCGCAACGGTTGCGTTCAAGGATGCGTCCCTCGCCTACGGCACCACCGACCTCTCCGTCCAAGTACAGAAGATGCGAGATGCCGGCGTCGACGTGGTCGCGACGTGCATGGACAACAACGGCGTCGTGACCCTCGCCAAGGAGATGAAGAAGCAAGGGCTCGACGCGATCCAGCTGCTCCCCAACTCCTATGACCAGTCGACGATGGACGAGTACGGCGACCTCTTCGAGGGTTCGTTCGTCTACATCGCCGAGACACCCTTCGAAGCCGACCCGCAACCGGCTTCCCTGAAGCAGTTCAAGGACGCGATGAGCTCCGCCGGGAAGCCAGTCAACGAGAACAGTCTCGTCGGCTGGATCAACGCCAAGCAGTTCGTCGACGGGCTCAAGCAGACCGGCCCGAGCTTCGATCGCCAGAAGCTGATCGACACCATCAACTCCGACACGAACTACACCGCCGACGGACTCCTCCCCGGCATCGACTGGACCACCGCTCACACACAACTCGGCAAGCAGTCCTGCTTCGCGATCCTGAAGATCCACGACTCGAAGTTCGTCGTGACATCCCCGCAGAAGGGCAAGACCTACACCTGCCTCGACACCACCACTTCCGACCTCCGAGCATCTGCCAAGTGACCTCTCGGTCGCTGCAAGTGATCTCTCACACGCGGTCGGAAATTGATTCCATGTGACTAGTGGTCCCGCGCGTTAGTTCGTCGGTGTATCGAGGTTGAGGTAGAGGCCGCAGGCGCAGTCGAGGGCTTCTTCGGCGGTGCCGACGAAGCTGCCGGCGGGGAGGTAGGAGACTTCGTAGTCGTCGTGGCTGGCGCGGTAGATAGCGAAGCCCCAGAGGTGGGCGGAGCCGTTGTCGCGGAGGCGACACAGCTTGAGGGTGGTGCCGTCAGAGCGGTGGCCGTCGATGTAGGCGAAGTTGCTGCGCCAGCGGACATCTACTCGGTCCAGCGACGGCCTCCAAGCGACGCTCGTCGAGCTCGGACCCGCAATCGCAGCGTTCGCAAACGCCTGCGATCGGTCCGTCGAGGAAGCGCATACGATCGCCGAGGCCTTCGCAGATGCCGTAGCGTCCGGCGCGATCGACGAGCTCGAGGCATTCGGGATGATCGCGACCCTGCTCGCCGCCGGTGGCGAATCGACGATGAGCCTGCTCGGCGCCAGCGTCCGCGCGATGGCCGAGGACCACCCGCTCCAGGACCGACTCCGCAGCGACCTTCGCTCTCCCCGACTTTCGTCAAGGAGGTGTGCCGGATCGAGTCACCGTTCCGTGGACATTACCGGAGGGATACGAACGACACCACGCTCGGCGGGGTAGCGCTGCCCGCCGGATCCCGTCTCGGCTTCGTGTAGCCGGCGGCCAACCGCACGGCGGCACTTGGCGGATCGACGATAAAACTCGAGCGGGTGAACCCTCGGCAGCACGTCGGTTTCGGCTGGGGTCCGCACCTCTGCGTCGGAGCACTGCTGGCGCGAATGGAAGCCCGAGTCACGTTCGAGCTGCTCCTCGTACGGACATCGTCGTTCAGCATTGAGCCCGGAGCAGCGCTCCGCCATCACCGCAGCCTCATGGTCCGCCGGCTCAAGCAACTGTCCCTCATCGTTGCGCCGGCCGAGTCGACGTGACGCCAGGTGGTGTCCGACTGGGCAACTGCTCGCCACATCGTGCGGTCTGTGCCAGACCACCACTCAGCTCCGGGCAGCCACCCGCCGGTCCTTGAGACGTCCGGTCACGTCAGGCAACCCCGAGCCAGGCTTCCCACGGGTCGCATGTACTCGGTGTCGTATTCGCCCCTCCGACACCAACAGCCAGCGCGCTCCCAGCGCGGCTGATTGTCCCCGGTTGGCCCGTGCAGGCCTCGGGACCTTGGACCCTGGCTCGGCGTCGTCGGCAGCCCGATGATCGCGACGTCAGCATCGGTGCGCGAGGCACCGATGACCGGCGAGGAGGGCCCACCATGGCGAACGCGATCGCCCCGGAGCTCGGCGTGCATCGGAGGCACGAGCGGATCGCCCGGAGCCGACCTCGGCCGCGCAACGCAGCTCGCACCGTGCGCCGGATCTGCGTCCTGCTCGTGCTCCCCGCTGCGCTCCTGCTCGGCTGCACCACCCCGCCCCAGGGTCCGAGCGGTGTGATCACGGCGCCGACGACGTTCACCGTCCACGCGGCCACGCCCGGTGCGGTGCCCTCCGGGTCCACCTACCTCTGCTACTCGGGCAACACCCCGCTGGAGCTCCGCACGCTGGACATCGCGTTCGGGCGGCTCGACTGGACGCCGTTGCTCGGAGGCGGTGGGACGCACATCGTCTGGTCGTCCGACGACAGCACCGGCATCGACCAGGTGACCGACGTGCTGCCTCCCGGGTGTGGCCGCCTCACCCTCGCCGGCTGGCGCGAGGAGAGCGAGCCGTACACCGGGCCCAGCTCGGTGACGGTCTGGATCACCGTGCCGTCCTGACGCACGGACGTCGGTCCTGCGCGGACGGCCAGCACGCCCAGCCGCGACGCAGCCGGAACGTCCTGGATGCTCCCGTGCAGCGGAGGCACGTCGCGGACCCCGCGCCATCCGCCCGAGCACGTGGTTGCCGCCGTGCGGTCGAATCGTTCGCCTGGGAACGGTCTTCCCCCGACCCGCGGGCCGTCAGCGCGCCGGCGGTGATCGAGCGCCAGGACGTCGACCGAACAGCACGGCCAGCACCACGCCGGCCGTCACGGCGCCGCGCACCCACCGCTGCAGCGCCGGGTGGCCCGGCAGCAGCTGGCCCGCGGCGCTCGAGCTGGGCTCGGGCACCCGCCCCGGTCGCCGCGCCGGCACCGGCTCGTCCGCCGGCACCGGCTCGCCCGCCGGCTCGTCGACGCCCGCCTCCTCCGCCACGGTGTCCGCGTCCAAGTCGGGCACGCCGGTCGCCACCCAGTCGCCGCCGACGTCGCCGTGGGGAGGTTCGGCGTCGACCCCACCCGTCGAGCCCCTCGACAGCCCCCGGCACCACGACCACGTGACGAACCACGTCACCGCGGGGACGACGAACACGGCGACCCGGAGGAACCACACGACCGACTGCACGGACAGGTCCGCGGTCGAGGCGATGATGTCCTGGCTGCCCGCTACGAAGAGCACGGTGAGGTAGGCGAGCACCGAGGCGCCGACGGCGGTTCGGACCGGGTGGTCGCGCGGCCGGTCGAGGAGCTCGTGGCTCGCCCGGTCCCGCGTCAGGCGCCGTTCGACGAACGGGTATGCGTACATCCCGAGGAACAGCAGCCCCGGCATGAGCACCGCCGGGAAGAACGGGTTCGGGATCACGTGGCCGAAGGCCCGCACCTCCCAGGGCGGGAACAGTCGCAGCGCCCCCTCCAACCACCCGACGTACCAGTCGGGCTGGGCCGCGGTCGTCGTCGCCGAGGGCGAGTACGGCCCCCACAGCCAGATCGGGTTGATCTGGGCGATGCCGCCCAGCAGGGCGAGGATGGCGAACACCCCGAGGAAGAGGGCGAGCGACCGGGTGGCGTACGTGGGGAAGAGGCGCGACCCGACCACGTTGCGCTCGGTGCGCCCCGGTGCGGGGAACTGGGTGTGCTTCTGCCGCCAGACCAGCGCGAGGTGCAGGCTGAGCAGCACGGCGATCAGGGCCGGGACGATCAGCACGTGCACGATGTAGAGGCGGCCCAGGTACTGGTCGCCGGGGAACTCACCGCCGAAGAACAGCCCGACGAGCCACACGCCGACGACCGGGATGGACTCGCCGATCGAGTACGCGATCCGCAGCCCGATGCCCGACAGCAGGTCGTCGACGAGCGAGTAGCCCGCGAACCCGTTCGCCAGGGCGAGGATCAGCATCGTGATGCCGATCATCCAGTTGGGCTCGCGGGGCTTGCGGAAGGCGCCGGTGAAGAACACGCGGGCGGCGTGGATGACGATCACCGCGAGGAACAGCAGCGCGGCCCAGTGGTGGATCTGCCGGATGACGAGGCCGGCGCGGACGTCGAACGAGATGCCGACCACCGAGGCGTAGGCGCCCGACATCGACAGCCCGTGCAGCGGCGCGTACGAGCCGTGGTAGGTGACGTGCTGCAGGCTCGCGTCGAAGAACAGCGTGAGGTAGACGCCGGTGATGACGAGGATGAGGAACGCGTAGGCGGCGACCTCGCCGAGCATGAACGACCAGTGGTCGGGGAACACGTGGTCGAACGCGCGGCGGACCCAGGACGCGGCGCCGACCCGCGTGTCGATCGCCCGGCTGAGCCGGCGGATCACCCGGCCGCCCTCACCCGCCCCCGCTCCAGAACGCGGGACCGATCGGCTCGTCGAAGTCGCCGTCGGCGACGAGGAACCCGTCCTGGACGCGGAGCGGCAGCTGGGGGAGCGCCCGGGTGGCTGGTCCGAACACCGGCGCGGCGGCGTCGGTGACGTCGAAGACCGACTGGTGGCACGGGCACACCAGCTGGTGGGTCTCCTGCTGGTACAGCCCGACCGGGCAGCCGGCGTGGGTGCACACCTTCGAGAAGGCGACGTAGCCGTCGGGCGACCACGTCTCCCTCCCGGGTCTCGGTTGCAGCACGCCGGGGCCGACGCGCAGCAGGAGTGTCTGCGTGTCCGAGCGCTGCGCCTCGGTCACCCCCTCGGGGAACACCGTGATCACGCCGTCGACGTCGAGGTCGCCCACGCCGACGGGATCGCCGCGCTCGTCGACGACCCGTGATCCGCGACGCCACGCCGTCCGCCGCAGCTCCGGCAGCACGTCGGGCCCGAGGGATCGGATCGGCACGAGGGCGACGGCGCCGATGGTGCCGAACGCCCCGACGAGCAGCGTGAGCAGCACCCTGCGGTTCATCACGGTCCGCTCGCCCCGGTCGAACTCCGCGGCGACGGCCGCCCGCTCCTCCTCGGACGACGCGAGGACCGGTCGGTCCTGCTCGACCGGACCCTGCGGCATGAAGTGGCGGGCCCACATCCCGACGGCGATCGCGATCGAGCCCAGCAGGACCGCGAGCAGGATCCCCTCGGCCTGGACCTGCCCGCCGCGCCAGTACACGACGACCAGCGCCGCACCCGCCACCACGGCCGATGCCAGGAGGAACCCGACGACGACGTCGACGGTCCGTCCGCTCGGCGGGCCCCCGTCGGTCGGGCCCCTCGGGTTCGTCACCGCGCCGCCCTACCCCGGCGGTCGCGGTCGAGCACCGAACCGCGCATGGCACCGCCGGTCGGGGGTAGGGCCGACCTGGATCCCGGCCCGGACCGAGGAGGTCACCATGGCCCGCACCGACACGCCGCGCACCGATGCCTCCGATGAGCTGCGGCCCCTCGGTCGCGGGTCCGTCGCGCTGCTGGTGCTGTCCGCCGTCATCCTCGTCGGCGGCATCGTGGTCTACCTGCTCCTGCCCTGAGCGGCGGCCGGCTGCCGGAGGAGGACGGTCGGTCGGTCAGCGCGTCCGTCGGTCGGTCAGTGGGTCCGCACGCGGTCGCGCTCGCCCAACCACCGGCACAGGAGGATCACGCCGCCGACACCGACGATCCAGGCGACCAGGCCCTCGGGCACCGGGCCGAGGTGCCACAGGGCCGCACCGCCGCGGTCCTCGGGGTGGTGGAGGTACTGCACGTACGCGGCGATGTCCGCGGCGTCGTCCGCGTCGAGCGAGGCCTCGCTGAACACCGGCATCGATCCGGGCCCGACGCGCATGGCCTCGATCACCTCCACGGGGGTCGAGCGGCCGAGCGCCGGCACGTCCGTGCCGTAGGCCAGCGCACCGCCCGACCCGGCCATCTGGTGGCACGCCGCGCAGTCGAGGCGGTAGAGGTCGCCGCCGCGGGCGATGTCGGTCGAGCCGGGCGCCGGCGCCCGCGGCGCCGCCGGACCCGTCACGAGGCGGGCGGCGTACGCCACGAGCGAGCGGATCTCGGCCTCCGAGTAGCGAACCGGCCCCCGCCGCACCTGGGCCGGCTGCGCCGGCACATCCCCGCCGGCCACCTGCCGGACCATCGGGACCGGCATGCGGCCGGTCCGGACCATGAAGTCGACCGCGGCCGTGCCCGAGCGCGAGATGTCGGGCCCCTGGAAGGAACCGGTCGCGTCGGGCGCGTGGCACACGGCGCAGTCCTGCTGCCAGATCCGCTCGCCCTGGCGCTCCGAGGGCCGGTCGGACTCCGCGCTCGGCGCCGCCGTCGCCGCTCCCAGGGGGAGGAGGACGAACGTGAGCCCGGTCGCGGCGAGGACGGCGGACCCGAGGATGGTGAGCTCGGTCCGGGCCGGGTGCCACCGCATGACCCTGTCGCTACCCGATCGCGGGCCCCCTAGGAACGACAGCGGCCGAGGCGCGGCGGTCCGGCGGTTCTGACCGGCAGGGCAGGGGGCAGGAGCGCGGGCGGATGGCACCCCGCGCGCACCCGGTGTGGCGGCCCCCGGTGCCGCGACCCGTGGTCGCGCTGGCGCTGCTGGGGCTGGCCGGCGCGCCGCTCGTGCTCGCCTCCTGCGGCGGGGACCACGGCGTGTTCACGGGGGCGGGGGACGGCGCCCGACGGATCTCGTCGATCGGGTGGTTCATGATCGTCACCGGCACGGTGATCGCCGTCGGCTTCTACGCCCTGCTCGTGTGGGCCGTCGTGCGGGGCGGGCGCGGGCGGCGGTGGTCCGAGGACGCCGTCGTCCTCGCCGGCGGCGTCGCGCTGCCCGTCGTCGTGATCGTCGTGCTCACGGTGCTGTCGCTCGGGGCCCTCGACGCCCGCGGCGGCACCGGCGACCTGCGGATCGACGTGATCGGCCACCAGTACTGGTGGGAGATCCGGTACCCCGACCGAGGGGTCACGACGGCCAACGAGTTCCGGATCCCGGTCGGTCGGCGCGTCGAGGTGACGCTGACGTCCGACGACGTGATCCACAGCTTCTGGCTGCCCGCGCTCGACGGCAAGGTCGACATGGTGCCCGGGCACACCAACCACCTCGTGCTCACGGCCCGGGAGGCGGGCCTGTACCGGGGCCAGTGCGCCGAGTACTGCGGCCTCCAGCACGCGCGCATGGCGTTCGTCGTGCAGGCGTCGCCGCCGGCGGCGTTCGACCGGTGGCTGGCGGGTCAGGCGCGCGACGCCGCGGCCCCGCGCACGGCCTCGCAGCAGGCGGGGCTCGAGGCGTTCCTCACGCTCCCGTGCGCGAGCTGCCACACGATCCGCGGTACCGGCGCCGGCGGCACGGCCGGTCCCGACCTGACCCACCTCGCGTCCCGCAGCACCCTCGCCGCCGGGGTGATCCCCAACGAGCGGGGGCAGCTCGGCGGCTGGATCGCCAACTCGCAGACGATCAAGCCGGGGAACCTCATGCCGCCCATCCCGATGGACCCGTCGCAGCTCCAGGGCCTCCTGGACTACCTCCAGAGCCTGCGGTGACGACGACCGCGCCGCCACCCGCCACCACCGCCGACGAGCCGCCGGCCGGACCGGCGAGCACGGCGCGGCTGGCGCAGGTCTGGGCCGACACGCCGGGCATCGCCGGCTTCCTGACCACGGTCGACCACAAGCGCATCGGCCTCCGCTACATGGTGACGTCGCTCGCGTTCCTCCTCGTCGGCGGGGTCGAGGCGCTCCTCCTCCGCTCCCAGCTGGCCCAGCCGAACTCCGGGCTGCTCGGGCCCGAGGCCTACAACCAGCTGATGACGATGCACGGCACGACGATGATCCTGCTGTTCAACACGCCGATGTTCGCGGCGTTCGGGAACTACCTCCTGCCGCTCCAGATCGGCACGCGCGACATGGCGTTCCCTCGCCTGAACGCGCTGAGCTACTGGGTCTTCGTCCTGGCCGGCCTGTTCATGTACGCGAGCTTCGTCGTGGGCAAGGCGCCCGACGGCGGCTGGTTCTCCTACACGCCGCTCACGAGCACCGAGTACAGCCCGGGCGTGAACCTCGACCTCTGGGCCGTCGGGGTGACCTTCCTCGGCGTGTCCACGACCGTCGGCGCCATCAACTTCATCGTGACCACCTTCCGGATGCGCGCGCCCGGCATGTCGTTCAACCGGCTGCCGCTGTTCGTGTGGTCGATCCTCGCGATGTCGTTCATGATCGTGTTCGCTTTGCCGGCGATCACGCTGTCGGGGCTGCTCCTGGAGCTCGACCGGGCGTTCGGCATGGACTGGTTCCACGCCGGTGCCGGTGGCGACCCGCTGCTGTACCAGCACCTCTTCTGGATCTGGGGCCACCCCGAGGTCTACATCGTGTTCATCCCCGCGACCGGGATCGTGTCGATGGTCGTCTCGGCGTTCACGCACCGCGAGATCGCGGCCTACCGGCTCGTGGTCGCCGCCATCGTGGCGACGAGCTTCATCAGCTTCGGCCTGTGGGTGCACCACATGTTCGCGACCGGCGTGCCGCTCGTCGTGGCGAGCTTCTTCTCGGCGGCGAGCCTCATCGTCGCCATCCCGAGCGGGGTGCAGATGTTCGCGTGGGTGGCGACGATCGCCGGTTCCGACGGTCGACCGCGCTTCGAGCCGCCGATGCTCTGGGCGATCGGCTTCATCGTGATCTTCCTCATCGGCGGGATCAGCGGCGTGATGGTGGGCGTGGTCCCGTGGGACCTCCAGGTCACCGACAGCTACTTCGTCGTGGCCCACTTCCACTACGTGCTGATCGGCGGATCGGTGTTCCCGATCTTCGCGGGCCTCCACCTCTGGATGCCGAAGATCACCGGCCGGATGTACGACCGCCGCACCGCCGTCGTGGCGTTCTGGCTCTCGTTCGTCGGGATGAACCTGACGTTCTTCGTGCAGCACCTCCTGGGGCTCGCCGGGATGCCGCGCCGCGTCTACACGTACAGCAGCGGCCTGGGCTGGGCGGGCATGAACCTGCTGTCGACCGTCGGCGCCTTCGTCCTCGCCGCCGGCTTCGTGCTCGCGCTCGGCAACCTGCTCGTGGGCCGGTTCCGGGGTGCGCCGGCCGGTGACGACCCGTGGCACGCCGAGTCGCTGGAGTGGGCGACGTCGTCGCCCCCGCCCGCCTACAACTTCGCCGCGTTCCCGGTCGTGTCGAGCACCAACCCGATGTGGGACCGGGAGCCGGGCGAGGACGTGCCCCGGGTCCGCTACGTCGGCGACGAGGACGTCGTGGAGCCGCAGCACGGCCACCACCGGACGCTGACGACGTCGGTCCTCGACGCCAACCGGGTCGAGGTGGCGACCATGGCGGGACCGAGCATCTGGCCGCTCGTCGTGGCGCTGTGCGGCCTCGGGTTCAGCATCAGCTTCGTCCTGCGGTCGTGGCTCCTCGCCATCGCGACGGGGATCGTCGTGACCGCGGCGCTCATCAGCTGGCACGCCGGCGTCCAGCAGCACGAGGAGGAGGGCTGATGGCGGATCTCGCGTCGGGCGACCTGATCACCCGCGAGCTGTCGATCGGCGTGCCGCCGCTCGAGGCGCGGCGGTCGGGGCGGTCGCTCGGCTGGTGGGGGGTCGTGCTCCTGATCGCCACGGAGGCGATGCTCTTCGCCCTCCTCCTGTTCGGGAACTTCTACCTCCGCGCGCTGAACCACCGGTGGCCGATGGACGGGATCGAGGATCCCGAGCTGGCGAAGTCGGGCGTCCGCACCGTGGTCCTGCTGGGCAGCACCGTCCCGGCCGTGGTGGCGGAGCGGGCCGTCAAGCGCGGCCAGCGGGGCTTCGCCGCCGCGGGGCTGACCCTCACCATCCTGATGGGCTCGGCGTTCCTCGTGGGCCACGTCGACGAGTACGTCACGCTCTGGCCGCACTTCACGCCGTCCACCGACGCCTACGGCTCGGTCTTCTACACGATCACCGCGCTGCACGCCCTCCACGTGCTGATCGGCATCGTCGTGCTCGGGTTCCTGCTCTGGCGGATGCTGGCCGGGCACTACGGCGCCCGGCGGAGCGACCCCGTCGAGGTCGGCACGATGTACTGGCACTTCGTCGACGTCGTCTGGGTGTTCGTGTTCTCCTCCCTCTACCTGTCGGTCACGCTGCTGTGAGCGGCACCGGCGGGGGGCACGCGACCTCGATGGTCGCCATCACCGCGAGCGAGGACCGGACGGACGCGCCCCCGCCCGCGCACGTGCTCGTGCTCCTGTACGCGCTCACCGGGGGCGTGCTGTGGTGGGTGTTCCACCTGGTGGGGCTGTCGGTCGCCGAACCCGCCGTGTGCGACGGCGTCCCCGCCTGGATCCTCACGGTCATCAACGTCGTCGCGGTGCTGGGCGTGCTGTCGGCGCTCGCCGCCTCGTTCGCCGCGGGGCGCGTCGACACCCGCGCCGGCGGGATCACCGGGCGCTCGCGGTTCCTCGCGCACATCGCGGTGGTCTTCAACGTCGCGTCCCTCGCGCTGGTGGTGCTCGAGAGCGTCCCCGTCTACGTCCTGCGGGCGTGCTCGTGAGCGCCCTCGCCGTGCCGGCCCACGGCGGGGGGACGGGCGTCGCCGGGTGGCTCGGCGATCCCGCGCTGCTCGCGTGCGCCGTCGGCGCCGCGGTCTACGCGCTCGGCCACCGGCGCATCGCCCGCCGGGCGCCGCGATCGGCGGTCGTCTCCCCGGTCCGCACGGCGGCGTTCTGGTGCGGGTGGGCGGTGCTCGTCGTGGCCGTCTCGCCACCGTTCGACGAGGTGGCCGACGACCTCATGTCGGTGCACATGGTGCAGCACCTGCTGCTCGGTCTCGTTGCCCCGCTGCTCCTGGTCCTGGGCACGCCCCTGGTCGTCGCGACGGCGGTGCTGCCGGTCCGCGCCCGCCGCCGCGCCGTGCGGGCGGGCCACCGCGTGAGCCGCACGTCGCACGCGTCGCACCGCCCGGTCGGGCTCGCCGCCTCGATCCTCGTGGCGGTGGTGGCGACGTGGACGGTCTGGCACGTGCCGACGATCTACGACGCGGCGGTGCGGCACGAGCCGCTGCACGACGTCGAGCACCTGCTCATGTTCGCCACCGGGTGCGCGCTCTGGTGGTTGGTGGTCACCACGGGGTGGCACGAGCGATCGGGCCTGGCCGTCGTCTACCTGTTCCTCCTCGGGTTGCCGATGGGCGCCGTGGCGGCGTTGCTGACGCTGGCGCCGCGCACCCTCTACGAGAGTCAGCTGCGCTCCGCCGCCGAGCGCGGCGTCGCGCCCCTCTCGGACCAGCAGATCGCCGGGGCGATCATGTGGGTGCCTGGCGGGCTCGTGCTGCTCGTCGCGGCCAGCGTGCTGTTCGTCCGGTGGTTGGGCTCGGGGCCGTCGCCGGGGGAGCGGGTCTCGTGGGACGGCTGACCGGCACCTCCAGTCGTCGCGCCCGGGCGGCGTTCGTCCTGCCGGTGCTGCTGCTCCTCGTGATCTCGGCCGTGATCGCGATCGGCTGCGGCGAGGAGGTCCGGCAGAGCCGATCGCCCGACGTGACGTTCGGCGACCCGGACATCGGACGGCAGGTGATCGAGGACCGCGGCTGCGGCTCGTGCCACCGGATCCCCGGCGTGCCGGCGGCCGACGGGCTCGTCGGCCCGCCACTCGACGCCATGGGCCGCCGAACGTTCATCGCCGGCGAGCTGCCGAACACGCCGGAGAACATGGTGCGGTGGGTGCGGGATCCGCAGTCGGTCGAGCCCGGCACCGCCATGCCCGACCTCGGGCTCAGCCTCGACGAAGCGCGGGACGTGGCCGCCTACCTGGCCGGGCTGCGCTGATCCGGCGGCCGTCCCCGGACGGGCTCCCCGCTGGCGCGCATGGATCGGCGGCGGTCGGGGGAGGGGTTCCGGGGCCGGTGGTCGAGCCCGAGGAGGGACGAGATGTCCGACGAACCCGACGTCGTGGCCGAGGTGTCCGTGGTCGCGGAGGCGCCGACCGCCGCGGTCTGGGAGGCGCTGACCGATCCCGACCTCGCGCAGCGCTACACGCTGGGCGGCGCCCGCATCGAGACCGACTGGCAGGTCGGGAGCCCGATCACGTGGACGGGCGAGTGGAACGGGAAGACCTTCGAGGACCGCGGCGAGATCCTGCAGGTGGAGCCGGAGCGCGTCCTCTCCTACTCGCACTGGAGCCCGATGGGCGGCACGGACGACTCGCCGGACAACTACCACGTCGTCACGATCCGACTGGGTGACGCCGACGGCGGGACGGAGGTCACGCTGACGCAGACGAACCTCACCGGCGGCGTGACGGATGAGGACCGTGCGCACCGCGAGGAGTTCGAGGCGAACTGGTCGACGATGCTCGACGGCCTGCGTGAGGTGGTGGAGGAGTAGCGCGCCCGGATCAGGTCGGCGCGTCGACGGAGCCTCTCACTCGTTCCCATGACGATCCGCGCTGCTGGACGACACGAACAATCGTCAGAACGCGTGGGTGGGCGGGCGGAGCTCGTCAACCCGCCGGTGCCCGTGCGGTCACCGGTGCCTGGTCCGTCGCCTCGTCCAGCTGCTCGCGCCACGTCCGGTGGACGAACTGCAGCGCCGGCTCGTTGCGACCGATCAGGAGCCGCGACGCGCCGCTCGCCAGGCCGCGGTGCGCCTGCGCGACCGCGACCAGGTCCTCGCGCTCGAACGCGTCGCCGCCGAAGTCGTACGCGGCGAGCGCCGCGTCGCGCGTGGTCGCGTCGTGGTGGACGCCGAGGTAGGTCACGTGGCTCCGACCGGGGCCCGCCGGTTCGGCCCGGATCAGCTGCGCGCCGCTGCCGCTCGTGACCAGGATCGTGCCGGGGAACAGGACGTGGTTGACGGCACCGGGCACCTCGGCCGGCCACGACGACCTCGGCTCGTCGCGGAGCCGCTCGATGCCCTTGAGCGGGAACGCCCAGCGGCAGTGGCGGCCGAACTCGTCGAACACGGCGTGGTCGTGCAGCCACTGCGCGACGGACGTCCGGTGCAGGGTGGCGAAGTGGTAGCTCTCGCAGCTCACGCCGGTCACGAGCTTCCAGTTCGCGTCCACGTCGACGCGCCGCTCCGCGAGGAACGTCGTCGCCGCGAGGTCGAAGCCGACGAGCTGGTCCTCGATCGACGCGAGGTGCGAGTCCACGGCCTCCTGACCGACGTCGGGCCGGGCCGCGACCACGAGGAGCCCCGACCGGTCGGAGACCGGCAGCGGCCGGAGGGAACACGACGCGTCGGCCGGCGGGAACGCGTCGGCCGACCGGCGCCCGGCCAGCACCCCGTCGAGCGAGTAGGTCCACCCGTGGAACCCGCAGGTCAGCCGCGACGTGCTGCCCGGGCCGTCGGCGACCCGGGCGCCCCGGTGGGTGCACGCGTTGACGAAGGCGCGCAGCACGCCCGAGGCGTCGCGGCAGATGACGATCGGGACCCCGACGACCTCGGTGGTGAGGACGTCGCCCGGCGAGCGCACCTGACCGGCGAACCCGACCACCTGGGGCGTGCCGAGGAAGAAGCGGTCGACCTCCAGCCGGTGCCGGTCCTCGGACAGGAACGGCCCGACGTCCTCCGCCATCGGGGCGTCCGCGAGGTCGGTGGAGCGCGTCTCGACGCGCACGAGCAGCCGATCGATCAGGTCCAGCGTGGCGTCGCGGTCCACGTGAGCTCGCCGTCGCCCGGGCCCGTCGCCGTCGTCAGGACTCGACGGCCGCGGCGAGCCGCTCGAGGGTCCCGCTCATCGTGTCGCGGTTGCGGCCCGGGCGGTCGTCGATGCCCGACATCTGCTTGCTGAACTCGAGCGCCGACTCCGGGCGCAGGTCCTCCGTCCACTCGGTCACGCGGCAACCCGAGTCGGTCGGCTCGATGCGGTACCCCCAGGTCGAGAAGTGGAAGTCGAACATCGAGCACTCGAACGCGAAGGCGCGGCCCGGGTCGGCCTCGATCACGGTGCCCGTGCTGGTCCACTCGTGCTCGCCGTTGCGGTTGTGCCCGTCGAAGGTCGCACCGACCGCCGGGCCGTCGACGCCGTCGTGCCACTCGCACGAGTGGCACTCGAGCGACCACTCGCCCATGCGCGTCACGTCGGAGATGGCGGCGTACACGGCCTCCGGCGAGGCCTTCATGTCCCGGGTGATCTCGATGCGTTCGGCCATGCCGCATTCCACCACACCGCCTCAGGAGGGAGCCGCTCGGACGCGTCGGCGGCGGCCCGGCGCCCCGGGGCACGTGGGTACGATGCGGCCCGCGACGAGGGGGACCATGACGGGCGAGGGCACGTTGGGCGAGGTGCGGATCGAGGACCTCCGCGACCCGGTGCGCGGGGGCATCGAGCGGGAGATCTTCGAGTCGACCGTCGCGATGGAGGTCGACCTCGATCCCGGCCGGCTGGTCGCGGAGGCCCGCCGGCGCACCGGCCTCGAGGACCTCGGCGACCCGTCGCTGCTCGATCGCCTCGCGGCGCAGGTCGCGGCCGTCGACGCCGATCACGGCCTGTCCGGGTTGGGGCGCCTCCTGCTGCGCCGTCGCTTCCTCGGCCTGCTGTCGGCCCGGCTGCGCCTGGAGGACCTCACCCGCCGGTACCCGGAGGCGGCCGAGGTGGAGCTCGGGCCCCCGGTGATCGTGGTCGGGCTGCCGCGCTCGGGCACGACGCACCTCGTGAACCTGCTGGCGACCGACGCCCGCCTCCGCTCCCTGCCGTGGTGGGAGATCCAGGAGCCGGTCCCCGTGCCCGGTGACGGACCCGGTCGCGACGGCGTCGACCCGCGCTACGTCCGCGCCCTCCGGGAGCACGAGGCCACCCAGGACGTGTCGCCGCTCACGCGGCTCATGCACGACCGACCTCCCGACTCGATCGAGGAGGAGTGCGAGCTCATGGACCTGGACCTGTGCACGTACACGCTGGAGTGGATGGCCAGGGTGCCCGGGTGGCGTGACGCGTACCTCTCGCTCGACCAGGCGCCGCACTACGCGTTCCTGCGGCGGGAGCTGCAGGTCCTGAGCTTCCTCCGGGGACCCGAGCGGTGGGTCCTCAAGTGCCCGCAGCACCTCGAGCAGCTGGGCCCGCTCCTCGCCGAGTTCCCCGACGCGACGATCGCCCTCACCCTGCGCGACCCCGTCGCCGTGCTGCAATCGGCGATCACGATGCTCGCCTACGGCGACCGGATGCGGCGCCGGTCGATCGAGGCCGACGAGCTCGCCCGCTACTGGGCGGACCGTGTCGAGCGCCTGCTGCGGGCCGCGGTGCGCGACGCCGGC
Source organism: Actinomycetes bacterium (assembly GCA_023392475.1). GTDB lineage: Bacteria > Actinomycetota > Acidimicrobiia > Acidimicrobiales > Microtrichaceae > JAEVZA01. The sequence goes on along the minus strand of JAEVZA010000122.1, from coordinate 35,082 downwards.
TCGATCCCGCCGGCGCAGCGCGTCGACGTCGAGTTCCGGGAGCTCATGGCGGACGACGTGGCGATGGCCGGCTCGATCCTCGCCGCCGCCGGGCTCGACGTGACGGACGGGTGCCGCAGCGGCTTGGAGGCGTACGTCGCGGCCAACCCCCGCGGCCGCGACGGCCGCGTCGTCTACGACCTCCGGGCCGACTTCGGGATCGAGCCCGAGGAGCTCTACGAGCGCTACGCCTTCTACTTCGAGGCGTTCCCGCAGATCCACCGGGAGGTGCGCTGATGCCGGGCATCCACCGCGAGCGACCCGGGTTCGAGGACGTGGCGGCCGCCACCGACGCCCCCGCGGTCGACCTCGGCGACGGCCTCTGGATGTCGCCGGGCTGGTCGAACAGCTACCTCCTGACCACCGACGACGGCCGGGTCGTCGTCAACACCGGCATGGGCTTCGAGGGCCCGCTGCACCGGCGGGCGTTCGACCGCGTCGACGACTCGCCGGTCCGGGCGGTGCTGCTGACCCAGGGCCACTACGACCACGTCGGAGGCGTCGACGTCGTGCGCGACCCCGACAGCGACGTCGTCGCCCAGGCGAACTTCACGGTCTGGCGTGACGACAACGAGCGGCTGGAGGCGTTCCGGTCGCGCAACTCGGCGTTCGCGTTCATGGACGCGATCCTCGCCGCCATGGAGCACGCCGCGTCCGTCGGCGTCGGTCACGTCGCGCAGGCCCGGCCGGAGCCCGACGTCGTGGTCGACGACCGGCTCGACCTCGTGGTCGGCGGCCGCCGGATGGAGCTGATCGCGACGCCGGGCGGGGAGACGTTCGACTCGATGGTCGTGTGGCTGCCGGAGAGCCGCACGCTGCTGTCCGGCAACCTGTTCGGGCCGCTGTTCGGGCACGTCCCGAACCTGGTGACCATCCGCGGCGACCGCTACCGCGACGCCCTCACCTACATCGACTCGCTCGACGTGGTCGCCGAGCTGGGCCCCGACCGCCTCGTGACGGGCCACTTCGGTCCCGTCGACGGGCGGGACCGCATCCTCGAGGCCGTCGCCGAGATGCAGGAGGCGATGCGCTGGGTCCACGACCGGACCGTCGACGGCATGAACGCCGGGCGGGACGTGTGGTCGCTCATGCGGGAGGTCCGCACGCCGGCGCACCTCGACGTCGGTGAGGGGTACGGGAAGACGAGCTGGAACGTGCGGGCGATCTGGGAGAACTACGCCGGCTGGTTCCACCACCGGTCGACCACCGAGCTGTACGGCGTGCCGCCGCTCGCCGTCGCGCCCGACGTCGTGGCGGCGGCGGGCGCGGCGCCGCTCGTCGCCGCAGCGCGCGCCCACCTGGACGCCGGGCGCCCGGTCGAGGCGCTCCAGCTCACGGACCTCGTCCTCGCCGCCGACGACGCGGACGCCGGTGCGCTCGATGTGGCACGGGCGGCGACCGAGGCGCTCCTCGGTGCCACGGGCAACTTCTGGGAGCGCGCGTGGCTGCGGCGTGCGCTCGACAAGCGGGGAGGTTGAGTGGCGAACGGCGCGACCTTCGACTTCGCGGGGGCCCGCGTCGTGGTCACCGGGGGCACGAGCGGCATCGGCCACGCCATCGCGGGCGCGTTCGCGTCGGCCGGCGCCGACGTCGTCGTGACGGGCACCCGGGCGGCCGCGTCGGAGTACGACATCGACCTCGACCGCTTCGGGTTCCGGACGCTGCGCGTCGACGACGACGCGTCGGTCGGCGCGTTCGTGGCGTCGCTCGACGCGCTCGACGTGCTCGTCAACAACGCCGGCGCCAACCTGCCCGGGGGCCGAGACGAGTGGGACCCCGACGCCTTCGCGGCCTCCGTCGCCATCAACCTGACCGGCCAGATGCGGCTGACGACGGGCTGCCGGCGGCTCCTGTTCGCGAGCACGCTCGGGGGCGGGGCCAGCGTGGTCAACCTCGCGTCGATGGCCGCGTTCCGGGCGTCGACCATCGTGCCCGGCTACGCGTCCGCCAAGGCCGGCGTCGTCGCCCTGACCGTCAACCTCGCCAACCGCTGGGCCGGTCGGGGCGTGCGCGTCAACGCGATCGCCCCCGGGCTCGTGGACACCCCGATGACGGCGCCGATGGCTGCGTTCCCCGAGCTGCTCGACGCGGAGCTGGCCCACGTGCCGATGGGCCGCCTCGCCCGGCCCGACGAGATCGCCGGCGCGGCGCTGTTCCTGTCCAGCTCGGCGGCGTCCTACCTGACCGGCCACACGCTCGCCGTGGACGGCGGCTACCTGGCCGGCTGACGCCGCCCGGCGGTCAGCTCCGGAGGACCTTCTCCATCGCCTTGCCCTTCGCGAGCTCGTCGACGAGCTTGTCCAGGTAGCGGATCTGCTGCATCAGCGGATCCTCGACGTCCTCGACGCGGACGCCGCACACCACGCCCGTGATCGACGAGGCGTTCGGGTTCATCCGGGCGCCGGCGAAGAAGTCCTCGAACGTGGTGCCCTCGTCGAGGTGGTGCCGCAACGCCGCCTCGTCGTAGCCCGTGAGCCACTCGATCACCTCGTCGAGCTCCGCCTCCGTGCGACCCTTGCGCTCCACCTTCGCCACGTAGTGGGGGTAGACGGACGCGACGCTCGTGGTGAAGATCCGGTGCACGTGCGGAGGCTAGCTGCGGGCCCCGGGCGCCCGGCTGTTCGCACGATCTTCATCTTCGGTCCACCGGCGCCGTCGTAGCGTCCACGGGACACGACACGGGCGACCGACCCGTCGTGCCCCCGGGAGGGACCATGCCGCACCCCACGATCGTCCTCGTCCACGGTGCCTGGGCCGACGGCTCGAGCTGGGACGCCGTGTCCACCGACCTCCAGGGTCGTGGGTTCGAGGTCCTGACGCCGCCCAACCTGCTGCGCGGAGTCGCCGGCGACGCCGCGTACGTGGCCTCGTTCCTGGAGCAGCGGACGACGGGACCGGTCGTGCTGGTGGGCCACTCCTACGGCGGGGTGGTGATCACCAACGCCGGGGCCCAGGGCGGCGACGTGCGGGCCCTCGTCTACGTCAACGCCTTCATCCCCGACGTGGGGGAGACCGTGTTCGACATCCTCGGCGGCTCCGGCTCGGCGCTCGACGTGCCGGACCCGACGGCGGTCCTGGACCTCGGCGGCTACCCGGGGGCTCCCGAGGGCGACGTCGAGGCGTTCCTCAAGGCCGACACCGTGCACGGGTCGTTCGCCCAGGACCTGCCCGAGGCGGATCGGTGGCTGATCGTCGCGAGCCAGCGGCCGATCGCCCTGGGCGCCAACATCGGCCCGACCGAGGCGACGGCGTGGACGTCGATCCCGAGCTGGGCCGTCGTCGGCACGGAGGACCGCGTCATCCCGCCGGCGACGCAGCGGCGCATGGCGGAGCGGGCCGGCGCCACGGTGACCGAGGTGGCGGCGTCGCACGTGTCGATGGTGTCCCAGCCGTCGGTGGCGGTCGACGCCGTCCTCGCCGCAGCCGCGTCCGTCGGCGACTGAGGCAGGGGACCGGGTCCGGTCGTCCCGGTCGGCGGCACCCGGGGCTGTCGCCCCGGCACCCACCTCGTTAGGGTCGCGCCTGCGGAGCAGTGCAGTTCTCATCGGGGAGGGGACGTGGGGAGACGATCGATCGTGGCCGCCGCCGTGGCGGGGCTCGCAGCGCTCGTCCTGGCGGGGTGCACACCACCACCGCTCGTGACGACCGACCCGCCGCCGGGCGTGACGGGGCCGTCGGCGGGATGCGGCGTGACCACGCAGGGACCGGTGACCGACCGCGCCGCCACCGTCGCCGTCGACGGCGGGCACCGGCGGTACTCGTTCACGGTCCCGCCGACGCACGTCCCGGGGACGACGACCCCGATCCCGCTGGTGCTCGACTTCCACGGCCTGCTCGAGGGCTGGGCCGGCACGCACCCGTTCGCCACCCAGTTCAGCGAGGAGGCGCGCGCCGAGGGCTTCGCCGTCGCGTACCCGATCGGTCAGGGCAACGGCGTCTACTGGGACGTGTCGCTGGCCGAGGGCAACCCCGACCTGCACTTCGTCGACGCGCTGGTCGCCAAGTTCGAGTCGACGATGTGCATCGACCGATCCCGCGTGTACGTGACCGGCCTGTCGTTCGGGGCGGCGATGACGTCGATGCTGATGTGCATGCGGTCCAACACCTTCGCGGCCGCCGCGCCCGTGGCGGGCATCCAGGACCGGTGCACGGTGACCGACCGCAAGGTCCCGTTCGTGACGTTCCACGGCACGAGCGACCCGATCCTGCCCTACGCCGCCTACGCGGACACGCCGCAGGCCATCGCCACGAAGTACGGGTGCACCGGTCCGTCCTCGACGGTGCTCCAGCCGGATCCCGATCCGGCGACCCACGGGCCGATCACCCGGTTCACCTGGGACTGCGCCGCGGTCGGCTCGGCCGCGGAGTTCTACCGGATCGGCGGTGGGGGCCACTCGTGGCCGGGCAGCACGTTCTTCGGGTGGATCCGCCCGATCGTCGGCGCCACCGCGACCTCGCTCGACGCCACCGACGTCATCTGGCGCTTCTTCACCCGCTTCCACCTCTGACACGGGTCGGGCCGAACGCGATCGCGCGCACCCCGCGGGCGTTCTGTCCGCGCCTTCCGTCGGCCTGCGACGAAAAGCGCGGACAAAGGGCCCGGTGGGTGGGGCGGACACGTCGCGGGCGCATCGGGAGCGAGAACCTGACACGTGCGTCAGCGGGGCGGGCCGGCCGGCGCTAGTGTCCTGCCGCCGGATCCTGCCCCGGGGGGACGCATCGTGGATGGACTGGAAACGCTGCGGTACGAGGAGCGCGACGGCGTCGCGATCGTCACGCTCGACCGCCCCGACGTGCACAACGCGTTCAACCGCGCCATGCAGCGCGAGCTGCGCGAGGTGTGGCTGAGCCTGCGCGGCAACGACGACGTGCGCGTCGTCGTGCTCACGGGCGCGGGGGAGAAGGCCTTCTGCACCGGCATCGACCGCGAGGAGTCGATCGTCGAGTACCTCGAGGACCCCGACGGCGAGCGGCGCGGCACGGACAAGTCCGGGCGCATCTCGACGCCGTTCATGTTCAACGACCCGGGTGAGAACATCAACCCGAAGCAGAACGACATGTGGAAGCCGGTCATCGCCGCGGTCAACGGCATGGCCTGCGGCGGTGCGCTCTACATGCTCGGCGAGTCCGACGTGATCATCGCCGCCGAGCACGCCACGTTCTTCGACCCGCACGTGAGCTACGGGATGGTCGCCGGCTTCGAGACGGTGCACCTCCTGCAGAAGCTGCCGTTCGGCGAGATGCTCCGGATCGCGCTCATGGGCGGCCACGAGCGCATGTCGGCGCAGCGGGCCCACCAGGTCGGGCTCGTGTCGGACGTCGTGCCGGCCGACGAGCTGATGGACCGCGCGATGTGGGTGGCGAGCGCCATCGCCACGTCGCCGCCGCTCGCGGTGCAGGGGACGCTCCGTGCCGCGTGGCTGGCGCACGAGACGACGCGGCGCGAGGCGCTCGCGCAGATCTCGATGATCGTGTCGCTCGGGACGACCTACGAGAACATCGAGGCCGGCCAGACGTCGTTCCACAGCGCCCGGGTCAAGCCGCAGGTGCGCTGAGCCCGACCGGGGCCGGCGCGCCGGTCGCCGGACGTCGACGGCCCGTCCCACTGGGCGGTCCGCGCCGACCCGTGCACCATCCGTGCCCCACGGTCGGCCGGGGGCGCGCTCCTACACTGACGCCGACGTCGAAGTCGGCGCAGCCGTCCGGCCCGACCCGCTCCCACCGGCGGTCGCGCCCGACGACGATCGGAGGCGCGTGATGGGTCGAACGGACGCGGGGCTGAACGTGGCGACCGCGTGGGAGGCGGTCGCCGCGACGGTGCCGAACGCCACCGCGCTGCTGCACGACGGCACGGAGCTCGCGTGGGGGGCGTTCGAGGACCGCGCGGCGCGGCTCGCGTCGTACCTCGACGAGCGTGGCGTGGGCGCGGGCTCGAACGTGGCGCTCCACCTCTACAACCGGCCCGAGTACCTGGAGGCGACCTTCGCGGCGTTCAAGGTGCGCGCCGCCACGGTGAACGTCAACTACCGCTACCTCGAGCCGGAGCTCGAGTACCTCCTCGGCAACGCCGATGCCGTCGCGGTGGTGTTCCACGCGAGCTTCGCCGATCGGCTCGACGCGATCCGGGGCTCGCTCCCGCTGCTGCGGACCTTCGTGTGCGTGGGCGCGGACGACGAGCACCCCCTGCCCGACTGGGCGGACGACCTGGAGGCGGTGGTGCGCGACCACCGGCCCATGGCGCCGATCGGGCGCAGCGGCGACGACCTGTGGCTCCTCTACACGGGCGGCACCACGGGGCGGCCCAAGGGCGTGATGTGGCCCCACCGGAGCATGCTCGGCGCGGCGGCGTCCACCTTCGGCGCCGTGGGGGCACCGGTCCCGGAGACCCCGGCGGACGTCGCGTCCGCGGCCCGGGAGTTCCACGAGCGCGGGAAGGCGATCCGGCTCCTCCCGGCCGCCCCGCTGATGCACGGCACGTCGGCCCTGACGTCGATCGCCGTCCTGTCGGCGAGCGGCTCGGTGGTGACGCTGCCGTCCTCGTCGTTCGACGCCCACGAGCTGTGCCGCGCGGTGGCCGAGCACCGCGTCACGCAGCTCACGATCGTCGGCGACGCGTTCGCGAAGCCGATCCTCGCCGCGCTCGGGGAGGCATCCGCGGAGGGCCACCCCTACGACCTGTCGAGCCTGCGCATCGTGCTGTCCTCGGGCGTGATGTGGTCGCAGGAGGTGAAGGAGGACCTGCACCGGTGGTGCGGCGCCACCCTGGCCGACGCGCTCGGCTCGTCGGAGGGTGTCGGGTTCGCGAACTCGATCGCCCGGCCCGGCGGCTCGGCGACGACGGCGCGCTTCGTGCTCGGCGAGCACGCCCGGGTCATCGACGACGACGGCGCCGACGTGGTGCCGGGCTCCGGCCAGCGGGGCCTGCTGGCGGTCGGCGGTCCGATCCCGGTCGGCTACTACAACGACCCCGAGAAGACGGCCGCCACCTTCCGCACGATCGACGGTCGGATCTGGTCGGTGCCCGGTGACGTGGCCACCGTCGAGGCCGACGGCGAGATCCGCCTGCTCGGGCGGGGCTCGGCGTGCATCAACACCGCCGGGGAGAAGGTGTACCCGGAGGAGGTCGAGGAGGTGCTCAAGCGGCACCCCGGCGTGCTCGACGCCATCGTCGTGGGCGTCCCCGACGACAAGTGGGGCCAGGCGGTGGTCGCGGTCGTGTCGCTCGTGGCTCCGGAGGACCCGTCGACGGCGCCCGGCGAGGCCGAGCTGATCGCGCACGCCAAGACCCAGCTGTCGGGCTACAAGTGCCCGAAGCGCGTGGTCGTGGTGGACGCGGTCCGGCGCGGACCGAACGGCAAGCCCGACTACCGGTGGGCGGCCGACGTGGTGGCGGGCGACGCCGGACCGGGTCCGGACCGGGGCAGGGAGCGCGTGTCGTGACCGACGCGGACCTCGACGTGTGGACGGCCATGGCGACGGCACGGGCCATCCGCCGCTACACCGACGAACCCGTCGACGACGCCACGCTCGCGCGCTGCCTCGAGGCCGCGACGTGGGCGCCGTCGGGCGGCAACTGGCAGGCCTGGCACTTCGTCGTGCTCCGGTCGGAGGCGAACCGCGCCGCCGTCGCCCGGGCCGCGGCCATCTCGCTCGAGGTGATCGAGCCGCTCTACTCGATGACCCGTCCGGCGGCCGACGACGACAGCCGCATCGCGCGGTCGCACCGGGCCACCTACGAGCTCCACGACCGGGCCGGCGAGTTCACCTCCGTGCTGTTCACCACCAAGCACTTCGACAGCGCGTCCGAGCTGCTGCTCGGCGGGTCCGTCTACCCGGCCATGCAGAACTTCCTGCTCGCGGCACGTGCGCAGGGCCTCGGCGCCTGCCCCACGAGCTGGGCGTCGTACGGCGAGGACCTCCTCCGGGAGGCGGTCGGCGTGCCCGACGACTGGCTCATGGCCGGCCACGTCGTCGTCGGCTGGCCGCGGGGGCACCACGGCCCGCTGCGTCGCCGACCGGTCGCGGACGTGACGTTCCTCGACCGCTGGGGCGAGCCGGCCGACGGCCTGGCCTCCCCACCCGCCTGACCGCAGACGCCCCCGGCGCCCCGCAGATGCCCGTTCCGTTCGTCGAGGGCGTCGGAGATCGACGCCCTCGACGAACAGAACGGTGTGGGAGCGCGAGCGACGGGCATCCCTGGCGGGGACAGGTCCGTTCAGGGGGCCGTGCGGTTGGAGTCGAGGCGGGCGATCCGCTCCTCCGACCGCGACGTGTCGAACTCGCCCCCACGGGACCGGAGGTCGCCGAGCAGGCCGATCAGCCGCTCCCGGTCCTGCTCGTCGAGCCCGAGCGGCCGGTACACGCCCTCGTTCAGCTCCTGCGTGGCCTTCTCCACCACCGTGCGACCCCGGCGGGTGATCTCCGCGAGCGTCGTGCGGGCGTCCGACTCGTGGGGGACGCGGCGCACGAGCCCGTCGGCGACGAGGCGGTCGATCAGGTTCGTGACCGTGGCCGGTGGGATGCGCAGCACCTCGCTGATCCAGCTGAGGGCGAGCGCCGACTGCGGCTCGGCCGCCAGCCAGGACAGCACCTCGTACCGGGCGAAGGTGAGCCCGTGGTCCTTCATCACCTCGTTCACCTGGTGCATCAGCATCTGGTGCGACCGGAGGATGGCCGTGAACACGGCGTTGCCCGACGCGGACCCCTCGTCCCAGCGGTCGAGCCAGACGCGGCGCGAGGCCTCGACGACGTCGTAGGGGGACGGCCGGAACGGCATGGCGGCAGGCTACGGGCCCGTCGGGGCGGCCGGATCCGCCGGGGGTCGCGGCGTCATGATCTCGGCCATCCGCTGGATCGGGATGCCGACCGAGGTGCCGCCGTCCACCGGGAGCACCATGCCGGTCACCTGCGCCGCCCGGTCGGAGGCGAGGAACAGCACCGCCTGCGCGGCGTCGGCCGGCGTGCCGTGCCGGGCCAGCGGCTGGGTCATCTCGATCGTGCGGCCCATGTCGAACTGGGCGTTGATGGCGGTGGCGATGTTGGCCGGTGCCACCGCGTTGACGCGGATGCCGTGCTCCGCGACCTCGAGGGCCAGGCACCGGGTGAAGTGGATGACGCCGGCCTTCGCCACCCGGTAGGACATCACGCCTGCGCCGGGGGTGATCCCCGCGAGCGAGGCGGTGTTCACGATGGCCCCGCCCCGGCCCTGCTCGACCATCCGGCGCGCCGCGGCCTGGCTCCCGAGCATCGCCCCCATGAGGGAGACGCCGATCACGTGCTCGAAGTCGGCCAGCGTGTCCTTGAGGAACCGGCGTGGGACCCCGGAGACGCCGGCGTTGTTGTACATCACGTCGAGGCCGCCGAACCGGTCCACGGCGGCGTCGACCAGCGCCTCGATCGAGGCGCGGTCGCCCACGTCGGTGCGCACGAAGGCGACGTCGGAGCCGAGGGACGACGCGACCTCCTGGCCGGCGTCCTCGTCCAGGTCGGCGACGACCACGCGCGCTCCCTCGGCGACGAAGAGCTCGACGGTCGCCCGGCCGATCCCGTTCGCACCACCGGTGACGACGGCGACCCTGCCGTCCAGGTCGCCCACGTCAGGAGCCGATCGCGGCGAACTCGAGGTGGAGCTCGGACAGCCCGCGCAGCATGTACGTCGGCACGTACCGGAACGTGCGGTCGTCGGGTGGGCCGTGGTGCTCCTCGGAGATGCGGATGTCGTCGAGGCGGTCGAGCAGGCGCTCGACCGTGATGCGGCCCTCGGCCCGGGCGAGCGCGGCGCCGATGCAGAAGTGGATGCCGTGGCCGAACGCGACGTGCTCGCGGGCGTCGGGCCGGTCGGGGCGGAACTCGTGCGGACACTCGAACTTCGCCTCGTCGCGGTTCGCGGCGCCGTTGATGACCATCACCGTCGAGCCGGCGGGGATCGTCACGCCGCCGATGACGGTCGTGCGCTTCGCCAGCCGGAAGTCGCCCTTGATGGGGCTCTCGTAGCGCAGCGCCTCCTCGATGAAGTTCGGGATCCCGCTGCGATCGGCGCGCAGGCGCTGCTGCAGCTCCGGGTCCTCGGCGAGCTTCTGGAGCGAGTAGGTGAGCAGGCGGACCGTCGTCTCCTGACCCGCCGCGAAGAGGTTCGAGGCGAGCAGCATCACGTCGGTGACGCTCGGCGTGGAGCCGTCCGAGAACGTGGCCTCGGCGATGCGCGTCAGCACGTCGTCACGCGGGTTCGCCCGACGGTCCTCGATGTACTCCCGGAACGTGCCGTAGAGGAACTCGAGGGGGGAGTGGTCCACCCCGGCCTTGCCGCTCGTCGACGGCGCGGCCAGCTGGTCGCGGAACCGGGCGCGGTCCTCCTCGGGGACGCCGAGCAGGTCGGCGATGACGAGCATCGCCATCGGCGAGGCGAAGTCGCCGACGAACTCGCAGGTGCCCGACCCGTCGAAGCCGTCGATGAGGTCCGTGGCGATGCGCCACATCGCCTCCTCGTTCTCCTGGAGCCGCCGTGGCGTGAACAGGCGCATGAGGAGGGCGCGGTGCTCCGTGTGGCGCGGGGGGTCGAACGACGGCAGCTGGTCGGTGAAGGGGAGCGCGCCCCGGTGCTCCTCGATCAGCTCGGTGAGGTCGTCGCCCTCGAGGGGCACGGGGAACGAGGCGAACGGGCCGATCACCGAGTTCACCGACGAGAAGCTCGCCGGATCGCGGTAGACGGCGTGGGCCTCCTCGTAGCCGGTCACCATGTACACGTCGTGGTGCGGCTCCCGGTGCACGGGGCACTCGCTGCGCAGCGCGTCCCAGTACGGGTACGGGTCCCGGATCAGGCGGCCGGACCGGAAGTAGTCGGCGTCGGTGAGGTCGGTGGCGTCGGTGTCGCTCATGGTGCGTCCTGTCCGTCGTCCGTGGGATCGGAGGTGGCGTGGCGTGCGGCGCGGTAGCCGAACACCATCGTGTTGGCGATGCTGGCCCCGGCGCCGAGGTAGCGGCGGCCCATCACGGTCGCCGTGATGTTGCCCGTCGCGTAGAGCCCGGGGATCGGTGCGTCGTCGCGGCCGACGACGCGGGCGTCGGCGTCGGTGAGGAGGCCGCCGCAGGTGCCGATGTCGGACGGCACGACCTCGACCGCGTAGAAGGGCGATCGTGCGACGGGCCCGAGCGACGGGTTCGGGTGCTGCCCGGGATCGCCCATGGCCCGGTTGTAGGCCGAGGCGCCGCGCCCGTACTCGGGATCGGCCCCGGCCGCCGCGCCGCGGTTGAACCGCTCGACCTCGGCGCTGAGGCCGTCGGGGTCGATCCCGCAGTCGGCGGCCAGGGCCGCGATCGTGTCCGCCCGCTTGAGCGTGCCGCTCTCGATGAGCCCCTTGGGCAGCTTCCCCGGTCGCGAGAGCCCGTGCGAGTAGCGGCGGCGGTAGCCGTCGTCGAACACCAGCCAGCACGGCACGGCGCGGGCGGTCCGGTCCCGCTCGTACATGGCGCGGCCGATCTCCATGTACGAGTTCGCCTCGTTCACGAAGCGGTGCCCGGACGCGTCGACGAAGATCGCGCCGGGGCGGAACCGGGCGTCGACGAGCGTGGACTGCCCGAACTTGCCGCCCCGCGGCGTGGGGAGCCACCAGGCCTCGTCCATCAGGTCGGTCTGCGCGCCGAGCGCCATGGCGGCCTGCATCGCGTCGCCGGTGTCGCCGGGGTTCGCGATCGACCAGCGGGGCTGCTGGCGGCGGTCGGGAGCGTGCTCGCGGCGCATCTCCGCGTTGTGCGAGAAGCCCCCGGCCGCGAGGAGGACGCCCCGGCGGGCACGCACCGCCACCGGCTCCCCGTCGCGCTCGGCGAGCACGCCGACGACCCGCCCGCCCTCGACGACGAGGTCGGTGAGCGGCGCGTCGGTCCACACCGGCACGCCCCGATCCGCCGCGAGCTCGAGCAGCTGGCCGATCAGGGCCGCGCCGTTCGTGAGGAGCCGCTGCCGCCGGGCCTTGGCCGTCCACGTGCGGAGCATGACCCGTGTGGCGGTGCCGAACGCCCGCGGGGTGCGGTTCCAGTGGGCGAGCGTGCGCACCTCGTTCGTCTTCACCGCGAGGCCGACGCCGGCGGCGAGTCCCGGTTGGAGCTTCGGCAGGAGGTCGCCCAGCTGCCGGCCGTCCCACGGCACGGGCTCGATCGAGCGACCCGTGGCCAGGCCGCCCTTCTCGTCGGAGTAGTAGTCGCTGTAGCCGACGCAGCGCTCGAAGCGGACGCCCTGCCCCTGCAGGAAGGTGACCATCTCCGGACCCGACGTGAGGAACGCGCTCCGCCGGGCCGGCGACGAGCACGGCCCGACGTCGCCCACGACCGCGTCGAAGTGGGCCATCGCGTCCTCGTAGGAGTCGGGCACGCCGTCGGCCCGCAGGAGCGGGTTGTCGGGGATCCACACCACGCCGCCCGACATCGCGGTCGAGCCGCCGATGAGGTCGCGCTTCTCGAGCACGACGACGGTGGCGCCGGCGTCGGCGGCGGCGAGGGCGGCGACCATCCCGCCGCCTCCGGAACCGACGACCACGAGGTCGACCTCGTCGTCCCAGCGGACGACGTCGGCGGCATCGGTGGTCATGCGCCGACCTCCAGGGTCGTGGCGATCACGCCGTCGGCCTCCAGGGCCGCGAGCTCGTCGTCGTCGAGGCCGAGGTCCCGCAGCACGTCCGCGGTGTGCTCCCCCAGCAGGGGTGCGTGGCGCACGTGCAGGCGGTCGGGCAGGCCGTCCAGCCGGAACGGGAGGGTGCTGTACCGGGCGGGCCCCATCACCGGGTGGTCGAGCTCCTCGAAGTAGCCGCGTGCCTGGAGCGGCGGCAGCTCGGTCTGGCGGTGCGGCTGCTGCACCACGGCGACCGGGACGCCGGCCGGCCAGAGGGCCGCCACCACCTCCTCGGCGGTCCGCCCGGCGCACCACGCCGCGAGGTGCTCGTCGATCTCGTCGTGCGCCGCGACCCGTCCGTCGTGGCAGCCGAGCGCGGCGCCTGCGGCCCAGTCGGGCTCGCCGAGCGCTCCGCGGAGGGCGGTCCACTGGTGGTCGTCGGCCACCGCGATCGCCACCCGTGCCGGCTCCCTGCCGTACTCGGCGAGGTCGGCGCAGTCGTAGAGGCCCTGCGGCGCCGCGGCGGGGCCGCGGTTGCCGGTGCGCTCGAGGCGCACGCCGTTGGCGGAGCGCTCGACCACCTGCTCGGCGGTGATGCTCAGCGCCGCGTCGACCATGGCCGCCTCGACCTGGCACCCCACGCCCGTCTCGTCGCGGTGGGCGAGGGCGAGGAGCAGCCCGTAGGCGGCGTGCAGCCCCGCGTTCGAGTCGCCGATGCAGTAGGGCTCGACGGGGTGCTGGTCGGGGTGGCCGGTGAGCCAGGTCAGCCCCGACGCGTCCTCGATGACGAAGGCGAACGCGGCGTGGTCGCGCCACGGCCCGTCGAGCCCGAACCCCGGCATCCGCACCACGACGAGGTCCTCGCGCAGCTCCCGCAGCGACTCGTACGAGAAGCCGAGCTGGTCGAGCACGCGCGGCGTGAAGTTCTCGACGACGACGTCGCACGTGGCGACGACCCGGCGCAGGAGGTCGAGGCCCTCGGGCGTGCCGAAGTCGAGGGTGAGGCTCCGCTTGTTCGTGTTCAGCGCCGCGAAGATCGGCCCCTGCTCCCAGTACCGCTCGGTGGTCTGCGGACGGCCGCCGACGAGGCGCGCGCCGTCGGGTCGGCGCGCCGATTCGAGGTGGATGACCTCCGCCCCGAGCAGCGCGAGCAGGTGGCTGGCCGACGGGCCGGCCCAGTAGGCGGTCATGTCGAGCACCCGGAGGCCGCTGAACGGCAGCGGCCCGGGCGGCGGGGCGTCGGGCGGGGGAGCGTCGTCGCCGCCGTCGTCGGCGGCGGTGATGCGCAGCGGCGGACGGGGTCGCACCGTGCCGTCGTCGTCGGTCGCGAACGTGCCGCGCTCGCGGTAGTGGTCGATCGCGGGCGCGTTGGCGCCGTCGACGATCGGCGCGTTCGGGATCCGGAAGGCGGCCGCCGTGTCGAGCACGTCGTCGACGGTCCGCCCACCGACCCACTCGTCGATCTGGTCGGCCAGGGCCCCCCGCTCGGTGAAGAGGGAGGCGTCCTCCGCCCACTCGGGGTGCCCGGCCATCACGCAGAAGTCGAGCCACTGCTGACCTGTCCCGACGCCGAGGCCGACCAGCCCGTCGCTCGCCGCGGCGACACCCGGCACCGTGAGCGCCCGGCGCTTCCGCATCGGCCGACCGAACGAGTCGTGGAACGTGACGGGGTAGTAGGTGAGGCACATCGCCTGCACCTCGAGCATCGAGACGTCGACGAGCCCGGCCGTGCCGGTCCGCAGCGCCGACAGGAGCCCGACGGCGCCGTACGCGCCGGCGAGCCACTCGCCGACCTGGCCGCCGACGTGGACGGGCGGCCGCTCCGGATCGCCCCGGCCGAGCCCGATGACGCCGCCCGACCACGCCTGGAGCGTGAACTCCGTGGCCGGCCGGTCGCTCCACGGCGTGTCGAGCCCGAAGGGGGTGATGGCCACGACGGTGACGTGCGGGTGCGCCGCCCGGATCGCGAGGGGGTCCGACGCTGCCCCGGGCGACCACACGCACGCTCCCGCCGTGGCCAGAGCTCGATCGAGGTCCTCGACGCCGGCGCTCGCGTGGTCACCGGCGAGGTGCCGGTGCAGCGCGCCGCCCTCGCCGCCCGAGGCCGACCAGCCCCGCAGGGGGTGCCCGCCGACCGGCTCGAGGTGCGTCACGCGTGCGCCGCCGTCGGCAAGCAGCTTCGAGCAGTACGCGCCCGCGATCCACGTCGACAGGTCCACGACCTCGAGCCCGGCGAGCGGACGGATCTCCACGGTGGGGTCGTCGCTCACTCGGGCTGCTCGCGACCGCTCTTGCTCAACCGCCACTCGGGCGGGAACTGGCGGTCGTTGCCCTTCACCGCGTTGTTGAGCCCCGACTCCATCGTCTCCCGGTCGAGGCCGACCACGGACCGGTCGGCGTCGGGCTTCAGCGGGCCGCGCATCGACTCGAGCCAGCCGCTGATCAGGCTGCCCATGTGCTCGCCCTGGTGCTGCTTCATGATCTCGAAGAAGACCTTCTGGGCGAAGACCGTGTCCGTCGGCAGGTTGTTCGCGCAGGCCATCGCGTACTTCGCGGTCTCCGCCTCGAGCTCGTCCCGCGGCACGACGCTGTTCACGAAGTGGAGCTCCCCCATCTCCTCGGCGGTGAAGGGGCGGCCGGTGAAGACCATCTCCTGGAACTTGCGGAGGCCCATCATCGTCGCCCACTGCCACATGCGCGGGGCGTAGCCGACGTAGCGGAACGCCGGGTGCCCGAAGAGGGCGTCGTCGGAGGACACGACGAGGTCCGCGTCCGCGGCCTGGTAGAAGTGCCAGCCGTAGCAGTACCCCTTGACCTCGAGGATGCTGATCTTCTTGAAGTCCTGGAGGCTGCGGCACCCGGCGCGCGGATCCGCGTACCACTGCACCAGCGACGCGCCGTTGCGGTAGTTCCGCGGCGGCGGGAGCGTGACGTCGTCGTCGTCCTCGAGGCCGAACTCCTCGCGGAGGGCGGCGTCGCCCTCGCGCTTGGCCATGAGCTCGTCGAGGTCGGCGCCGGAGCCGAGGTCGTCGCCCTCGCCACGGATGACGAGGACCTTGACGTCGTCGTCGAGGCTCGCCTTGAAGATCAGGTCGCCGTACCGCCGGCGCGCCCCGATCGTGGGCGCGTTGAGCTGGTCGGGCCGGTCGAACGTGATCGTGGCGATCCGGTTCGCCCGGTCCTTCTCGTAGCGGACGATGTCCTCCGGCTCCGGGATGTCGGTCACGTGGGCTCCGTTCTCGTCGTTCCTGGTCGGCTGAGCAGCTCGGCGCCGGACGCGGTGACGTGCACCGGGTCGACGGCGATGGCGGCGCCCGCGCCCGGCTCCCAGACGTAGCTGGTCAGCGCGAACACGACGCCGGGATCGAGGGTGTCGGCCGCCGCGGTGGCGCGGAGGTCGTCGGCGACGATCGGGAGGTCGAAGCCGAGGCCCAGGCCGCGGGCGACGGGCACCGGCGGCGGGGTGGCGCCCGCCGCGTGGTACGTGTCGAGGAGCGTGCTCGCACGGGCGCCCGGCCGGCAGGCGTCCAGGAGGTCGCCGCGCAGCGCGTCGAGCCGGTCGACGAGCTCGTCGTGGCCGCCGCCCACCGCGTGCGTCCGCGCCAGCTCGCCGACGTAGCCGCCGCGCACCACGCCGCCGCCGAGCACGAGGAGGTCGCCGTCGGCGACCGGTGCGTCGCGGTCGCCTCGCCGCCACGGGTGCTCGCGCGAGGTGATCCACGCCACGTCCTGGCCCGACGGCGTGGTGACGCCGGCGAGGGCCATCTCCTCCATGAACGCGCCGGTGAGCTCGCGCTCGGTGGCCCCTGGGCGGAGCCGGGCCTCGGTGGCGGCGAGGCAGCGCTCGGCCACGGCCACCGACGTCCGGATCTCGTCCACCTCGGCCGCGGTCTTCACGCGCCGCGCCCGGCGCATCGGTGCCTCGCCGTCGACGACCTCGGCGGCCGGGAAGGCCGCCGGCAGGAGCTGGGCGAACATCGGCGTG
Source organism: Actinomycetes bacterium (assembly GCA_023392475.1). Taxonomy (GTDB): domain Bacteria; phylum Actinomycetota; class Acidimicrobiia; order Acidimicrobiales; family Microtrichaceae; genus JAEVZA01. Next base: position 18,457 of record JAEVZA010000122.1, on the reverse strand, counting down.
AGGGAGTCGGTGGCCACGCGGGTGGCGGTGGCCGCCCCGGCGACGCCCTGCAGCACCTCGACCATGTTCATCGGGTTGAACGTGATGCCGTAGAGGTGCTCGTGCGGGATGTCCTCGGGCACGCCTTCGTCCCACGTGGAGAGGAGGTGGACGTCTCCCGTGGCCGCGACGAGCACGCACCCCGGCGTGAACGGACGGGAGCCGGCGGTCCAGAGCCGGGGCACGCCGGCGACGTAGCGGGCGTTGCCCTCGCGGCCGAGGATCAGGACGTCGATCCCGTCGGCCGCCATCTCCGCGAGGGCGCGGGCGCGGCGCTCCTGCCGGAGGGCCGCGGCGTCGGGCACCACCTCGGTGGGGGTCGTGGCGGTCATCGGAACGGGTCGTACGGGTAGTCGGTCATGGGCTCCCAGCCGTCCTCGGTGATGACCACGACCTCCTCGGCCCGGTACCCCGCGGCGCCCTCGTCCCAGACGAGCGGCTCGAGGACGAGCACCATGCCGGCCTCCAGCGTGTGCGTCGCGTCGAACCGGTCGCCGAGGTCGCAGCCGACGTAGGGCATCTCGGCGGCGTCGATGCCGAGGCCGTGGCCCAGGTAGAAGTGCGACATCCACGGGTCGCGGCCGCCGGCGAGTGCCCGGGCGGCCTCGGTCAGCTCGGACTGGGCCGCGCCGGCCCGGGTCACGTCGAGCACGGCGTCCAGGATCGCCCGCCAGCGCTCGAACTGCTCCTGCTGGCGGGCGCTCGGTTCGTCGCCCACGATCCACGTGCGGCCGAAGTCCGAGTGGAAGCCCCGGTGCGTGATGCTGGTGTCCACCCAGAGCACGTCGCCGCGGCGCAGCTCCCGCTCGGTGGTGAGCAGCGGGCACGCCAGGTCGCCGTGGGTCGTCCACGGCCCGTCGCCCATGGTCGCCGGCATCACCTGCCAGATCGGGTCCAACGTGTTGGCGTCGGCGCCGGCCTCGAAGACGGCGCGCAGGAACGTGGCGGTGAGCTCGATCTGGCGCATCCCCGGGGCCAGCTCGGCCTGGACGGCGGCGATGGCCTCCTCGGTGATCCGCAGCGCATCGCGGAGGCCGGCCAGCTCGTCGGGCGTCTTGATCGCCTTCGCCTTGGTGATGACCTTGCCGCCGTCGCGCGGGGTGCCGTCCGTGAACACGAGCCGGCTGCCGCGCGCCATCGCGAACGTCCACTCGTCCACGCCGATCGCCCCGCCGGCGGGCACGAGCTCGGCGAGCCGGCGCTCGACGGCGCGGACGCCCTCGTCGAGGTCGAGGTACACCGGGCCGTGGACGTGGTCGGCGTGCAGGCCCGTCTCGTCGGGGAGCGGGGTGAAGAGGTGCGGCACCGGGTCGTCGGCGAGCACCAGCGCGACGGGCTGCTCGAAGTTGGCGCGGCCGGGGTCGCCGAGGGGCCAGGTGGCGCCGGTGGCGTACACGACGTTGGTGTTGCCCAGCAGCAGCAGCGCATCGAGGCCCTGCTCGCGCATGAGGCCGCGGATGCGGGCGTTGCGGTCGGCGCGCATCCGCTCGTGGTCGGGGGCGGCGGGCACGCTCGTCGGCGTGGCCCGCTCCATGAGGCCGGCGGGCATCAGCCGTCGAGCCCGAGGTAGGCGCGGATGTTGTCGCCGAGGATCGAGTGCGCGGCGTCGGTCCCGACCTGGGCGACCACCGACGCCAGCACCTCCGGCGTGTAGCCGTACGTGCTCTCGTTGTGCGGGAAGTCGGAGGACCACATCGCCTTGTCCACCCCGATGCGGTCGATGAGGTCGAGCCCGAGCGGGTCGACCATGAACGACGCCGCCATGTGCCGGTCCCAGTACTCCTGGACGGGGTGCTCGAGCTCGTGGTCGTTGAGGTGGGCGAAGGACGCCGCGATGTGCTCGGCGTCCTGCAGCGCGGACGGCACCCAGTTGATCCCGCCCTCGAACCAGCCGACCTGCAGGGCCGGGTGGCGGTCGAGGATGCCGCCGAGCACGTACTTGGCGAACACCTCGCGGAAGGGGGCGACCGACTGGAGCATGCCGACGCCGAGCGTGTTGACCTGGCTCGGGATGCCCGGGGTGGTCTCGCCGATGTGGTGGGACACGGGCACGCCCGACTCCTCGATGGCGGCCCACACCCCCTCCATCGCCGCGCCGGCGTAGTCGATCGGCTTGCCGTCCTCGTCCTTGCCCGGGTTGAGCGGCATGAGGAAGGTGCGGACCCCGTAGGACCGAAGCTCGGCGACCGTGCGTGCGGCGCCGTCGGCGTCCCACCAGTTGATTAGGCCGACGCCCCAGATGCGGCCCCCGGAGCGCTCCTGCACCTCGGCCAGGTACTCGTTGTAGATCCGGAAGCACAGCTCCCGGACCTCGCGGTCCGGCCACATGAGGAGGGCGAGGATCGCGTTCGGGAAGGCGAGCTCGGACGTGACGCCCTCGGCGTCGAGCGCCGCGAGGCGGGCGTCGATGTCGCCGGAGTGCGACCCCGGCACCGGGTCGTACTGGTTGAAGACCTTGACCAGCGCGGGGGGCAGGAAGGTGGAGCCGTCGGTGCCCAGCACCCAGCCGCCGTCGACCTGCATGACGCGGGGCGCCTGGTCGCGCAGCCGCTCGGGGAAGCGCTCGTACCAGATGTCCTCGGCGAGGCTGATGTGGTCGTCCGCCGAGAAGACCTCGAACCCCGGCCGCAGGCCGAGCTCGACGGGCGTCCCCGGGCTCCGGTCCTTGGGGGCGCCGAGGCCCCCCGACGGATACGCGAGCGTGCTGGTCGTGTCTGCCACGCCGTCCCCCTCGTCCCCGGGCGGCGGTCGGGGCTCCGAGGTGGAGCACCCGGTCCCGGGGTCGGTTCCTGATTTACTACGAGTTCGTAGTATTGTCAATCGGTGCCGGACCGGCCCGCACCGCGGACTCGACCAGGCGGACCGCCCACGTCAGCGCCGTCGTCGCGGCCTCGGGCGTGAGCTCCCAGCTGCCGACCAGCCGCTCGTACGCGGCGGGCGACCACAGGACGTCGAGCACCGCGGCGCCGAGCGCACGCTCCTCCGGCGTCCAGCCCTCCGCCGCGTCGGCCACGGCGGCGACCAGCGCCTCCCGCTGCCGAGCGCCCGTGGCGCTGAGCACCGGGTCGGCCTCGGTCGGCGCGGCCGCGCGGTAGCCGCCGAGCTGGTCGAAGATGCGGGCCGCGGCGTCGGCGACGTCGCCGAGCGCGAGGTGGGCGAGGTCGATCCCGGCCCGCTGCTCCATGGCCGCCATCACGGCCTGCCGCAGCCCGAGCTCGGAGGTGAAGTGGCGGTACACGGTGCGCGGGCTCACGCCGGCGCGCTCCGCCGCGGCCGGGACCGTGAGCCCCTGCCAGTCGCGCACGTCCGACTCCCGAACGAGCTCGCAGCCCGCGGCGAGGATGCGCTCCCGCGTCGCCGCCGCCTGCTCGCTCCGGCGGGAGTTGTCGTAGCGACGACGTGTGGGCGCCGCCGCGGCGCGGCTCACGCGAGCTTCGCCGACCAGCCGCCGTCGACGGGGATGACCGCGCCGGTCACGAACGACGCTCGGTCGGAGGCGAGGAACGCGCCGACCTCGGCCACCTCGTGGGGGAGGCCGGCCCGGTTGAGGGCCGCCTTCTCCTTGATGCCCGGGAGGTCGGCGCCCATGGCACCCATGATCTCGGTGAGGATGAAGCCGGGGCAGATGGCGTTCACGCGCACGCCCTGGTCGCCGAACTCGACGGCGCCCGACTTCGTGGCGGCGAGCACGCCGGCCTTGGACGCCGAGTACACCGACGTGCCGGCCGCGCCGTTGAGCCCGCCGACCGAGGACCAGTTCGTGACCGACCCGCCGCCCGAGCGCAGGAGCGCGGCGATGCCGTGCTTCATGCCGAGGACGACGCCGCGGAGGTTGACCTCCATGATGCGGTCGTAGGTCTCCATCGACAGCTCGGTGAGGAGCCCGCCGTCGGCGATGCCGGCGACGTTGAGGACGGAGTCCACGCGGCCGTAGGTGTCGAGCGCCCGCGCGAAGAGGGCCTCGACGTCGGGCTCCTTGGTGACGTCGCAGTGCACGGGCAGCACCTCGCCGCCGCCCTGCTCGGCGGCGGCCTCCTCGGCCGTCGTGGCCTCGGCGCCGCTGATGTCGGCGGCGACGACCGTGGCGCCCTCGCGGAGGAAGACCTTCACCGAGGCCTTGCCCATGCCGGAGCCCGCGCCGGTGATGACGGCGACCTTGTCCTGCAGCTCGCCCATCAGCTCGCTCCCAGCTTCACCGGGAGCGTCTCCCAGCCCCGGACGGTGGACGTCGGTGACAGGTGCGCCCGCTCGAGGTCGACCTCCCAGTCGGGGAAGCGGGTGAGGATCTCCTCGAGGGCGACGCGTCCCTCCATGCGGGCGAGCGCGGCGCCGAGGCAGAAGTGGATGCCGTAGCCGAAGGAGAGGATCTGGCCGACCTCGCGGTGGATGTCGAACCGGTCGGCGTCGTCCCAGCGGCGCTCGTCGCGGTTGCCGGATCCGAGCAGCAGGAGGATGGCGCTCCCCGCGGGGACCGTGGTGCCGTCGATCTCCACGTCCTTCGCGACGTAGCGGCCGACGTGCGGCGCCGGCCCCTCGAAGCGGAGCAGCTCCTCGATCGCGTTCGGAATGAGCGAGTGGTCGTCGACCAGCTCGTGGCGCTGGTCGGGGTGGTCGGCGAGCGTTCGACCGGTCCAGCCGATGAGCCGGTTGGTGGTCTCGTTGCCGGCGCCGGCGATCACGTTGACGTAGGTGAGGATCTCGTCGCGGGTCAGGGAGCGGGTCGTGCCGGTCTCGTCCTCGAAGGTGGCCTGCAGCAGGTCGGTCATGAGGTCGTCGGAGGGGTGGTCGGCCCGCCAGTCGATGTAGTCGGCGAAGATGTCGCCGCTCGCGATGCTGTCGCCCACCTCCATGGGCTCGCCCTCCTGGGTGCGGAGCGTGGCGTCGACGTAGTCCCGGACCGCCTCCTGGTCCTCCTCGGGAATGCCGAGCAGCATGCTGATCGTCTTCATCGGGACCTGCGCGCCGAGGTGGCGGATGAAGTCGAACTCCTCCTCGCCGACGAACGGGTCGAGGCACTGGATGCAGTACTCGCGCACCTTGGGCTCGAGCTCGGCGACCCGCTTCGGCGTGAAGACGCGGGAGAGGAGCCGGCGGTGCACCGTGTGCGTCGGCGGGTCCTCGAAGATGAGGATCCCCGGCGGCATCTCGATGCCGGCCTTGATCAGCTCGAGGATCCCGCCGCGGCCGGAGATGAAGGTCTCGTTGTCACGGATGGCGCGGTCGATGTCGTCGAAGCGGCTCAGCGCCCAGAAGTCGTGGACGTCGTTGTAGTAGACGGGCGCCTCGGCCCGGAGCGCCGCGAACGCCGGGTACGGATCGGCGTTGATCTCGACGTCGTACGGGTCGTAGTACGCCGCCGCCCTCTCGGTGGTGGTCATCGGCTGGAGCCCCCTTGCCGGCTGGATCTGCTCGTGGACCGCTGCCGTCGGCAGCAATTGGTGTCACGACGGTGACATCAATTGCGGAGCTTGGCAGGGCGGGGCCGACCCCGTCAACGACCTCCCGCCCACCGTTCTGTGTCGTGGAACGTCGGCCCTGGCCCCCGTTGTGCGACACAGAACGGGGAGGGGATGCAGCGCCGGCTACTCCTCGACGAGGCCGTGCGCGTCGACGTGCGGGAACGCGTCGTTGTCGACGAAGCGCTGCCCCGGCTCGAGTCCGAACTGGTCGTAGTGGGGGTGCGTGAGCCCGATGTAGATCGTGTCGCTGCGGATGTACCGGAACGCGACGGCCTCCCGCCGGCCCGGGCCCTTGTTGCGGCCCGACCCGTGCAGCGTGAGCTCCCAGTGCGCGCGGGCGTCGCCGGCCTGCATCGCCTGGCCGCCCACGACCTCGCTGTCGCGCAGGTGCGGGTACGTCTCGCGGATGTCGCGCTGCTCGATGAGCCCGAGCGGGCCCTCGAGGTGCGAGCCCTTGAGGTAGCGGAGCGAACCCATGTCGGCCGTGAGGTCGACGAGCGCGATCCACAGCGTCACGCAGCCCTTCCGGTCGAACGGCCAGTACGAGTAGTCCTGGTGGTACGTGATGGGCGCGGCGCCCTCGGGCTTGAAGAAGCTGATGTCCTGGCAGAAGAGCGCGTCGGCCTGCTCGGTCAGGGCGACCACCGCGCTCGAGAGCCGGCGCGACGTCGCGACGCTCCGCACGAACGGGTCTCGCCAGGCGACGCCCTCGTGGCTGAGCAGCGCGGTCGGGTCCGCTGCGGGCTTCGTCGGGCCGCTGATCGTGGTGCGCGGCTCGGCGGCCAGCAGCGCGTCGCGCAGCGCGGTGGCGGTGTCGGCGTCGAGCAGGCCGGGCAGCGACGCCCAGCTGTCCTGCTGGAGGCTCCGCACCTGCTCCTCGGTGACGGGGTACGGGGTGTCGAGGCCCCGGTCACCGGTCTCGGTCCGAGGTTCCGTCATGCTCACCGCGACACCCCCTGTGACACGCCGCTCCCGATGGGTCGACTCCGGCCCGTGGGGACGCCACCGAGATTAGACCGATCGGTCGAATTCTGCGGTACGCCGTCCCGGCGAGCGGGACGTGGCCAGGGCCGACGGGCGGCCTCGACCTCCCGGCCGGATCGCACCGCGGATCCCCGACCTCCCGGCCGGAACTCGGGGCCGCCCCCGAGTCGTCCGATCCGCCGATCTCGGGGGCCACGGGTCGCTCAGCGTCCGTCCGGCCCCGAGATCGCCGGATCCGGTAGGTCGGGGCGCGCCCCGAGTTCCCGGCCGGCGTGTCCGAGCCGCCCGCTCAGAGCGATCGGGCGAAGGCGGCGATGTCGGCGAGCGTGGACCGGGCGACGTCGGGGATGACGGCCAGGTAGTTGTTCTCCGACGCGTGGATGGTGCCGTTGACGGTGCGGCACCGGGCCGCGACGCCCGCCGCGAGCAGCCGCCGGTAGTGGGCGAGGCCCTCGTCGCGCAGCGGGTCCAGCTCGTTCACCGAGATGACGTGCGGGGGCAGCCCGACGAGGTCCTCGTCGGTGGCGTGCAACGGCCAGGCGAGCGGATCGCGCGCGTCGGCCGGGTCGGGCGTGTACGCCTTGGCCATCGCGCCCATCAGCGCGACCGACACCAGGATGCCGTCGTGCTCGCGCAGCGAGCCCAGGTCGGCCGGCGGGTCCGCGTAGTCGCCGGAGATGTACGGGCAGAGGACGTAGACGCCGTCGATCCGGTCCAGCACGCCCGCTCGCCCGGCGCGGAGCGTCGTGGCGAGCGCCAGGTTGCCGCCGCCGGAGTCGCCCGACAGCACGATCCGGTCGACGCCGAGGCGCGCCCGCTCGGCGTGCAGCCACCCGAGTGCGGTCGTGCAGTCGTCGAGCCCCGCGGGGAACGGGTGGGGACCGAGGCGCCCCGCGCCGTTGCGGAACTCCACGCCGACGACGACGAGCCCGAGCGACGCGAGCTCGTCGCGCCAGCGCACGTAGGTGTCGTCGGCGGCCGAGAGCATGACGCAGCCACCGCCGTGCAGGTGGAGCACGCCGGGGAGCGGGCCGTCGGCACCGCTGGGCCGGTGCACGTGGACCGTGATCTCCGAGCCGTCGTCCCGGGCGACCGCCTCGACCGTGCGCTCGACGCCGACGACCGGCTCGAGCCCCGCCACCGCCAGCGCGGCCATGGGTGCGCTGCCCGCCTCGAGCTTCCCGAGCGCGCCGCGGATGACGTCGAGCGGCGCGGTGGCGTCCAGGCGCGACGGGGGGAGCGCGTCGGCGAGCCCGTACGGCTCGACCGCGGCGACGAGGCGCGGATCGACGCGCGGGTCGTCCCGGAGGGCGCGGGTGCCGGTCATGCGGTCACCCCGCCGTCGACGGGGATGGCGAGGCCGGTGACGTAGGCCGACGCATCGGACGCGAGGAACAGCGCGAGCGCGGCGACGTCGTCGACGGTGCCGAGCCGGCGCATCGGGATGTGCTCGGCGATCTGCTCGACCGACGCGGTCACGGTGCCGTCCTCGATGTCCCGCCGCAGCGCCGGCGTGTCCGTCGCGCCCGGGCAGATGGCGTTGGCGCGGATGCCCTCGGGTGCGAGCTGCACGGCGAGCGACCGCACGAACTGCACGAGCGCGCCTTTGCTCGCGGCGTAGGTGAGCAGGCCCGGCACGGCCCGGATGCCCGAGGTGGAGGCCGTGTAGATGAGGGACGCCGCGGGCGAGCGGCGCAGTCGGGGGAGGAGCTGGCGGGTGAGCTCCATCGGCGCCCACACGTTGACCGCCATCGTCTCGTTCCAGCTCGCCTCGTCGAACTTCCAGCCCGGTGGACCGGGGACGCCGGCGTGGCTGAAGAGCACGTCGACGACCTCGTGGTCGAGCGACTCGCACCACGGCGCGATCGCCGACTGGTCGGCGAGGTCCAGCACGTGGTGCTCGGCCGAGCCGCCATCGGCGCGGATCCGGTCGACCGCCTCGGCGGCCGCCTCGGCGTCGCGGTCGACGACCACGACGTGCGCACCGTCGGCGGCGAACAGCGCTGCGCCCGCGCGTCCCATCCCGGACGCGCCGCCGGTGACGATCGCCGTGCGCCCCTCGAGGCTCACGAGGCCACCTCGTCGTCGGCCGGCGCCCCGGGCGCGGACGACAGGTCGAGCGAGGCGTAGCCGTCGTCGCGGAGGTCCTGGATGTAGCGGAACAACATCGGTCGACCGCCGGGGTTCAGCAGGTTCTTCACGGGCTTGCCCGGGATGTTCGACCCGAAGAAGTAGCTGATCTTCGTGAACGGCACGTGCCGGGACAGCTGGTCGATCATGCCGGTGAACTCGAGCTCGAGCGCCTCCGGCACGTCGACGACGTCGTGGCCCTGGTCGCGCATCGCCACGAGGAGGTCGGCGACGTAGCTCGCCTGGTCCGTGTTGTACCGGGGCACGTTCGCGCTCGCCCCGTGCGGGCCGCCGGGGAAGAAGAAGTTGGGGAAGCCGGTCGACTGGACCCCGAGGTAGGTGAGCGGGCCGTCGGCCCAGTGGTCCTCAAGGGCGAGCCCGTCCACGCCACGCACGCCGAGGCGCCGCAGCTGGCCCGTGCCGTAGTCGAACCCGGTCGCCCACACGATCACGTCGAACTCGCGGTGGCCGCTCGCCGTCTCGATGCCGGTCTCGGTGATCCGGACCATCGGATCCTCCACCAGCGGCACCAGCGAGACGTGCGGCTCGTTGAAGACCTCGTAGTAGCCGGTCACGAACGGCGGGCGCTTCTCGCCGTAGCGGTGGTCGGTGGGGATGAGCCGCTCGGCGGTCGCCGGGTCCTGCACGAGGCCCCGCACCTTGCCGGCCACGAAGTCGCACCACTCGCGGTTGACCTCGGGGTCGCTCAACAGGTCCTTGTAGTTGGCGAGCAGCTTGGCGAAGCCGGGGCTCGCCCACATCGTCTCGTAGAACGCGAGCCGCTCCTCGGGCGTGTCCTCCGTGGACATGCGCTCGGGCGGCGGCGACAGGAACCCGGTCGCCGACGTGTCGAGCGTCCGGCGGATCCGTTCGAAGTCGTCCCGGAGGGCCTGCTGCTCCTCGGCGGTGATCGGTCCGTTGTTCAGCGGGGTGCACCAGTTCGGCGTGCGCTGGTAGACGACGAGCTCGGCGGCCTCGGCCGCGATCGGGGGGATGACCTGGACGCCGCTCGACCCGGTGCCGACCACCGCCACCCGCTTGCCGGCGACGTCGACGCCCTCGGCGGGCCAGAGCCCGGTGTGGTGCGACTCGCCGCGGAAGTCGTCGCGACCCGGCACGTCGGGCAGGTACGGGAGCGACAGCATGCCCGTCGCCGCCACCACGTAGCGGGCCACCCACCGCCGGCCGTCGTCGGCCGTGACGGTCCAGGTGCCCGACGCCGCGTCCCACACCACGCCGGTGACCCGCGTGCCGAAGTGGATGAGCGGCGCGAGGTCGAAGCGCTCGACGAACCGCTGGAAGTAGCGCTCGATCTCCGGCTGCCCGGCGAAGCGCTCCGACCACTCCCACTCGCGGAACATCTCCTCCGAGAACACGTACGCGTACGTGTAGCTCTCGGAGTCGAAGCGCGCCTCGGGGTAGCGGTTCCAGTACCAGGTGCCCCCGACGCCGTCGCCCGCCTCGAGCAGCACCGTCGAGAACCCGTCCTCGCGGGCGCGGTACAGCTGGTAGAGGCCGGTGACGCCGGCGCCGATCACCAGCACCTCGACGTCGACCGCGGCGGGGGAGCGGTCCCCCGCAGCTCCGTCCGGCATGGTCCCCCTCTCGTTCGCCACCCTCGATCGAAGGATCCTCCGCTTCGGCGGCGGTTTCCGTCGTCAGACGACGGGAAGCGCGGACAGAACGGGGGTCGGGAGGGTGGGGTGCGTGCGTTGGTGTCGGAGATTAGACCGACCGGTCAGTATTTCGAAACGGCAGGCGGGCGTGGGCCGGCACGACCGCCCCGATCAGACGGCGGCCAGCCGGCGGAGCGCCTCGGCGATGCGCTCCCGGTCGGGCAGCCACGCCCGCTCGAGGTCGGGCGCGTAGGGGGCCGGGGTCGGCGCGGCGCCGATGCGCTCGATCGGGGCGTCGAGCGACCAGAACGCGTCCCGCGCCACGGTGGCCGCGATCTCGGCGCCGATCCCGAACGGGACGACGGCCTCGTGGGCGATCAGCAGGCGGCTGGTCCGCTGCACCGACTCGAGCACGGTCTGCACGTCGAGCGGCGCCACCGTGCGGAGGTCGATCACCTCCACCGAGATGCCCTCGGCGGCGACGGCCTCGGCGGCGGCGAGCGCCTCGTGGACCATCCGCGACACCGACACGAGGGTGATCTGCTCGCCGGGCCGCACGACCGCGGCCCGCCCGATCGGCAGCAGGTGGTCCCGCGGCGGGCGCGGACCCTTCATGCCGTACGTGAGCCGGTTCTCGATGAAGACGACGGGGTTGGGGTCCTGGATCGACGCGCGCAGCAGGCCGTACGCATCGGCGGGCGTGCTCGGCATCACGACGGTGAGACCGGGCACGTGGGCGAGCAGCGCCTCCAGGCTCTGCGAGTGCTGGCTGCCCGACGAGCGGCCGGCGCCGAACTGCGTGCGCACCGTCAGCCCCATGCGCGCCGCGCCGCCCGTCATGAACGGCAGCTTGGCGGCCTGGTTGAGCAGCTGGTCGAGGCACACGCCGACGAAGTCGAGGTACATGATCTCGACGACCGGCCGCATGCCGGCCATCGCCGCGCCGACGCCGAGCCCGACGATCGCCGTCTCCGAGATCGGCGTGTCCCGCACTCGGTCGCCGAAGCGGTCGCGGAGGCCGCGCGTCAGGCCGAACACGTTGCCGCCGTCGCCCACGTCGATGCCGGCGACGAACACCCGGTCGTCGGTCTCGAGCTCCACCTCGAGCGCGTCGTGGACGGCGTCCATCATCCGGAACGGTGCGTCGTCGGGATCCGGCGCCCTCGGCTCCGGCACCTCGGGACGGGGGCGCAGGACGTAGTCGCCGAGCGTGGCGACGTCGGGCGGCGGCGCGGACCGCGCCGCGAGCAGCGCCTCGTCCAGCTCGCGGTCGACGTCCGCCGCCAGCGCCTCGAGGCGGGCCTCGCCCACGCCGGCGGCGACCAGGCGGGCGGCGTGCAGCGCGATCGGGTCGCGCCGCTTCCACTCGGCGAGCTCCTCGGCCGAGCGGTACCGCTCGGGGTCGCCCTCGTAGTGGCCGTGCCACCGGTAGGTGGTGGCCTCCACGAGGACGGGTGGGGCGCCGCCGCGCACGGCCGCCGCCGCTCCCTCCATCGCCCGGACGCAGGCCTCGACGTCGTTGCCGTCGACCGCGACGTAGCCGAGCCCGTAGCCCGCGGCGCGGCGCTCGAGCGGCACGGCGTGCTGCGCGTCGGCGGCCGAGAACTCCGCGTACCCGTTGTTCTCGCACCAGAAGACGACCGGCAGGTCCCACACGGCGGCGAGGTTGACCGCCTCGTGGAACGCCCCGTGGGCCACGGCGCCGTCGCCGAAGAACGCGACCGCCACGCCGCCGTCGCCCCGCAGCCGGGCGGCGGCCGCGGCGCCGACCGCGATCGGCAGGCCGGCACCGACGATGCCGTTCGCTCCGAACACGCCGAGCTCGGGATCCGCGATGTGCATCGACCCGCCGCGCCCGCGGTTCGTCCCGGTGCGCCGCGCCATGAGCTCGGCGAACATGCCGGCGGGCGGCAGGCCCTTGGCGAGGCAGTGGCCGTGTCCGCGGTGGGTCGAGGTGATGACGTCGTCCTGCCGCAGCGGCCAGCACGCGCCGACGGCCGACGCCTCCTGCCCGGTGGAGAGGTGGACGAAGCCGGGGACCTCGCCGTCGCGGTAGAGCGCGGCGACCCGCTCCTCGAAGCCGCGGACGAGGAGCATCCGCCGCTGCATCTCGAGCGCGTCGGCGACCGGGTCGGCCGCCGCGCCGGTCACCCCTCGATCCCCTTGACGAACACGTCCGCGAACTGCGCCGCGACCTCGCTCGCCGACAGGGACCCGCCGGGCTTCAGCCACAGGTAGGTGTAGTTGTACATCCCGAGCCAGGCGCGTGACGTGAGCCGGGGGTCGACCGGTCGGAAGTCGCCCGACTCGACGCCGGCGGCGATCACCGACTCGACCGCGTGCTCGTACTCGTGGCGCCGGGCGCGGAACTGCGCGGCGTTCTCGCCGGTCAGCGCGGGGAACTCGTGGAGGAACACCCACACGTGGTCGGGGTAGCGGGCGATGACGTCGAGCAGCGCCTCGCCCATCCGGGCGAGCTGCTCGGGCGGGGTGCCGCCGGCCTCGGCGACCCGGGCGGCGCCGGCCATCACCTCGTCCATGACGCGGTCGTGGATGGCGGCGAGCAGCTCCTCCTTGGAGCCGATGTAGTAGTAGAGCGCCCCCTTGCCCAGCTGGTTCGCCTCGCACAGCTCGGTCGTGCTCGTGCCGTGGAAGCCGCGCTCGGCGAACACCGCGGCCGACGTGTCGACGATCAGCTGCCGGCGGCGCTGCCACTTCGCGCTGCGCTCGCCGCCGGCCCCGCTCGCCGCGGGCGCCGTGGTGGCCCCGGGCGCGTCGTCCTGTCGGAGGGGGTCGCCGGCGGCCACCCGGCGACCCTAGTCTCTGTAACGACCAGTCGAACGAATTCCGCGCCGGCGTGGCGTGCACGAGGGGAGCCCGACCTGTCACCCGAACCCGTGGGACCCGCCGCCGGCCCGTCCTCCGCCGACATGAGCTGGGTCTCGGTGCTCGAGCACCACGCCGCCCGGACGCCCGACCGGCCGGTGGTGGTGTGCGGCGGCGAGGACGTCCCATACGCGGCGCTGCTGGATCGGAGCCTGCGGTTCGCCGGCGGGCTCGCCGGCTGCGGCGTGGGCCCCGGCGACGTGGTCGGCCTGCTCTCGTACAACAGCGTCGAGCTGCTCGCCACGATCTTCGCCGCCAACTCGCTCGGCGCCGCGGCGATGCCCATCAACTGGCGGCTCGCCGCGCCCGAGGTCCGCTACCTGCTGGAGCACTCGCAGGCCCGTGCGCTCGTGTGCGACGCGGAACTCCTCGACCTCGGTGCGACGGCGGCGGACGGCCTGGACCTGGCGAGGGTCGCGGTGCCCGCCGACGGCCACGACGCGCGCCCGGGCTGGGCGCGGTTCGACGACCTGGTGGCCTCCGAGCCGGCCGAGCGGGTCCCCGTCGGCGGCGACGCCGTGCACCGGTTGATGTACACGTCGGGCACGACCGGTCGGCCCAAAGGCGTGATGATCACGCACGCCAACCTCGCGTGGAAGAACGCGGCCCACGTGACCGAGCTCGGCTTCACGGCCGACGACGTCGGCCTCGCGTGCGGGCCGCTGTACCACGTCGGCGCGCTCGACCTCGTCACGACCTCGCTCGTGTCGGTCGGCGCGACGACCGTCGTGCACCGGACCTTCGACGCCGCCGCGGTGGTCGACGAGATCGAGCGGTCCCGGGTCACGTGCGTCTGGATGGCGCCGGCGATGCTGCGGGCCGTGCTCGACGAGCCCGGCGTCGACGAGCGTGACCTCTCGTCGGTGCGGCTGATCATCGCGGGCGGTGCGCAGCTCCCGATCCCGTTCGTCGACCGCCTCGAGCGCACGTTCCCATCGGCCTGGCTCGCCGACGCGTACGGCCTGACGGAGACCGTCTCGGGCGACACGTTCCTCGATCGGGCGAGCACGCGGACCAAGCTCGGCAGCGTCGGCCGGCCGTGCGTGTACCTGGACCTCGAGGTGTGGGGGGACGACGGCCGACCGGTGGGCCCGGGCGAGCGCGGCGAGGTCGTGCTCCGCGGCCCGAAGGTGTTCGCCGGCTACTGGCGCGACCCGGAGGCCACCGCTCGGGCCTTCGAGGGCGGCTGGTTCCACACCGGTGACGTCGGGGTCGTCGACGACGACGGGTACCTGTTCATCGTCGATCGCCTCAAGGACATGATCATCTCCGGCGGCGAGAACATCGCGGGCTCGGAGGTCGAGCGCGTCCTCGACGAGCACCCCGACGTCCTCGAGGTCGCCGTCGTCGGCCGCCCGCACGAGCGGTGGGGCGAGGTGCCCGTGGCGTTCGTCGTGCCGCGCCCCGGTGCGACCCCGAGCGCCGACGAGCTCGTGGCGCACTGCCGCGGGCAGCTGGCGCGCTTCAAGGTGCCGGCCGACGTCACCTTCCTCGACGAGCTGCCGCGGAACCCGTCGGGCAAGGTCCTCAAGCGCGAGCTCCGGGAGTCGACCTGAGCGACCACCCGCCGGTGCTGCTCTACCACCCGAGCCACCGCGTCCCCGACCTCGGTGCCGCCGAGGAGTTCTTCTCCCGGGTGTTCGGTCGCCCGAGCACGCCGCTCGCGGCGCTCGCCCGGCCGCGGCCCGACGGCACCCCGCCCGCTCCCGGGACCGTGCCCGACCACTCCACGTTCACGGTGGTCGCGGACGTGCTGTTCGACTCCATCGACCCGCGCCGGTACGTGGTCGACGGCGTGCAGCGCTACCCCGACGTCACCGAGCCCCACCTCGAGGGGCTCGGCTGGTACGTGGAGGACATCGGCTCGACGTACCGGTCGCTGCGGGAGCACGGGTTCACCGTGGTCGACCAGCTGGACCGCACGGCCACGGGCGACGAGCCGCCGACCGCCGCGGGCTCGCCGATGCCGCTGTGCTTCACCGTGCCCGGCGACGCGGGGCTGCGCTACGAGCTGGTGCCGCGGTTCCCGTTCCCGCTCGACCCGCGGTTGGACCCCGGCTGGGAGCTGCCCGCGCCGAGCGACGACGACCCGTTGGGGATCGTCCGCTGCGCGCACCACACGGTGCTCACGCGCCGGCCCGACCGCGCGTTGCGCCTGCTGGTCGACGTGCTCGGCGGCACGGTCGTGGACGAGGGTCGCGACGAGGTGCTCGGGGCGACGGCCACGTGGGTGCACCTGGGCGACGCCGTGCTGCAGTGCGCGACGCCCGACGACGGCACCGAGGCGGCCGCCGACGCGGCTCGGTCGCCGGACGACACCTACCACGCCCTCGCGTGGCAGGTGCTCGACCTGGACCGCGCGGAGCGCCACCTGCGCTCGGTCGGCGTCGGCATCAGGGCCCGCTCCGACGCCGACGTCGTGGTCGACCCGGCCACCGCGCTCGGGGTGCCGTGGCGGTTCACGACGTCGCGGGCCCCGGGTGACCCGCGGCCGTGAGGCCGGGACCGGCGTGGTCACACGTCCCGGTGGACCCAGCCCTCGTCGTACCAGTAGGTGAGGAGCTGGGGGAGCGGCGCGGGCCACGTCTCGATGTACGTGACGCCCTCCGACCCCGCGGTCATCGTGTACGGCGTGCCCGCCCGGCTCAGGAAGTACTCGCCGGGGCCGATGCGCACCGTCTGCGGGTCCTCGTCGCCGTGCGAGATCGAGTACTCGCCCTCGAGGACGATCACCATCTCGTCGAGGCTGTGGTGGTGGCGCGGGACCACGAAGCCCGGCCGCACGCGCAGCGGGTTGCGGTTGAACCGCCGGATCCGGATCGGCTTCGCGCACATCCACATCGCGCCGTCGAAGGTGGCGGCGAAGTCGACCGGCGCCTCGGACAGCGGTCGACCGTCGAACCAGAAGTAGGTCGGGTTGCCCTGCTGGTCCAGCGCGAGCGGGACCCAGTCCTGCCCGTCCAGGAGGTCGGCGACGACGACACCCATCACCTCCATCCTGCCCGAACGCCCGGCGGCGCCCGCGGCTGCATCCCGCCCATCAGGACGTGCGCTCGACACCCGGCCGCGCCGTCGGCAGCATGCCGGTCGTGCCGATCGAGTTCCTCGACCTGCTCGCGGACGACGGGTGGGAGCCGTTCGTCCTCGACGCGCAGCGGGACGGCGCGACCTGGAGCGAGGGCGGCACGCTCGCCGAGGCGCCGGTCGACGTGGCGGCCACGTTCGACGGGGCGGTCCGCCGAGCCACCCGGATCGATCCCACGTTCGGCATGACCGGCGTCCGCCTCGCGCCGGGCGCCCGCGTGCCCCGCCACCGCCACGACCGGTCGTTGCTGCTGCTCGTGTTCGGGGGTGCCGTCACGGTGGAGCACGAGGACGAGGACGGCGCGGTGGCGTCCGCCGAGGTCGGCACGGGGCGCTTCTGCGTGATCGACGAGGACACGCCGCACGCGCTCGTCGCCGGGCTCGGGGGCGCCACGCTGCTCGCTTCCCTGCCCCAGCCGGCGGAGGGCGTGGCGACGTGCTGGTACCCGGACGAGGCGTGGGTCCCGGCGCGGGCCGGGCGGGCCCGGACGTGACGGCCGAGCGGGTGGCGGAGGAGCGCTGCGACGTCCTGGTCGTCGGCTCGGGCGGCGGGCTGATCGGTGCCTTCGCGGCCGCGAGCCGTGGCCTCCGCACGATCGTGATCGAGAAGGCCGAGCACGTCGGCGGCACCACGTCGTACTCGGGGGCCGGCATCTGGCTGCCCGGCAACCCGGCGATCCTGCGGGCCGGCATCGAGGACTCGCCGGCGGCCGCCCGCCCGTACCTGGACGCCATCGTCGGCGACGACGCGCCGGTGGAGCTCCGCGAGGCGTTCCTCCTCGCGGGGCCGCCGATGATCGAGGAGCTGGAGCGGGACCCGGCGTTCGGCGAGTTCACCTGGCGGGGCATCCCCGACTACTTCGAGGGCCGACCCGGCTTCCTCAAGCGGGGACGCACGATCTTCCCGCGCGACGTCGACCGGGCCGAGCTCGGCGAGCTCGAACCCCTGGTGCGCCGCCCGCTGTGGACCGAGCGGTGGGGCACCGAGCCGACCGAGCGCATGGTGGGCGGCCAGGCCCTCACGGCCCGGTCCCTGCTCGCGCTCATGTCGACCGGGAACGCCGAGGTGCACACCGGCACGGCCCTCGCGTCGCTGGTCGTCGAGGGCGATCGCGTCGTGGGCGTCGACGCGGTGCGCGACGGCGAGCCCGTGCGCTACCTCGCCGAGCGCGGCGTGCTGCTCGCGGCGGGCGGGTTCGAGCGGAACGCCGAGATGCGCCGGGAGCATCAGCCGCCGCTGACCGACGAGTGGACGATGGGCTGCCCCGAGAACACGGGAGACGCGCTCGAGGCCGCGGTGGCCGTCGGCGCCGACACCGCGCTGCTCGACGAGGCGTGGTTCGCGCCGGGACTGGAGACGCCGGTCGGGGGGCCGGTCTTCTACACGATGGTGTGGGGCGGGATCTGGGTGAACGCGGCGGGGGAGCGCTTCATGAACGAGCGCCTGCCGTACGACCGGGCCGGGCACGAATTGATGCGGCTCCACAACTCGACCGGCGTGGACCACATCCCCGCGCACTGGGTCTTCGACCAGCGCCAGGTGGACCGCCACGGCTTCGACATGCTGCCCGTGGATCCGCAGGTGCCCGACTGGTTCGACGTCGACCGGTGGCTCGAGGCCGGCGCCCTCGTCCGGGCCGACACGCCGGAGGAGCTCGCAGACCTCATCGGGGTGCCCGCGGACGCGCTCGTCCGCACCGTCGAGGAGTACAACGGGTTCGCCCGCTCCGGTGTGGACGAGCGCTTCCACCGCGGGGAATCGCCGTGGGACCGGGTCATCGCGAACGTCGTGGAGCCGCACACCGACGGGCCCAACAAGTGCCTCGGCGTGCTCGACGCGCCGCCGTGGTACGCGGTGCGCGTGGTCGTGACGGACCTCGGCACCAAGGGTGGCGTCCGCACCGACGACCACGCCCGCGTGCTCCGGGCCGACGGCACCGTGATCGGTGGGCTGTACGCGTCCGGCAACACGATGGCGCCCTGCACGGGGCGCGTGTACCCGGGAGCGGGCGGCCCCATCGGCTCGGCGATGGTGTTCTCGTGGCTCGCCGCGCTCGACATGGCGGGCGAGGACCCGATCGCCGGCGGTTGGGCGGCGGCCGAGCCGCAGGCCGCCGAGTAGCGGCCGACGGCTAGCTGTAGATCCCAGGAGCGTTAGTCAGTGATGAGGCTGGCTGGGGTCTTGTGGCCGAGGGCGCTGTGTGGGCGGCGGTGATTGTAGAAGTGGAGCCACGCGGTGAGGGCGTGACGGCGGTGGTC
>JAEVZA010000105.1 GCA_023392475.1 Actinomycetes bacterium | reverse complement strand
CCGCCCACGGGGCCCCCGGCCCCGGTGCGCCTACACATAACGCCGAGCAGGTGCTCGGCGGCGGCGTCAGGTGCGGCCCGTGTCGCGCCGGTAGGCCCAGATGGCGAGCCGGGCCATGACGACGGTCCACACCGCGATCACGATCCACGCCTTCAGCGGCCACGCGCGCTCGCCGAGCCCGACCTTGCCCGCCTGCACGAGCCAGTAGCTGGGCAGCAGCTCGACGAGGTCACGCAGGGCACCGCTCGTCGCGATCGGTCCCCAGCTGCCGCCGAGCACCGCGAACAGCGACGTGATGCCGCCGAGCGCCGGCCCCATCGAGTCGACGCTGATGAGGTGGCCCAGGACGAGGCCCATCGCCGCGAACGGGATCAGGCCCACGAGGATCAGGCCGGTCATCGTGAGCCACTCGCCGGCCGACAGCCGCACGCCGAGCAGGGTGCCGACGCTGTACAGCACGGCGATGCTGACGAAGGCCATGACGTAGCCCGACAGCACCTTCGTGCCGATGTAGGTCCTCGTCGACAGCGGGGTGATCCGCAGCTGGCGGCCCCAGCCGAGCGCTCGGTCGTCCGCGATGCGGACGCCGCTGGCGAGCACCGCGGCCATCGTGCCCCACGCCACCATGCCGGTCATCAGGTAGAGCGTGAACGGCAGGTGCTGGATCTTGACGTCCTTGTTCGGTCCCGCGATCAGCAGGTACAGGACGACCGGGAACACCACGGAGAAGATCAGGAACCGGTAGTTCCGGAACGTCCTCGCGACCTCGTAGCGGGTGTAGAGCGTGGCGGTCACGAGGCCACCTCCTGCTCGCCGGGGGCGGTCAGCTCGAGGAACGCCTCCTCCAGCCCGGCGCCCGTGACCTCGATGTCCCGGGCCTCGGGGAACGACCGCAGGAACGCGCGCAGCGCCGTGTCCGAGTCGGTGCTGGTGAGGGTCACCGCGTCCCCCTTGCGGTCGGCGGTGGCCACGGCCGGCAGGGCCGACAGCTGCTCGACCGGGACGCCGGGGAGCACGGCGCGGATCGAGCGGATGCCCACCCGGGCCTTGATCTCGGTCGACGACCCGTCGGCCACGACACGGCCGCCGGCCATGAGCACGACGCGGTCGGCGGACGCGTCGGCCTCCTCGAGGTAGTGGGTCGCGAACACGACGGTCGTCCCGCGCGCCGCGAAGTTCCGCATCGCCACCCAGAACTCGTGCCGGGACTCCACGTCCATCGCGACGGTGGGCTCGTCCAGCACCAGCAGCTCGGGGTTCGACACGATCGACACGGCGAAGCGCGCCCGCTGCGCCTGGCCGCCGGACAGCTTGTTGGTGCGGCGGTCGGCGACGTCGACGACCCCGGCGAGGCCGAGGGCCTCCTCGACGGGCAGGGGGTCCGGGTACAGCGACGCCACGAGCGTCACCAGCTCCCGGACGGACAGGTCCCGGATGAGCGAGCCGACCTGCAGCATCCCGCCGATCGCCCCCTCGGCGACCGCACGGCCGGGCGGCCGCCCGAAGACGGACACCGTCCCGTCGTCCGGCCGGAGCAGCCCGAGGACCATGTCGAGGGTGGTGGACTTGCCGGCGCCGTTCGGCCCGAGGAGGGCGAGCGTCTGCCCTCGGGGGATCGTGAGGTCGACGCCGCGGACGGCCTGGACCGGGCCGAAGGACTTGGTCAGCCCCGCGAGCTCGATCGTGTCGGAGGGTTCGGTCACCGACCCATCATGGACCGGTGAGCGGCGCGATCGCGCCGCCCTGACCGACCGTCAGCGGGCGCCGTCGCCGAGGCGCGCGAGCCGTCGGGGCCGGCCCTGGCGGTGGCCACGCTCGACGATGTACAGCACCCGCTCGGTGCTCCGGGCCGCACCGCCCGTCCTCGTCGCGCCGCGCCGGGCCGAGGCGCCGGTCGGGACGTACCGCCGCCGTGGTCGCGCCGGGTCGGGCGCGTGCACGCCGGCACCGACGACCAGGGCAACCGCGAGACCCAGGACCAACCACGCAGCGATGGCGAGAGGCACGATCATGCCGTCTTCCTTCCCGCCACCTCCCGTTCTGAGAACCCGTGGGAGCGAAAATCCCCACCGAGGGCGTCCGTCCGCCCGCACGGGGCGTCGGCTCGACGCGGGGTCGGTCACCCCGTCCCGGCCGGTCGGGGCTCGCTCGCCGGCGGTACGTTCGGACGAGCCGTCGAGACCGTCGGAGGTCGACCGTGGCCGTGTGCATGCGTGAGTGGTTGGGGCGGAGCCTCGGGGAGCTGCGGTTCGAGCCGCTCGGGCAGCGGCTGCGCGCGTCGCTCGCGGGCACGCCGCTGCTCGACACCGACCGCGGCCGGCTCGTGTGGGAGCCGCAGCGCCTCGTCGCCACGTACGCGGTGCCGCTCGAGGACGTGCTGGTCCCCGTCGTCCCCATCGGGGCCTCGGGCAGCCAGCTCCCTGCGGACCTCCCGCGGTTCCTCGATCCCCGGATCCCGTTCGGCGTCCACACGACGGCGGGGGAGCAGGTCGAGCTCCGGATCGCCGAGGGGGAGGACGCCGTGGTCGCCGGGTTCCGGCCGGACGACACCGACCTCGCCGGGTACGTCGTCGTGGAGTTCGACGGACCCGACGAGTGGTGGGCGGACGGCGACCGCGTGCACGCCCACCCCCGCGACCCGTTCCACCGGATCGACGTCACGGCCGCGTCCCGGCCCGTGCGCATCGAGCACGACGGCGACCTGGTCGCCGTCACCGACGACGCGCTCCTCCTGTACGAGACGTCGGTGCCGGTGCGCACCTACGTGCCGGTGGAAGACGTCGTCGTGCCGCTCCTGCCGAGCACCACGATCACGTGGTGCGCGTACAAGGGCCGGGCCACCTACCGGTCAGCGGCGCTGCCGGACCGTGTCCTCGACGACATCGCGTGGTGCTACGAGGACCCCGCGCCCGAGGTCGGCCGCATCCGCGGTCGCGTCGCGTTCTGGGACGAGCGCGTCGACGTCACGGTGGGCGGCGTGACGCGGCCCCGTCCGGAGACGCCCTGGTCCTGAGCCTCAGCCGCCGCCGTGCTCGGCGTCGTGGCGCTCGAGCGCACGGTCCGCGTCGTCCGCCTCGGCCTCGGCCCGGTCGGCCTCCTCGGCGAGGACGGTGGCGCGGGCCGCCGCGTCGTCCGCCCGGCCCCGGAGCAGCTCGGCGTGGTCGCGCAGCCGCTCGGCCTGCGTGCGCAGGCGGCGGCGCTCACGCCGGG
>JAEVZA010000426.1 GCA_023392475.1 Actinomycetes bacterium | reverse complement strand
GCCAGCGCCCGCGCCGTCCCGAGCCCGAGGCCGGCCGACCCGGCGGCCACGGCCGCCCGCTTCCCGCTGATGCCCAGGTCCATGGACGCGACGGTACCGCCGACCGCCCGCCGGGCGAGGGGTCACGGAACGGCCCCGGGCCGGGCCCGGTAGGGTGCGCGGACATGCAGACCCGGACCGCGGACGCGGTGGGACGGCCGACGGATCCCGAGCTGACCGGCCCCCTCTTCGACGACCAGTTCTACGCGGGGGACCCGTTCCCGCACTACGCCCGCCTGCGGTCCGAGGCGCCGTTGGTGTGGCACGAGGACCCCGGCGTGTGGATCGCCAGCCGGTACGCCGAGGTGCTCGCGGTCTCCCGTGATCCCGAGCGGTTCTGCTCGGCCAAGGGGATCATGAGCTTCGAGATCGGCGTGGAGTACCCGTCGCCGCCCACGATGATGCACACCGACCCGCCGGAGCACACCGGCTACCGCCGAGCCGTCGCGATCGGCTTCCGGCCGTCTCGGATCAAGGCGCTGGAGGTGTCGGTGCGGGAGCGCGTGGACCGCCTCGTCGGCGCGCTCCCCGAGGGCGAGACCATCGACGTCGTCCACCACCTCGCGGCGCCGCTGCCGCTGATGATGATCTGCTCGCTGCTCGGGCTGCCCGAGGACGAGTGGACGACCTTCCTCGAGTGGTCCGACGCGGCGATCCCCGGCGCCGCCCCGATGTCCGACGAGCGGCGCGCCGAGCTGATGGCCGAGTCGGAGTCGGTGCTGCGGGCCCACATCGAGGAGCGCCACCGCGTGACCGGCGAGGACTACGTCGCCGACCTCGTCGCCGCCGACATCGACGGCCGCCCGCTCACGGACGACGAGATCTTCATGATCGTCAACCAGCTGCTGATCGCAGGCAACGAGACGACCCGCAACCTCATCTCCGGGGGCCTGGTGGCCCTCGCCGAGTCGCCCGAGCAGTGGACCCGCCTCCGCGAGGACCCGGCGCTGATCCCGACCGCCGTCGAGGAGCTCCTCCGCTGGACCACCCCCGTCGTGGCCTTCATGCGCACGGCGACGGCGGACACCGACCTCGCCGGCGAGCGCGTCCACGAGGGCGACCCGGTCCTCCTCGTCTACGCGTCGGCGAACCGGGACGAGGCCGAGTTCGGTGACACCGCCGAGGTGCTCGACGTCGGCCGCCGCCCGAACCACCACCTCGCCTTCGGGTTCGGGCCCCACGTGTGCGTCGGCGCCGCGCTGGCGCGGCTCGAGGGGCGGGTCGTGCTGGAGGCGCTGGCCGACCGCTTCGCCGGGATCGAGGTCACCGGCGCCGTCGAGCGCACGCCGTCGGGCATCATCGCCGGCGTGCACCGCGCGGAGCTCCGGCTCGGCTGAGCCCCGCGCCCGGCGGTAGCTTCCTGCCATGGAGCCGAGCACCCCGCCCGCCGCACCGTCCGTCGAGCTGCCCGACCCGGAGCCGATCGACCTGCTCGACGACGCCGGCACCCCCGGCATCCGCCGCCTGCTGCCGGTGCTCGGCGGCCTCGCGGTCATCGCCCTCGTCGTGGTGGTGCTGCGCCGACGGCGCCGTCGGTGACGACCGCGCCGACGGCCGTGGACGACCGGGAGGCCGTCGCCGCGCTCCTCGGGCGTGCACCGCAGGGCGCCTTCCTCGTGGTCGTCCGGAACGACCGGGGTGCCCCGGTCGTGATCCGCAACGCGCCGCTGCTCGACGACGGCCGGCCGATGCCGACGCGGTACTGGCTGGTCGATCCCGACCTCAACCGCCGGATCGGGCGGCTCGAGGCCGCCGGCGGCGTCGACCGGGCCGAGGCCGAGGTCGACGACGACGCGCTCGCCGCCGCCCACCGGCGCTACGCGGCCGAGCGCGACGCCGATCTCCCGGTGGGCCACGAGGGTCCTCGGCCGAGCGGGGGCGTCGGCGGGACGCGCACCGGCGTGAAGTGCCTCCACGCGCACTACGCCTACCTGCTCGCCGGCGGCGAGGACCCGGTCGGGGAGTGGATCGCCGAGCGGTTGCGGGAGGACGGCACGTGAGCGAGCTCGTCGCGGCGATCGACTGCGGCACCAACTCCGTCCGGCTCCTGATCTCCGACGGCACGACGCCGGTCGTGCGCCTCATGCGCATCACCCGGCTGGGCAAGGGCGTGGACCGCACCGGCCGGCTCGATCCCGAGGCGATCGAGCGCACGCTCGACGTCCTCCGGGAGTACCGGGCCGAGATGGACCGCCACGGCGTGGCCCGCACCCGGATGGCCGCCACCTCGGCCTCGCGGGACGCGTCCAACCGCGACGAGTTCTTCGACGCGGCGACCGAGGTCCTGGGCGTCCGACCGGAGCTGCTGTCGGGCGAGGAGGAGGCGGAGCTGTCCTACCGGGGTGCGACCGCCGACCTCGATCCGACCGACGGTCCGTTCGTCGTCGTCGACATCGGCGGCGGCTCCACGGAGTTCGCGGTCGGCGGCACGCGCCTCGAGGGCTCGGTGTCCGTCGACATGGGCTGCGTCCGCATGACGGAGAAGCACCTCGAGCACGACCCGCCGCTGCCCGAGGAGCTGTCGAACTGCCTCGGCGAGGTGGAGCAGCACCTCCAAGACGTCCTGCGCGAGCTGCCGCAGGTGGGCTCGGCGACCCGGTTCATCGGACTCGCCGGCACGATCACGAACGTCGCCGCGGTCGAGCTCGGCCTGCCCGAGTACGACCCGGAGCGGATCCACCACTTCGAGCTGACCCACGAGGCCGCGGAGGACGTGTTCCGGACGCTCGCCACCGAGCCCCTCGCGGACCGGGTGCACAACCCCGGCCTCGAGGCGGCGAGGGCGGACGTGATCGTCGGCGGCTGCTGCGTGCTCGTGTCGGTGTTCCGGGTGCTCGGCTACGAGACGTGCCTCGTGTCGGAGGCCGACATCCTCGACGGGCTCGTGATGAGCCAGCTCGGTCCGTCGAACGGCGCTGGGTAGGCTCCCGCCGGTGTTGCGCCGCAAGCCCCTGCCCGACCCGACGACCACGCCGGTGACGCTCACCGGCCGTCGCGTCCTGCTGCGGCCCCTGACGGTGCACGACTTCGAGCAGTGGCGCGAGGTCCGGCGCCGGTGCAACGACTGGCTCACCCGGTGGGAGCCGCGCCGCATCCCCGGCCAGCCCGACACGGTCGAGGACCGCCAGGCCTTCGCCGCCCGGTGCTCGGTGCGCATGCGGGAGATCCAGCTCGGCACCGGGTACGGGTTCGGGATCTTCGTCGACGGCGCGTTCGCCGGCGAGATCAACGTGAACTCGATCCACCGCGGCGCCCACCAGAGCGCGTACGTCGGCTACTGGATCGACGAGGCGCTCGCCGGACAGGGCTACATGCCCGAGGCCGTCGTCGCCGTCCTGCAGTTCTCGTTCGAGCAGCTGCTCCTGCACCGCGTGCAGATCTCGATCATCCCCCGCAACACGTCGAGCCGGCGCGTCGTCGAGAAGCTCGGGATCCGGGACGAGGGGATCGCCGTCCGCTACCTCGAGATCAACGGGGAGTGGGAGGACCACATCCGGTTCGCGATCACCGCCGAGGAGTGGGACCTCCGCCGCGACGGGCTCCTCACGAACTGGCTCTACTGACACGCCCCCACAGGGTTTTGTTGAGCGCACGGAGCGCTGAGCGCTCCAGGTGCGCAACAGAACGTCAGGTTCGGTCGGAGCGGATGCGACCCTGCAGTTCGGCGAGCCGCTCGGCGAACGCCGGCTGGTCCATCGACCACACCTGGTCGACGAGCTCGCGCTCGACCGCGTCGTCGTGGTCGTCGAGTGCGGCGACCTCGTCGATCGTGCGCTTGACCCGGCGCGACAGCTCCGGTGGCATCGACGCGGCCCGCGCCGCGAGCTCGACCGACTCGTCGAGCAGCCGGTCGTCCTGCGTGCACCGCCAGACCAGCCCGACCCGCTCGGCCGCCGGGCCGTCGAGGACCTGGCCGAACAGCACGGCGGCCATCGTCGCCTGCCGCCCGGCGATGCGCTGGAACATCCAGGTGTGGCCGCCCCCGGGGTGGATGCCGAGGTCCAGGAACCGCGTGTCGAATCGGGCCGACCGGGCGGCGAGTCGGACGTCGCAGGCCAGCGCGAGGTTCATGCCGGCGCCCACCGCCGCGCCGTTGACGGCGGCGACGGTCGGTAGCGGGGAGCGGGCGATGCGGAGGAAGCCCTCGTAGATCGCGAGCAGGCCCTCGCGGCGCGACTCGCCGAGGTGCGACAGGTCGGCGCCGGCGCAGAACGCGGGTGCCGCGCCGGTGACGACGACCGCGCCGACGCCGTCGTCGGACTCCAGCTCGTCCATTGCCGTGGCCACCGCGTCGCACAGCTCGAGCGTCAGCGCGTTGCGCCGCCGGGCGTCGTCCAGGGTGAGCACCGCCACCCGGTCGCGCCGCTCGACGTGGACCTGTGCCATGTGGGGTGCCTCCGGTACCGTGCGCCGTCGTGGCCCCGACCGTGAGGACTCCGACATGAGGACGCTGGTTGTGGCCGAACTGTACCCATGGCCCCCCGTGGACGGTTACCGGCAGCGCCTCCACCACCTCGTCGGCGGGCTGGCGGAGGCCGGCGACGTCGACGTGGCCGCGCCGCTCCGGCCCGGTCAGGACGCGCCCGAGGCGCCGCCGTGGGAGGGCGTGGCCCGCACGCTGACCGTGCCGGTGGGATCGCCGCACGGCGCCCGCGAGTGGGGCGCCGAGTGGGTCCACGGCCGCGTGCCGCGGCGCGTGCTGTCGGTGGACTGGGGCGACCTCGCGGACGAGCTCGCCGCATGGCGGGACGAGCAGTACGACCTCGTCTGGTACTCGCACGTCCACACGTGGTGGCCGATCCACCCGCTGTTCCCGGGCGTGCCGTCGATCGTCGACTTCGACAACCTCGAGAACCTCGCGATGCGGTTGCGCCGCACGGTCCCGCCGCGGTTCGACGCGGGGTCCGGCGCGCGGGACCACGCGGAGGTCGTCGCCCGGTGGGTGACCTCACGCGGGTTCGACCTCGTCGACGAGGGCCGGTGGGACCGGCTGCAGCGCGCGTGCAGCGAGCAGGTCGACCACGTGGTGGTCTGCAGCCGGCTCGACGCCGAGCGCTCGGGCTGCGCGAACGCGGTCGTGGTGCCGAACGGGGGCGTTCGGCCCGAGCACGCGCGCCTCGACCGGGTGCGGCTCGTCGGGCCGGCCCCGGCGCTGCTCTTCGTCGGCGCGATCGACTACGAGCCGAACACCGAGGCCGTCGAGTGGTTCCTGCGCGACGTGTGGCCGCTCGTCCGAGCCGGCCGGCCCGACGCCGTCGTCCGCATCGTGGGCCGCGGCGGGGAGGCGCTCGGCAGCCTCGTCGACGCCCCCGGCGTGGAGGTGCTCGGTCAGGTGCCCGACCTCCCGGCGGAGCTGGCGAGCGCCGACGTGTCGATCGTGCCCATCCGGGTCGGCGCCGGGACGCGGCTCAAGGTCGTCGAGGCACTGGCCAACCGCCTGCCGCTCGTGACCACGACCGTGGGCTGCGAGGGCATCGAGGTGCGCGATGGCGAGACGGCGCTGATCGCCGACGACGCGGCCACGTTCGCCGGCGCCGTGCTGCGGCTCGTGGCCGACGGCGACCTGCGCCAGCGGTTGGCCGACGCCGGCGCCGACCTGTTCGAGGCGTCGTACACGTGGGAGGGCATCCGCCACCGCGTCGCCGACCTCGCCCGGGCCACCGCCGGCACCGCCTGACCACCGGCCCCCTGTCCGTCGGTGCCCACTGTCCGTTCTGTGATGTGGAACGGGGGCCATGACCCCCGTTCCACATCACAGAACGACGGGGTGACGAGCGCCGGGCGGCCGGTTCAGTCGCGGACGACGGCGGGGGAGTGCCGGAAGAACTGCTCGACGTCTCGCTCGTAGCGGTACGTCGGTGCGTCGGCGCCGACGGTGCGACGCAGGCGCACCGTCTCGATGAACGCCTGCACCGCCTGCGCGGACGTGAACTCGTACCGGAAGCCGAGCTCCTTGAGCCGGCGGTTGTCCGCCCCCCGGCCGAAGCGGAGCAGCTGCTGGTACTCGTCGGGGAGGTCGACGAGCCCGAGCCGGGCGAGCGGCCGCGTGATGAGCGACGTGCCGACCGGGGGCAGGGCGATCGTGCGCTTGCCGCAGATGTGCGCCACCTCGCTCCACGGCAGCAGCCCGTCGCCGGCGACGTTGTAGACGCCGGGCAGGTTGTGCGCGAGGGCGAACAGGATCGACCGGATCACGTCGTCCTCGTGGACGAACTGGAACCGGGGGTCGAAGCCGGCGATCGAGGGGACGACCGGCAGGTCGAGGGCACGCGTGAGCGGCGTCTCGATGTCCGTCCCGATCACGTTGGAGAAGCGCAGCAGCGCCACGTTCACGTGCGGGTTGTCCTCGGCGAAGTCCCGGACGTAGCCCTCCACCGCCTCGAGGCTGCGCTCGACGGGGCTGCGGGCCGTCCGCGACCGCGGCGTCTCCTCGGTGAACCACACCGGGTCCTCCGGCGCGCAGCCGTAGACCATGGTCGAGGACTTCACGATGACGTTGCGGACCGTGGACGCCGGCGCCGACGCGGCCGCGAACAGGTTCATCGTGCCGATGACGTTGGTCTCGTGCATGGCCCGCGTCGACATCTGCGTCGGGTCCACCACGAGGAACGTGTGGACGATCGTGTCGACCTGGGCGGCCCGCACGATGCGGGCGAGGATCGAGTAGTTCGCGTCGACGCGCACGTACTCCGTGCGCTCGAGCTCCACCGTCGGCTCGGTGGTGTCGAGCCCGACGATCACCTCGACGCCCGGGTCCGACTCGAGGGCCTGCGCCACCCGGCCGCCCCAGAACGTGCCGAGACCGGTCACCAGCACGCGCCGTGGCCGGTGCGAGCCCGGTCGGAGGTCCTCGGGCGACGGCCCGGCCAGCGGCGAGGTCCGCACGGGCGGCTCGGGCG
>JAEVZA010000405.1 GCA_023392475.1 Actinomycetes bacterium | reverse complement strand
CTCCTGACCGCCGCGCAGCGCGTCGTGGCCGACCAGATCCGCCAGACGATCGCCGAGGGCGCCGACGACGTGCCCGGCGTCTACCCGACGGTCCGCCTGACGGCCTGAACGGCGATGGGCGCCGCCGCCGGACGGTGTTCCGGCGGGATGGACGACCGACGTCCCGGTGGCCGGGACCGTGCCGCCGACCCGGGCCCGGCGGCGTGTGAACCCGGGGTGAAAACCGGGTGCAGCGGCGAGCGGTCCCGCCACCGCGCCGTAACATGGGCCACGGACGATCCCTCCCCAGGAGACGCACGTGGCCGACAGCATCACCATCACCGACAACCGGACGGGGGAATCGCTCGAGGTCCCCATCCTGGACGGGGGGATCGACGCCAAGGCGTGGAGCAAGCTGCTGCCCGGCATCTGGTTCCACGACCCGTCCTTCGGGGCCACGTCCGGCGCCGCCTCCTCCATCACGGAGCTCGACGGCGAGGCCGGCTTCCTCCGCTACCGCGGCTATCCGATCGAGCAGCTCGCCGAGTCGTCCAGCTACCTCGAGGTCGCCTACCTGCTGATCCACGGCGAGCTGCCCACGCCCGAGCAGTTCGAGGCCTGGCGCTACGAGATCACGCACCACACGTTCATCCACGAGAACGTGCGCAAGCGGTTCATGGAGGGCTTCCACCACGACGCCCACCCGATGGG
Organism: Actinomycetes bacterium; assembly: GCA_023392475.1. Classification (GTDB taxonomy): domain Bacteria; phylum Actinomycetota; class Acidimicrobiia; order Acidimicrobiales; family Microtrichaceae; genus JAEVZA01. The sequence goes on along the minus strand of JAEVZA010000405.1, from coordinate 2,002 downwards.
CATGCTCGTCTCCACCATCGCGGCGCTCTCGACGTTCTATCCCGAGGCCCGGGAGCTGACGCCCGACGTCGTCATGAAGCAGGTCGTCCGCCTGATCGCCAAGATGCCCACGCTCGCCGCCGGCGCCTACCGCCACAGCGTCGGCATGCCGTTCGTCTACCCGGACAACAGCCTCGACTTCGCGGCCAACTTCCTCTCGATGATGTGGAAGACCGCGGAGCCCCGCTACGATGCCAACCCGATCCTCGCCCGTGCCCTGGACGTGCTGTTCATCCTCCACGCCGACCACGAGCAGAACTGCTCGGCCACGGCCATGCGCACCGTCGGGTCGTCGCACTCGGACCCGTACATCTCGACCGCGGCGGCCGCCGCCGCCCTGTACGGACCCCGGCACGGCGGCGCCAACGAGGCCGTGATCCGGATGCTCACGCAGATCGGCTCGCCCCAGGCCGTGCCGGCGTACGTCGAGCGGGTCAAGCAGGGCGAGGTGCGGCTGCAGGGCTTCGGCCACCGGGTCTACAAGAACTACGACCCCCGGGCCCGCATCATCAAGCAGACCGCGGACCAGGTCTTCGAGGTCACCGGCAAGAACCCGCTGCTCGACATCGCGCTCACGTTGGAGGAGGTCGCGCTCAGCGACTCCTACTTCACGGACCGGAAGCTGTACCCGAACGTCGACTTCTACTCGGGCCTCATCTACCAGGCGATGGGCTTCCCGATGGACATGTTCACGGTGCTGTTCGCCATCCCCCGCACCGCCGGCTGGCTCGCGCACTACATGGAGCTGCTCGACCAGGACAGCCGCATCTACCGCCCCCGCCAGCTGTACGTGGGGCACCCGGTCCGGGACTACACACCGATCGAGCGCCGCTGAGGCACGGCCGGGCGCACCGGGCCCCGAGCGGAGGATGGACGACGAGGAGGCGCTCGAACGCCTCCGCCTGGCCATCGACACCCACGTCCTGCCCGGCTCCGACCGCTACACGCTCGAGGAGGTCGCGGCGCGGGCCGGCGTCGACCCCGACCTGACGCGCCGCATCTGGCGGGCGCTCGGCTTCCCCGACCCGGCACCCGGCGACCGCGTCGGCGGCGACCGCGAGGTGGCGGTGCTGGCCGTGGCCGCCGAACCGGTGAGCACGTCCGCCGAGCCCGACCGCACGGCGGAGACCCTGGTGCGCCAGACGCGCATCATCGCGGCCTCGATCGCCCGCATCGCCGAGCTCTGGGTCGACCAGATCCGGCTCGCGCTCGACAGCGGCGACCCGACGCTCGTGAAGGACGCGATCTCGATCGAGCTCGACCAGGAGCGCATCGGCGGGCTCCTCGACTACCTCCACCGCCGGCTGTTCGCGTCGGCGCTGCGGCGCGAGCTCGCCAACCGGAGCGCGGGCGGTGGCACGGCCCGGACGGCCTGCTTCGCCGACCTGGTCGGCTACACGACGCTCACCGAGCGGCTCGATGCGCTGGAGCTGTCCGAGCTGATCGGCAGCTTCGAGGCGATCGCGTACGACACGGTGGCGACCCACGGCGGACGCGTGGTCAAGACGATCGGCGACGAGGTGCTGTTCACCTCCGACGAGCCCGAGCGGGCCGTCGACACCGCCCTGCACCTGCTCGCCCGCTCCGGGGAGCAGGGCCTGCCGCCGCTGCGGGTCGGCATGGACCACGGGCCGGTGGTGTGGTTCGAGGGCGACCTCTTCGGCCCGACCGTGAACCGGGCCGCCCGCCTCGTGCCCGAGGCCCCGGTCGGCGGGCTGGCGGCGTCGCGACCCTGCCGGGACGCGGCGCCGTCCGCGGCGTGGACCGGCGTGGGTGACCGGGAGCTGAAGGGCGTGGGGCTCGTCGAGGTGTTCACGCTCGCCGGGCCGGGGTGACGGCAGGTCGGCGCCCCGGGGGCGCCGGCGTCAGCCGGCGGCGGGGACCGCGAACGAGCTCACCACGCGATCCTGGATGCGCTCGAGCTCGCTGCGCTGGTCCTGGGGCCCGACCGTGACGATCGCGT
>JAEVZA010000351.1 GCA_023392475.1 Actinomycetes bacterium | reverse complement strand
GTTCTGGATGAAGGCAACGAAAGCGGTGGGCGGAAGCGCCGCGCTCGGCTCGCCGCGCGCATGCCCGCGATAGGGCATCAGTTCGCCCTGGAAAGCGAAGCCTTCCGCGATCGCCCGGCCGAGCTTTCGGGTGTCGCCCTTGTAGTCGGCATAGTAGCCGCCGGACTCGCCGCTCGCAGCGACATGCAGCACATGGTGGAGGTCGTCGTTCCACTGCGCCGTGTAATGGCGCGGGGCGCCGGCCGTATCCCGCAGCAGGCGAGAGGCGTGGTTCTCCTCGTTTTCCAGGATCAGGTGGATCCGCCGGCCCGGCGTTGCTGCTCGGATGCGTTCCGCCATCTCGGCGAGAAGATGGTTTGGGCTGTCGTCGAGCATGGAATGAACGGCGTCGAAGCGCAGCCCGTCGAGATGGAACTCCTCGATCCAATAGAGGGCGTTGTGGATCATGAAGTCGCGCACCGTCCGGCTGTGCGGCCCATCGAAGTTGATCGCGGCGCCCCAAGGGGTGTGATGCCGCTCGGTGAACACCTCGCGCGAGATCGCCCAGAGGTAGTTGCCCTCTGGCCCGAAATGATTATGGACGACGTCGAGCAGAACCATCAGTCCGCGGGCATGCGCGGCCTCGACCAGCGCCTTCAATTCCTCCGGACGGCCGTAGCCGGCCTCCGGCGCATAGGGCAGGACGCCGTCGTAGCCCCAGTTGCGTGCCCCCGGGAACTCCGCGACGGGCATGATCTCGATCGCCGTCACCCCCAGGGTGACCAGATGATCCAGCTTGCCGATAGCGGCACGGAACGTCCCTTCCGGTGTGAAGGTGCCGATGTGCAGCTCATAGACGACGGCTTCCTCCCACGGCCGCCCTGTCCAGTCACCATCCGTCCAGGCATGGGCGTTGGGATCCACCACCTCGCTCGGCCCATGCACGTCCTCCGGCTGGAAGCGTGAGGCCGGGTCCGGCACGCACAGTCCGTCCGGCAGCATGAAACGATAGCGCGTTCCCGGCCGTGCCCTGGGCGTTACAAGCTCGTGCCAGCCATCTGCGGAGCGGCGCATCGCGCGCGCATCGGCACTGCCATCCAGCTCGAGCCGGATTGCCGGGTGTGACGGGGCCCACAGGCGGAAGCGCACCTGGCCGTCCTTCCGCAACTCGGCGCCGAAGGGCATCCGGTGCGCGCGGCGCTGGACCGCAGTGAAGGGCTGAGGATCGGTCATGCTGGGCGGTTCTCCGAGACCGGCGAAACTGCCGCGCGGGCGCTCCGTTCCGCGCCCGGCGAAGAGAGTACCGCATCGCCCTCGGGGAACGCCCGTGCCGGATCTGCTGTTCTGGCTGCGGGACGAAGGAGAGATCCAATGGACGCGAAGGTTCCGGCCGCCCCGGCGGTCACGCCCCGCTCTCGTGTCCGCGAGGGGCAGTCGTTCCCGCTTGGCGCCACATGGGACGGGCTGGGCGTGAACTTCGCGCTGTTTTCCGCCCATGCCACCAAGGTCGAGCTCTGTCTTTTCGACGACACCGGCGAGCGTGAGTTGGAACGCATCGAGCTGCCGGAGTTCACCGACGAGGTGTGGCACGGCTACCTGCCCGACGCGCGCCCTGGCACCGTCTACGGCTACCGCGTCCACGGTCCATACGATCCGGAGGCCGGCCACCGCTTCAATCCCAATAAGCTGCTTCTCGACCCCTACACGCGTGCGATCGTCGGCGATCTTTCCTGGGGGCCCGAGGTCTTCGGCTATGTGCTCAAGAGCGGCGCCGACCTCACCTTCGACGAGCGCGACAGTGCATCGCTGGTCCCGAAATGCCGGGTGATCGACAGCGCCTTCAGCTGGGGGCGGGAACGCGCGCCCGCAATCAGGTGGGAGCGCACCGTCGTCTACGAGACCCACATCAAGGGGTTCACTCGCTGCCACCCGACGCTGCCGGAGGAGATGCGTGGCACCTATGCCGGCCTCGCCGCGCCGGAGGTAGTGGAGTACCTGCAGGGCCTCGGCGTCACCTCCGTCGAGCTTCTGCCGGTACATACTTTCGTCAACGACCAGTTCCTGCTGGACAAGGATCTCACGAACTACTGGGGCTACAACACCATCGCGTTCTTCGCCCCTGCCCGCCGCTATGCGCGCGAGCCGATCCATGCCGTGCGGGAGTTCAAGGAAATGGTGGCCCGCCTGCATGATGCCGGGCTCGAGGTCATTCTGGACGTCGTCTACAACCACACGGCCGAAGGCAACGAGCGCGGGCCGACGCTGTCGTTCAAGGGCATCGACAACGCCAGCTATTACCGGCTGCTGCGCGAGCATCCCCGCTACTACGTCAATGACACCGGCACCGGGAACACGCTGAACCTCTCCCATCCGCGCGTGCTGCAAATGGTGACCGACAGCCTGCGCTACTGGGCCGGCGAGATGCGGGTTGATGGCTTCCGCTTCGATCTGGCGACCATACTTGGGCGCGAGGATTACGGCTTCGACGAAGGGGGCGGCTTCCTGGACAGTTGCCGCCAGGACCCGCTGCTGTCACGCGCGAAGCTCATTGCCGAGCCCTGGGATTGCGGCCCGGGCGGCTACCAGGTGGGCGGGTTCCCGCCCGGCTGGGCAGAGTGGAACGACCGTTTCCGCGACGCGGTCCGCGGTTTCTGGAGAGGTGACGAAGGCCAGGCGGCCGCGCTGGCGGCGCGCCTGACCGCCTCCGCCGACTTGTTCGATCGGCGTGGGCGCAAGCCGTGGGCGAGCGTGAACTTCGTCACCGCGCATGATGGCTTCACGCTCAACGACCTCGTCTCCTACGACGAACGGCACAACGAGGCGAATGGCGAGGAGAATCGCGACGGCCACGCGCATAACC
>JAEVZA010000272.1 GCA_023392475.1 Actinomycetes bacterium | reverse complement strand
GGTGCCGGCGGTGACCGGCTGCTGCGGGAGCGCTCTCATGGTCGGCCGCCCATACCCGTACCAACGTCGGGGACGGCTCCCCGGTTGACGGGCGGACGGTCCATTGTCGACGGTGCACCGTGCGCGGACGCGGACCATGTCCTCCCATCGGCACGTCGGCCGCGGGGATCAAGCTTCGACGGGCCGGGTCAGCCCACCCACACCCGTCCTGGGGGGACGGCGGCGCCGGGGCCCTCCGCGGTCGTCGCGACGGTGCCGGCGACCCGGTCAGCCGCCGAGGAGCCCGCCGAGCATGCCGCCGCTCGACGTCGACTGCGCGGCCTGACCGCCGCCCTGCACCACGCTCTCCGACGGCTGGACCATCACGTAGCCCTGGCCGCCGAACGCCATCTGGACGAGCTCGCCGGTGCCGCCCCGGAGCATCGACTTGAGGCCGCCGGTGTCGACCCGGACGTCCATCGTCACGCCGGAGGTCCACAGCACGACCGCGTCGGCGTCCGCGTACGTGGGGGCGCCGGCCACGTCGAGGGCCACGGGATCGCCCTTCGTCGTGACGGCCACGTAGCCGGTGCCGCGCAGGCTGACGTTGAAGAGGCCGCCGGCCATCATCCCGGCCCGGCCGGCGCTGACCCGGTGGATGTCCCACTCGATCGAGGCCGAGAAGGCGAGCACGTTGGCGCCGTTGACCGAGACCATGTCGTTCTCGATGTAGAAGATCTGGATCTCGGAAGCCTGGTCGGCCACGAACAGCTCGCCGGTGCCCTCGCAGTACATCATGTCGACGCCCTCGCCCGTGAGCTTCGACTTGACCATCTTGTTGAGGCCGCCCGAGCCGGTGTTCGTGAACCGGACGTCGCCCTGGTACGCGACCATCGACCCCGTGCGGGCGTTGACCGGCCCGTACTGCATCAGGATCTTCAGCATCTTCTTGTTCTGGTGCGTGAACGGGTCCGTCCCCGTCGTCTCCGCGTACTCCTGGAACAGCGATCCGTGGATGGGCATGGGGGTGCTCCTCGGTAGGTCGTGACGGTGACGTCCACGCTACCGGCGGCACGCGGCGGAGCCGAGGGGTGGCGACCGCTCCGCGCCCGCGGCGCGGTCAGGCGACGGAGATCCGGTAGCTGCCGTCGACCTGGACGAACAGGCGCCACCCGCCCGGCACCCGACGCTGCTCGACCGCGCCGATGCCGGTCCCGGTCACGGTCGGCGGCGTGTCGGACGAGGACGGGAACCAGAGGTCCGCCGTGCCGCGCGCCGCGGTCGATGCCGCGACCGTGAGCGGCCCGGTGCCGCACGGCCACGCCGTCAGCGACGTGAGCCGGCCGGGGACGGCACGAGGCGACGGCCGCGTGGGGCACGCCTGCTGGGTGCGGGCATCGGCGCAGCCGGGCAGGCGCTGCGCGACCTCGTCCTCGGTCAGCGGGTACGTGGTGTTGTGCGGGTCGCCGCACGCCTGCTCCCACTGCCACCACGTGTCGCCCGCGTACCGGAGGGCGTCCACCTTCCGGTGCACCCGGGTGGTCCAGGCGGTGTTGAAGTCCGCGGACCGGTACGCGCCGTACTCGCCCAGGAACACGGGCGTGCCGTACGCCCTCGCCGCGGCCGCCTCGCCGTCCAGGGAGAGGTCGAGGAAGCCCGCGATGTCGTCGAAGGACTCCGCGTACGTGTGGGGCGCGAGCACGAGGTTGGGATCCGCGCTGAAGTCGAACGGCACGAGCGGGAACCCGCCGAAGACGGGCTCGAAGAAGATCGGGTGCGTCGGGGCGCCCGGGGCGGCCTCGCGCTCGGCGGCGCGGATCCGGTCGATGGCCCGCACGTACGCCCCCGCCAGCCCCTGCGCTGCCGCCAGGAGGTCCGACCCGGCACCGGGCTCGTTGAGCAGGTCGAAGCCGGCGACGCCGGGGTTCCCGGCGAACTGCGACGCGATGAAGTGCCAGAGGTCCGCGTAGGCGCCGAGGATGCCGTCGCGGTCGGCGTAGAAGTTCACCCACGCCCGCTGCACGGCCGGGCTGCTCTCCCGCTTGCCGTCGGGGGTGCACGTCTCGGCCCCGTCGGTGAACGTGGCCCACGCCGGGGCGCCGTCCCAGCCGCGGGCGCGGGTCCAGCCGGTCGGGCAGACGTGGTCGACCGGCGTGAAGATCTCCTTGGACCACGCGTCCTGGTGGAGGTCGACGATCACGTAGATGCCGTGGGCGTTCGCATCGGCGACCGCCGCGCGGACCCGGTCCGCGTACGCCTGGTCGTAGCTCCCGCGCTCCGGCTCCCACGCCGACCACGTGGTGACGAGCCGGACGACGCTGAAGCCGTCGGCCTGCGCGTCGTCCCAGTCGGCCTCGTCGAGCGTGGCGACCGTCGGCAGCCGGGGGTCCGTCACGAAGTAGTCGCCGAGCTGGTTGAAGTTGGCGCCCCGGAGCGTGACCTGCCGCCCGGCCGAGTCGTACAGGCCGGCGTCGGGCCCCCGCGTCGCCGTCAGCGGCAGGAGCGCCGTCGACGTCCCGGTGTCCACCACCGGTGGCGGCGTCGTGGTCGTGCACGCGCCGGCCAGCAGCCCGAGCAGGACCACCAGCGCCGCCGGCACGGCCACCCGACCGCACACCCCCGTCGACCCTGCGCGACGCCGCGCCCGCCCGCTCGTTCCCCCCGGCATGGGCGACAGCGTGGCACATCCGGCGGCACGGCTCCCGTGGAGCGGCCGTCAGCGGAAGTCGCGCGAGGGCACGGACGCCGCGACGGGCAGCGGGTCGACGCGGTGGGCGACGACGTTGACGACCCCGTCGACCGTCCGCTCGAGCTTGCCCCGCACCACGAGCGCCGGGACCGAGCGCAGCACCGTGCGGTACCGCGCCCAGCAGCCGACGGAGCACACCACGTTGATCAGCCCGGTCTCGTCCTCGAGGTTGAGGAACGTGACGCCCGACGCCGTCGCCGGCCGCTGCCGGTGCGTCACCACCCCGGCCACGCGGACCGTCGTCCCGTCCTGCTCGTCGACGAGCGACGCCGCCGGGATCACCCCGAGGCCGTCGAGCTCCTCGCGGAGGAAGCGCGTGGGGTGGCCCTCGGGCGAGACGCCGGTGGACCAGAGGTCGGCCACCGACTCCTCCCACTCGTCCATGCCCGGCAGGCGGGGGGCGTCGAGGCCGACCGCCGTGCCCGGCAGCCGGTCGGGCCGGACCTCCGCCGCCGCCCCCGCCGTCCAGATCGCCCGGCGGCGGTCGAGGGGCGACCCGTCGGGGCCGTCGAAGCAGCCGAAGGCGCCCGACGTGGCCAGCGCCTCGAGCTGCGGCCGGGTGAGCGACACCCGGTGGGCGAGGTCCGCGACGTCCGAGTACGGCCGACCGGCGTCGATCTCCTCGGCCAGCTCCGTGCCGATCCCCCGCACCGAGCCGATCCCGAGCCGCACGGCCGGCCCGCCGACCCCCCACGTCGACGGGTCCCCGTCCTCCCGCCCTGCGGATGTAGGGGTCCGCCCCGGCCGGGGGGGGGGGGGGGGGCGCCGATATAG
>JAEVZA010000255.1 GCA_023392475.1 Actinomycetes bacterium | reverse complement strand
CGCCGTCCTCGCGACCGTGACGCAGCCCGTGGTGGCGGCCGTCGGCCTCGTCGTGGCGGCGGGCGGGGTGGCCGTGTGCTGGCCGCTGCTGATGTCGGAGGTCGGCCGGGGCCGGGAGCGACCGGGCACCGTCGTGGGTGCGGTGTCGACCGTCGGCTACCTCGGCATCGTCATCGGGCCCGGCGTCATCGGCGTGGTGGCCGGGGTCGTGAGCGTGGCGGCCGGGTTGTGGGTCCTGGCGGTCGCGGCCGTGGCGATCCCGGTGCTGCTGCAGCGGGGCGCCCGCCGGCGACCAGTCCCGTGATGCGGGAGCGCGGGTCCTCCCGCGCGCCCGCACCACGGAACGCGGCCTGCCGTGTGGTGTTCCCCGTTCACCCATCGGCCTCCGCGGCCGCGGGTTGAGCTCTCTCGGGCGGGGACCGCGATCAGCGGGTGAGGATCACGCTCGATCCGTGCCCGAAGAGGCCCTGGTTGGCCGAGATGCCCACGCGGGCGCCCTCCGCCTGTCGGCCCTCGGCCGTGCCGCGGAGCTGCCACGTGAGCTCGCACACCTGCGCCAGCGCCTGGGCGGGGACGGCCTCGCCGAAGCAGGCGAGCCCACCGGACGGGTTCACCGGCAGGCGGCCGCCGAGCTCGGTCACGCCGTCGCGCAGCAGCTTCTCCGCCTCGCCGGGGCCGCAGAACCCGAGGTCCTCGTACCAGTCGAGCTCCAGCGCGGTCGAGAGGTCGTACACCTCGGCCACGTCGACGTCCTCCGGACCGATGCCGGCCTGCTCGTACGCCGCGGCGCCGATCGCCTGCTTGAACGTGCGGTCCGGCACGGGCAGCCCCGCGGCCGAGTCCGACGCGAAGTTCGGCATCTCGATGACCGTGTTCGGGAACGTCGGCGTCACGGTGCTGATCGCCGCGACCCGCACCGACGGCTCGCCGCTCCCGCCCGCGCCCGCGAGGTGGCGGCGTGCGTAGTCCATCGAGGACAGCACGACCGCGGCGCCGCCGTCGGACGTCGCGCAGATGTCCAGCAGCCGCAGCGGGCTGGCCACGGTCGGGGAGGCCGCGACCTCGTCGGCCGTGACCTCCTTGCGGTACCGGGCGTTCGGGTTGGCGAGGCCGTGGCGGGCGTTCTTGACCTTCACCTGCGCGAAGTCCTCGACCGTCGCGCCGTAGAGGTCCATGCGCCGCCGCGCGTACAGGGCGAAGTAGGTGGGGTTGGTGGCGCCGAGCAGGCGGAACCGCAGCCAGTCGGGATCGTCGCCGCGCTCGCCCTTGTTGGGCTTGAGGAACCCCTTCGGCGTCGTGTCGGCGCCGACGACGAGGGCGACGTCGCACAGGCCGGCCAGGATGCGCTGGCGGGCGGCCTCGAGGGCCATCGTTCCCGACGCGCACGCGCCGTAGGCGCTGGTCACCGGCACGCCGGTCCAGCCGAGGGCCTGCGCGAACGTGGCGCCGGCGACGTAGCCGGGGTAGCCGTTGCGCATCGTGTCGGCGCCGGCGACGAAGCCGATGTCGCGCCAGTCGACGGCGGCGTCGGCCAGCGCGTCGCGCGCCGCGGCCACGCCGTACTCCACGAAGTTGCGACCCCACTTGCCCCAGGGGTGCATCCCCACGCCCAGGACGGCGACCTGCTCCACGCTCATCGCTCCGCTCCCGAATCGACCGGCTTCCACTTCCAGATCACGTGCTCGACCACGTCGTCGGGCCCGGCGCCCTCCTCGGTCGACGGCTCGGTCAGGAGCGTGTCGAGGACGAGCTCCATCTCCATGCCGACCGTGAGGTCGTCCACGGTCACGCCCGCCACCACCTGGCCCAGCACCACGAGCCGCTCGTGCTCGAGCTCGACCGCCGCGATGGCGAACGGCACGTGCGGGTCGGTCACCGGCACGTACGGCTCCGGCGGCTGGTACCCGGCGTTCGTGTAGGACCAGAGCCGCCCCCGGTTCGAGAGCTCGACGTCCTCGAGGGTGCTGTCGGCGAAGCCCGGCGCCCGGGACATCACGCGCTCCGGCGGGAAGAAGTAGGTGCCGCTGCCCGAGCAGCGGGTGCCGATGAGGGAAGGTGCCCCCTCGTCGGGCACCGTGAACCACCCCTCGATGGCCGGCACTCGCGTCGTGCCCATGGTGCGCCTCCGTCCTGCGCTGCGTCGCCGGGATCTGACGGGTCGTCAGGTTAGCGGGTGGTCGGCGTCCCGTCCTCGGTGGCCGGCGCGCGGATGCCGGCGCGGGCCCGCTCGGGGAGCAGCCGCATGACGAGCTCGACCGTCTCGTCGGCGCGCCCCTGGCGGGAGATGGCGTGCACGAGCGTCGTGTTGATGAGCAGGGCGCCGACGTCGCCGGGCTCGACGCCCTCGAGGTCCAGCTGGGAGATCGCCGGCAGGCCCGCCCGCCCGATCGGCACGAGCAGCCGGACGTCGCCGTCGACCATCTCGTAGCCCTCGTGGAGCTCGGTCGTCATCCGCTCGGACAGCAGGGCCCGGGCCGGCTCGGGGTCCGCCGCCGCCTCGACGGCGAGCTGGCGCAGCCCGGCCCGGATCGCGCCGAGCGGGTCCCGCTCGACCAGCCCGTCGATCGCCGCCTGGATCGCCGGCAGGTGGACGCTGAACGTGCTGGCGGCCACGGCCCGCACGGAGCGGAAGAGGTTGAGCACGGTCTGGGCCGACACGTCGGCCCGGTCCGCCACCTCGGTCGCGGTGACCGACTCCCACCCGTCGGCGAACATCCCGGTCGCGGCCTCGGTGATCCTCCGCCGGGTCTCGCGGCGGCGCCGGGCGCCCGAGCGGGCCTGCGGCGACAGCTCGGACTCGGCGTCGAGCGTGGCGGCCACGTCCGCGACGACGGCTCGGGGCCGCCCGCGGCGCTGGATGATCGACGCCGCGAGGAGGGTGCAGACGTCCGCGTACAGGTCGTCGTCGACCGCGTCGGGGTCGACCGCGTGGCGCAGCAGCAGGCCCTGGAGCAGCGCGGTGAGCGCGGTGGCGATCCGCTCGGTGGTGAAGGGCTCGACGAGCGTCAGGCCCGTCGCGTCGAGCAGGTGGTCCCAGCCCGCGGAGGCGTCCGACTGGCGGACCCGGTAGGTGCGCCGGAGGACGGCCGCGACGTCGGGCAGGTCCGCGTCCTCGCCCAGCAGCGGCAGCCGGTGGTGCGAGAAGAGCTGCATGCTGCCGCGGAACTCCTCGGTGACCTGCGGGTCCCGGGACATCACCAGCCACGTCTCGTTGACGCTCTCGTGCAGGATGGTGACGAGGTCGTCGTGCTCGAGGGCGTCGACCATCTCGTCGACCTCCTCGGTGAGGTCGTGGTGCTCCTCGAGGAAGGACCGGACGACCGCGTCCGCGAACTCCTCGGCGGTGCGGAAGTGGTGGAAGAACGACCCGGTGGTGACGCCCGCGAGCTCGGCGACCGCGGCGGTGGTGACGCCCGCGTAGATCCGCGACAGCGGCAGCTCGTCGGCGAGCTGGCGCCCGGCGGCGATCAGGCGGTCGCGGGAGCTGGGTGGCACCGGCCCAGCGTAGTGGTCACGATGTTCTGCCGTAGTCGACACGATGGTGACGCCCGCCTCACCCACGGCGGACGGGACGGGTGAACCCTTGTCGTTGCAAGGTGAACGCGACTCACCGACCGAAGGTGAGAAACCCCCCTTGCTCTGAGGACCGGCATGCACTAGAAGTTCTCCAGGAGAGCCGTGGAGGTTGCCCCATCACCACGGCGGGGCGCGGAGGCCCGGGTCGATCCGCTCGTCGGATCGCCCGGGGGAGGGACGCCCCCCTTCGGGCGGGGGCCCCCCGGGAACCGGTCCCCGGGCGGGGGGCCGGGGGGCGCCCGCGGGCCCCCCGCCCGAAGGGGGGCGTCCCTCCCCCGGGCGATCCGACGAGCGGATCGACCCGGGCCTCCGCGCCCCGCCGTGGTGATGGGGCAACCTCCACGGCTCTCC
>JAEVZA010000214.1 GCA_023392475.1 Actinomycetes bacterium | reverse complement strand
GGCGCACCGCGGGCGACGAGCGCCACCGCCGCATCAGCGGCCACGCGGGGATCGGCGGACGCCAGGGCCCGCAGCAGGGGCGGTCGCGCCCCGTCGACGGGCAGCTCCGCCAGCAGGCCGATCACGGCGCGGAGGCGGTGGCGGTCGGCGCGCGACGGATCGACGCGGACCGACGGGCGCTCCCCCGCGAGGTCCGGCGGCAGCTCGTCGGGCCGCATGGCGACGAGGCGGTCGCACGACTCGACGAGGTCGTCGACCAGCGGGACCATGCCGTCGACGACGTGCGCGACGGTGTCGTCGTCGAGGCGCTGGTCGACCGCGAGGCGGCGCAGGAGGTCGGTGGCGTGCCACGCCCAGCCGCGCCGTGAGGCGACCGCCACGAGCGAGGGCACGAGGCTCGGTGCCGACACCACGTCGAGCACCGGGTCGAGCAGCCCGGTCGTCGGCAGCGGGAGCAGGTCCGACGGGCCGTCGGGGCCGATCAGGAACGCGACCGAGGCGAGGCCGTCACGGTCACGGCGGAGGGCGAGCAGGTGCAGCAGCGACCGGCGGACCCGGTCGGAGGCGATCAGGTACGCACCCTCGACCTCGGCGACGGACAGCAGGGCCGGCCGGGTCCAGAGCACGCGGGCGAAGCGGTCGGCCGGATCGGCGCGCTCGCCCTTCAGCCAGGGGTAGGACTGGGTGGCGGCCCGCAGCACCGCCGAGCCCGAGTCCTGGTCGACGTCACGGTCGCCCCAGCCGTCCATGCGCTCGAGCGCGGCGCGGCGCGACGCCACGTCCGGTTGCCGCAAGAGCGCCCGCACGGCCGCGACCTCATCGATCGTGAGGTCGGCCGGGATCCCGCCAAGGTCCGATGCCCACACGTCGAACAGGGTGGCGGAACCCCCATCCGTGGGCAATCCGCAGGATCACCCAGCCGGCGCCGGTCCCGGCGACGCCCGCTCCGGGGCGCGTCGTAGCCTGTCGGCATGTTCGGACGCACCCCGCAGATGGTCGACCCCGACGACGCCCTCCCGGGGCGCAGCGAGCCCATGCCGGTCGCCCCCGCGCACCACGTCAACGGCCGGCCGATGACGCCGCCCTGGCCCGAGGGCGCCCAGACGGCGGTGTTCGCCCTCGGGTGCTTCTGGGGCGCCGAGCGGCTGTTCTGGGAGACCCCCGGCGTGATCACCACGGCCGTGGGCTACGCCGGCGGCACCACGCCGAACCCGACCTACCGGGAGGTGTGCTCCGGCAGGACCGGGCACGCCGAAGCCGTCCTCGTCGTGTTCGACCCCGAGGTCGTCACCTACGACCAGCTCCTCCGCCGGTTCTGGGAGGGGCACGACCCAACCCAGGGCTACCGGCAGGGCAACGACGTCGGCACCCAGTACCGCTCGGCCGTCTACACGACCGACGACGCCCAGCGCGACGCCGCCATCGCCTCGCGTGACGCCTACCAGGCCGAGCTCGCGGCGGCGGGCTACGGCGAGATCACCACGGACATCGAGCCGGCCGGGACCTTCTACTACGCCGAGGACGAGCACCAGCAGTACCTGTCGAAGAACCCGTGGGGCTACTGCGGGCTCGGCGGCACGGGCGTGTCCTGCCCGGTGGGGCTGAACTCGTCGGACGGCTGAGCGGCGCCGCCGCACCCACGGCGGGAACCGGGCCTCCCGTCCGGTCACGGCGGACCGGCCGGTCGCCCGACTCCTACACTCCCCCCATGTCCGAGCCCCAGGCTCCCCGTGGCCGGGCCCCGCGGCAGCACGTGCCCGACACGATCCGGGCCCGCTCGACGGTGCGTGGCGTCATCGCGATCCAGGTCCTCGCCAACGGCCTCGGCGTGGCCGTCGTCGTCATCTACTTCCAGCTCCTGTTCCCGAACGGCGGGCGCGCCGAGCTGACCGACCCGACGCTGAACCTGTGGGCGTTCGGGATCTACCTCGCGGTGAACGTGCTGCTCCTGCTCCCGCTCAACGGGCTCCTGCTCAGGCGGGCGGTGGCGTGGGTGCGGGTGGGCAACCCGCCGACCGAGCGGCAGCGCCGGTTCCTGTTCAGCCTCCCGGGCTTCGAGACGCTCACGGCCCTGGCCTCGTGGATCGGCGCGGCCGTCATCTTCGGCATCATCAACAGCGACGTGCAGCGCGTGTCGATCGGGATCGCGCTGGCCGGCATCGTCACGTGCACCCTGCTGTACCTCCTGATGGAGGGCCACCTCCGACCGCTGTTCGCGCTGGCCCTCGCCGACGCGGAGCTGCCCGAGGACCGGCGCGACGTGCTCCCCCGGCTCCTGCTGTCGTGGCTGCTCGGGAGCGCGGTGCCCCTGATCGCCATCGGCCTCAACCCGCTCATCGCACCGGAGCCGCTCGACGGGCACCGGACCGCCTGGCTCACGCTGGTCAGCGCCGCGGCCGGCGGCGTGGTGATGGCCATCGCCGCCGTCTCGGTCTCACGACCGCTCAACCGGGTGCGGGCCGCGCTGCGATCCATCGAGCAGGGCGACCTCGACGTGCACGTCCCGGTCGACGACCTCGGGGAGCTCGGCCGGCTGGCCGAGGGGGTGAACGACCTCGTGGCGGGCATCCGCGAGCGTGAGGCGCTCCGGGACCTGTTCGGCCGGCAGGTCGGCCAGGCGGGGCTCGCGGACCTCGCGCTGTCGGAGGGCGAGCCGACCGCCTCCGGCGACCGGCGGGAGGTCACGGTCCTGTTCGTCGACCTGCAGGGGTACACGCGCTTCGCCGAGCGCCACCATCCGGAGGAGGTGGTGGCCATGCTCAACCGGTTCTTCTCCGTCGTGGTCGCCGTCGTCAACCGGGAGGGCGGCTGGATCAACAAGTTCGAGGGCGATGCGGCGATGTGCCTGTTCGGCGCACCGCAGGACGAGCCGGACCACGCCGCCCGGGCGCTCCGCGCCGCGGCCTCGATCCCCCACGAGCTCGACCAGTCGGGCGGCCTGCTCCGGGCCGGGATCGGGGTGGCGACGGGCGAGGTGATCGCCGGGTTCGTCGGCACCCCGGAGCGCTTCGAGTACACGGTGATCGGCGACGTGGTGAACCTGGCCTCCCGCCTCTGCGACGTCGCGAAGGAGCAGCGCACGCCGGCGCTGGCGTCCGCCGCGACCGTGCAGGCCGCGGGCACCGTCGACGGGTGGCGCAACGCCGGGCGGCTGGCGATCCGGGGGCGTCGGGAGAAGGCCGAGGTCTACGCGCCGGAGCTCCCCGTCCCGGGCAAGCGGCCCCGCTGGTACGGGACGCCGTGGTCGACGAGGGCGCCGAGGAGCGCTCCGTAGGCGAACACGCCGAGGTGGTGCCGCCACAGGTCGACCAGCGCGGCGACGAACTCGGCACCGTGGCCGCGGTCGAGCTCGGTGCCGGCCGACCGGTCCGACCCTCGTCCGGGCCCGGGGCCGCCGACGGCGACGTGGGCGAGCTCGTGCACGACGGTGACGGCGTCCCACGAGCCGTCGCGAATCCAGATGGCGGCGTCCCACCCCGCCGGGTCCACGTGCGCCGCCGAGAAGGTGGCGCCGCGGGAGCGGCGGAGGACGTCGACCTGGACGGGGGCGTCGGGGAAGCGCTGCTCCCACCAGGGATCCGCCAGCGCGTCGGCCACGAAGGCCTCGATCTCGGCGAACCGGCGGAACCGGCGCCCGCCGTCGGGCAGGGCCGCCGACTCCGCCGCGTACACCGCGGCGGCCTCCGGGTCCTGCGCCGGGCGGCCCGGGTTCACCG
>JAEVZA010000446.1 GCA_023392475.1 Actinomycetes bacterium | reverse complement strand
CGGTGGAGGTCGCCCGGGTCGGCGCCGCCCGGGAGGTGGTGCTGCGCGCCGACGTGGAGCTGCGACCCGAGGGGCTGCCGGCCGGGGCCGCCCGGCGGGGCTGCGACTGGCCCGTCGTGCTGGAGCTCGAGGTGGGCGCCGGGTGGCGATCGGGCTACCACGAGGTCGTGCTGCGCGCCGGCGACCGGGAGGCCGTCGGCTTCGTCGTGGTGCGGGCCGCGGCGACCGATCCCGACCGACCCCTCCTCGTGCTGTCGACCAACACCTGGAACGCGTACAACGACGTCGGCGGGGAGAACCTCTACACGACGTTCGGGCGCCCGGTGGCGGCCACCCACGCGTCGTTCCGCCGCCCCATGGCCGCGGGCTTCCTGCGCCGGCCCGACGAGCCCGGCCAGCGCGCCGCCGTGGTGGGAGCGCCCGACCCGACGATGGCCGCGCACGTCGGGTACATGTTCGGCCACGGGCTCTCCGAGTGGGTCGGCTCGGCGGGCTGGGCGGGCTGGGAGCTGCACCTCGTCCGCTGGGCCGAGCGGGCGGGCAGGGAGCTCGACGTCGCCGCCGACGCGGACCTCGACCTCGTCCCCGGCCTGCTCGACGGTCGGCGGCTGCTCCTCAGCGTCGGGCACGACGAGTACTGGACCTGGGGGATGCGTGACGCCGTCGAGTCCTTCGTGGCGGGCGGCGGGAACGCCGCGTTCCTCTCGGGCAACACGAGCTGCTGGCAGGTCCGCCTGGAGGACGGCGGCGCCACGATGGTCGGCTACAAGGAGCGGTTCGAGGACGACCCGGTCCTCGGCACCGACCGCGAGCACCTGCTGACGTCCCTGTGGTCCGACCGGCTCGTCGGGCGGCCGGAGAACCGGATGACCGGCGTGAGCTTCAGCCGTGGCGGCTACCACCGGATCGGGCGGAACGTGGCGGCCGGTGCGGGCGGGTACACCGTGCACCGCGCCGGGCACTGGGTGTTCGAGGGGACCGACGTGACCGACGGCGACCTGATCGGTGCCGCCGGCGTGGCCGTCGGCTACGAGTGCGACGGGTGCGACCTGCAGCTGGTGGACGGGCTGCCCGTGCCGACCGGGTCGGACGGCACGCCCACCGACTTCGAGGTGCTCGCCACGGCACCGGCCCGTCCGATCGACCGCGACACCGCGATGCGGCCGCTGCCCGAGGAGGGCCCCTCCGAGGGCGAGTTCATCGCGTGGCGGGTGCTCGGCGACACCGAGCCCGCCACGGTCGCCCGCCTCCGCCACGGCCACGCGGTCATGGGCGTGCACCGGCCGGGCGGGACCGTGTTCACGAGCGGCTGCACCGACTGGGTGTGGGGGCTCGTGGCCGAGGACCCGGTGATCGAGCGCATCACCCGCAACGTGCTCGACCGGCTCGGCGGCGGGCCGGCCTGACGCCGCAGCGCGCGACCGGCGCCAGGATCCCCGACGCCGACCCCCGCCGCTCGGGTACAACCTCGCAGGACGCCCGAGCGAGGAGACCCATGTCCTACGACTTCGATCCGGAGCTGGCCGACCTCGTCGCCATGCTGCCCACCGAGGGGCTGGACGACGTGCAGGCGGCGCGTGACGGGCTGGAGGCTGTGCTCGGGCTCCTGAACGCCGACCTGGACACGACCGGGGTGGCGATCGAGGACCGTGCCGTGCCCGGCCCGCCCGGCGACCCCGACGTGCCGGTGCGCGTGTACGTGCCCGACGTGGCCACCGGCTCGGGGCTCCTCTACCTCCACGGCGGCGGGTTCGTCCTCGGCAGCATCGACTCGGAGCACGCGGGCGGGGTGCGGATCGCCCAGGAGGTCGGCGCCGTCGTCGTCTCGGTCGACTACCGGCTCGCCCCCGAGCACCCGTTCCCGGCCGGCATCGAGGACTGCTACGCCGCGCTCCGGTGGTTCCACGACGAGGCGCCGTCCCTCGGCGTCGACCCCGACCGCATCGGCGTCTGCGGCCAGAGCGCCGGCGGCGGCCTGTCGGCGGGACTGGCGCTCCTGGCCCGGGACCGGGGCGGGCCGGCGCTCTGCTTCCAGTACCTCGGCATCCCGGAGCTCGACGACCGGCTCACCACGACGAGCATGACGGACTTCGTCGACACGCCCCTGTGGAACCGCCCCTCGGCGGTCGCGAGCTGGCGCTACTACCTCGGGAGCGACCCGGGCGAGGTCTCGCCGTACGCCGCACCGGCCCGGGCGACGGACCTGCGCGGCCTGCCGCCGGCGTACGTCTCCACGATGGAGTTCGACCCGCTGCGCGACGAGGGCATCCACTACGCCCTCGGCCTGCTCGCCGCGGGCGTGTCCTGCGAGCTGCACAGCTTCCCGGGCACGTTCCACGGCTCGTCGATGGTGACCTCCGCCGAGGTCAGCCGGCGGGCGAACGACGAGATGGTGGCGGTCCTCCGTCGCCGCCTCGCGTGACGGCCCGGCTGTGCTGAACTCGGCCCGGCCGCGGCGGCGACCGCGCACGCACCGCGCACACCGAACCCACCGACCGCGACCAGCTCCCCGGAGGCGCCCGTGACCCGGTTCGTCGAGAGCACGATCACCTTCCCGTACCAGCGCTCGCTCGGCCCGGTGGTCGGCGCGTTCATGTCGGCGCTGACCGAGCGACGGATCCTCGGCATCCGCAACGGCGACGCCGTGCTGGTGCCGCCGATGGAGTGGGACCCCGCGACCGGCGCCGAGCTCGCCCACGAGTTCGTCGAGGTGGGTCCGGCGGGCACGGTCGAGTCCTGGACGTGGGTGCCGACCCCGTCCGAGCAGCACCCGCTCGACCGGCCGTTCGCCTTCGCGCTCGTCCGGCTCGACGGCGCCACCACGCCGCTGCTGCACGCCGTCGACGCCGGGTCGCCGGGCGCGATGGCGGAGGGGATGCGGGTGGCGCCGCGCTGGCGCGGCACCCGTGTGGGCCGCCTGGACGACATTGAGTGCTTCGTCCCCGGCGAGGAGCCCGAGGTGCACGGCGAGGACGCCGGCCCCGCCGAGGAGCCGGTCCAGATGATGGACTACGTCGCCTCGATCACCTACCGGAACCCGGTCCCGCCGTCGACGGACCGGGCCGTCGCCGCCTCCAAGGAGCAGCGCCTCCTCGGCACCCGCTGCCCGGTGTGCGGTCGGGTCTACGCCGGCGGGCGCGGCTACTGCCCGATCGACGCCGTCGAGACCGGCCCCGACGACGAGGTCGACCTCCCGCACGTCGGCACGATCACGAACTTCGCCATCGTGACGCCCGTGCAGTACCCGGGGCAGACCGAGACCGAGCCGTTCGTACGGGCGTTCGTGCTGCTCGACGGCACCGAGGTCGTCCTCTCCTACCAACCGGTCATCGAGCTCTCGGCCGACGAGGTCCACGTCGGGCAGCGCGTCGCCGCGGTGTGGGCGTCCCCCGCCGAGCAGTCGGACGACGGCAGCACGATGGGCGGCGCCTACGGCGACCTGCTCGGCTGGATGCCGAACGGCGAGCCGAGCATCGACGACCCCGATCTCCTCGACAGGATCTTCTGATGGCCACGAACGAGCACGCCACCGGGGCGACCTTCGACGACGTCGCGGTCGTGGGCTGGGCCCACACCCCGCTGGTCCGCCGCACCGACCGCTCCGAGACCCAGCTCCTGATGCAGGTCATCACCGACGCCCTCGAGCCCCTCGGGCTCACCCGGGCGGACGTCGACTTCACCTGCCTCGGGAGCTGCGACTACATCACCGGCCAGGCCTTCTCCTTCGTCTCCAACCTCGACGCGATCGGCGCCTGGCCGCCGAAGCGCGACTCGCACGTCGAGATGGACGGTGCGTGGGCCCTCTACGAGGCGTGGCTCCGGTTGATGGAGGGCGACATCGACATCGCCGTCGTGACCGGGTCCGGGCGCTCCTCGACGGGCGACCCGGCGCTCATCTACCCGATGGAGATGGACCCGTACTTCCTCGCGCCGCTCGGCGCCGACCCGCTGACCTTCGCCGCGCTGCAGGCGAGGGCGGTGATCAAGGCCGGCATCGCCGACGAGCGGTCCATGGCGGAGGTCGCCGTGCGCTCCCGCGGGGAGGGCGACGTCGACGTGCTGCTCGGCGGCGACTACCTGCGGGAGCCCCTCCGCGTGCACGACGTCCCGCCCATCACCGACGGCGCGGCCGCGATGGTGCTGGCCCGCGGCGAGCGGGCCCGCGAGCTCGTGGAGCGACCGGCGTGGATCGCCGGGCTGGACCACCGCACCGAGTGCCACAACCCGTCGTTCCGGGCCCTGGACGACTCGCCGTCGACCCGGATCGCCGCCGAGGCCGCCGGTCTGGGCGGGTCACCCGTCGAGATCGCCGAGCTCCAGGCCGCGTTCACCCACGAGGAGCTGCTGCTGCGCCACGTGCTCGGCCTGGGCGACGACGTGGCCGTCAACCCCTCGGGCGGCGCCCTGGCCGCCAACCCGATCATGGCCACCGGCCTGTGCCGCATCGGCCACGCCGCCGACCACGTGTTCGGCGGCGGCAGCCGGGCCCTCGCCCACGCCACGTCGGGCCCGTGCCTGCAACAGAACCTCGTCTGCATCCTGGAGGGTCGCTCGTGAAGGACGGATCGCTGTGATCCCCGCCGCCGTCGTCGGCGTCGGCCAGACGCACCACCGCTCCCGCCGCCGGGACGTGTCCTTCGGCGGCCTCGTGCGCGAGGCCGTCTTCCGCGCGCTCGAGGACGCGCAGATGACGATGGCCGACGTCGACGCCGTCGTCCTCGGCAAGGCCCCCGACCTGTTCGAGGGCGTGATGAAGCCGGAGCTGTACCTGTCCGACGCGCTCGGCGCGGTCGGCAAGCCGATGTTCCGGGTCCACACCGCGGGGTCGGTGGGCGGCACGACGGCGATCGTGGCCGCGTCGCACGTCCAGACGGGTCGCCATGGGACCGTCCTCGCCGTCGCCTTCGAGAAGCAGTCCGAGGGCAACGCCCAGTTCGCGCTCGGCAGCGGCAAGGGCGCCTCGCTCGGCGCGGGCGGCGCGTTCGCCCCGTTCATCCGGGCGTACATCCAGCGCAGCGGCGCCCCCGAGCACATCGGCTGGAAGGTCGCGGTCAAGGATCGGCTCAACGCGCTGAAGAACCCGTACGCGCACCTCCGCATCGAGGACATCTCGATCGAGAAGGTGAAGGAGTCCCCGATGATGTGGGACCCGATCCGGTTCCTCGAGTCCTGCCCGTCGTCCGACGGGGCGTGCGCGGTGGTGATCACCGACGAGGCCGGCGGCCGGGCCGCCGCCGCCGACGGCCGCCCGCCCGCGTGGATCCTCGGCGCCTCGTCGCGCTCGGAGCCCCCGGCGTTCCCCGGCCGGGACCCGGTGCGCCCGCAGGCGTGCATCACGTGCGCCGACGACGTCTACGCGATGGCGGGCATCACGAACCCGCGCGAGCAGCTCGACATGGCCGAGCTCTACGTGCCGTTCTCGTGGCACGAGGCCATCTGGCTCGAGGCCCACGGGATCGCGGAGCCCGGCGAGGGCTGGCGCATGATCGACGACGGCACCACCGAGCTCACCGGCGACTTCCCGATCAACGCGTCGGGCGGGGTGCTGTCCAGCAACCCGATCGGGGCGTCGGGGCTGCTGCGGTTCGCCGAGGCGGCGAACCAGGTCCGGGGCGCCGCCGGGGAGCACCAGGTCGAGGGCGCCCGCACGGCCCTGGCCATGGCCTACGGGGCCAACAGCCAGTACTTCAGCATGTGGGTGGTCGGCGCCTCCCTCCAGCCCCTCGGCTGACCGCGCGCGTCGTTCGGCGTCGAGATGCCTTCTGTGATGTGGAACGGGGGTCATGGCCCCCGTTCCACATCACAGAACGGTGCTGCGTGGCTCGATGTCAGGGTGGGCGCGGGACCGCCCTACCGTGGGGGACCGCCCCGACCGACCCGACCACGAGGGACCCCCGACGATGACCGAGCCCGACGACCGCGCCACCTCCGAGGCCGGTGCCACCTCCGAGGGCACGGCAGCGGCCGAGCTCGAGGCGGCGCGCGAGCGGTACCAGCGGGAGCGGGCCAAGCGCCTCCGCCCCGACGGCCTCGCCCAGTACCGGGACCTCGCGGGCGACTACGCCGAGTTCGACCGCGACCCGTACGTCGAGCCGGGCTTCACGCGGGACCCGCTGGTCGAGTCGCCCGAGGTGGTGGTCGTCGGCGGCGGGTTCGCCGGGATGCTCACCGCCATCAACCTGAAGGCCCGGGGCGTCGAGCGCATCCGTATCGTGGACAAGGCCGGCGACTTCGGGGGCACCTGGTACTGGAACCGGTACCCGGGCTGCATGTGCGACGTCGAGTCGTACACGTACCTGCCGCTCCTCGAGGAGACCGGCTACATGCCGACCGAGAAGTACGCGAGCGCCACCGAGATCTTCGCCTACTGCCAGCTGCTCGGCCGCCACTTCGACCTGTACCAGCACGCGCTGTTCCAGACGGAGATCGACGAGGCGGCCTGGGACGAGGAGGCGCTGCGCTGGCGCGTCACCACCTCGCGGGGCGACGAGCTGTCCCCCCGGTTCCTCGTCACGGCGGGCGGCATCCTCCACAAGGCGAAGCTGCCCGGCATCCCCGGGATCGGCACGTTCGGCGGCCGCGCCTTCCACACGAGCCGCTGGGACTACGCCACGACCGGCGGCGCGCCGGGCGAGCCCATGGACGCCCTCGCGGACAAGAAGGTGGCGATCGTCGGCACGGGCGCCACGGCCATCCAGGCCGTGCCGAAGCTCGCCGAGGCCGCCCAGGAGCTCTACGTCTTCCAGCGGACGCCGTCGGCCGTCGGCCAGCGCGACAACGGCCCCACCGACGAGGACTGGTTCCGCGGCCTCGAGCCCGGCTGGCAGGCCGAGCGCATCCGCAACTTCACCGAGGCGGTGACCGGCAAGCGGCCGGAGCGCGACCTCGTCGGCGACGGCTGGACGAAGGTCATGTGGGACGACACCCAGACCCGCCCCGAGGGTCCCGAGCAGGCCGCGGAGCAGGAGCGCTCCGACTTCGAGACGATGCAGGCGCTGCGCCGCCGCGTCGACGAGATCGTCGACGACCCCGGCACCGCCGAGCGGCTCAAGCCCTGGTACGGCAAGCACTGCAAGCGCGTCTGCTTCCACGACGAGTACCTGCCGGCGTTCAACCGCCCGAACGTCCACCTCGTGGACACCGACGGGCGCGGCGTCGAGGCCGTGACCGAGCGGGGCCTCGTCGCCGGCGGCACGGAGTACCCGGTCGACGTCGTCGTGTTCGCGTCGGGCTTCGAGGTCACGACCGACCTGGAGCACCGGCTCGGCTTCGACCCGAGGGGTCGGGGCGGGGTGGCCATGAGCGAGCGCTGGCACGACGGCGCGCACACGCTGCACGGCGTCCTCTCCGCCGAGTTCCCGAACATGATGATGATCAGCCTCGTGCAGGCCGGGTTCGGCACGAACTTCCTGCACTTCCTGTCGAAGTCGGCGGAGCACGTCGCCTGGCTGATCGCCACCTGCATCGAGCGCGGCGTCGCCACCATCGAGGCGACGCCCGAGTCGGAGGAGGCCTGGCTGAAGGTGCTCCTCGGCGTGGCCACGAAGATCGCCGAGTACTCGATGAGCTGCACGCCCGGCTACTACAACGCCGAGCAGGGCCACGACGAGAAGGCGGCCCGGAACCTCGTCTACACGGGCAGCCTCCTCGACTACGCGGCCTACCTCGAGCGGTGGCGCGACGAGCCCGACTTCCCGGGCACGCACGTGACGTACCTCGCCGAGCGCGAGCACGCCTGAGCCTCGGGCGGCCCGGCCCGCGTCGCCGGACGACGACCACTCGGCGTGTCGATGCTTAGGGCTTGACCTTAGTGTCGGGGGTGGCGATGCTTAGGTCCGTGCCGAAGCATCAGGACGGGGTCGACGAGGTGCTCCACGCGCTGGCCGACCCCACCCGCCGCCGGGTCGTCGAACGACTCGTGTCCGGGCCCGCCTCCACCTCGGAGCTGGCCCGGCCGTTCGACATGGCGCTGCCCTCGTTCACCCAGCACCTCGGGGTGCTGGAGCGGGCGGGGCTGGTGACCTCGACCAAGGAGGGGCGCGTCCGGACCTACCGGATCGCCCCCGCCGCGCTCGAGCTGCTGGACGGCTGGCTGGCCGGCCAGCGACGGCTCTGGGAGCGGCGACTCGACCAGCTGGACGCCCTCGTCCTCGACCTCAAGGAGCAGGAACCATGACCTTCACGCCGTACGCCGTGGACCCCGAGCTGGACCTCGTGCTGGAGCGCGACGTCGACGTGCCGCCCGAGCTCGTCTGGCGTGCCTGGACCGAGCCCGAGCTGATGCTCCAGTGGTTCACCCCGAAGCCGTGGGAGACCGCGGTCTGCGAGGTCGACCTCCGCCCCGGCGGTCGCTTCCGCACCGTCATGCGCGGTCCCGACGGCGAGGAGAACGACAACGTCGGCTGCTACCTCGAGGTCGTGCCCGGCGAGAAGCTCTCGTGGACGTCGGCCCTTGGGCCGGACTTCCGACCCGCCGCCGGCATCGGCATGCCCGGCCCCGGTGACCTCCACCTCACCGCGATCATCGAGCTCCGGCCGGACGGGTCGGGCGGCACGAGCTACCGGGCCATCGCCCTCCACGCGGATGGCGCCACCCGCCGCCGGCACGAGGAGATGGGCTTCCACGAGGGGTGGGGCGCCGTGCTCGACCAGCTCGTCGAGCTCATGACCCCCGCCGCCTGACGCCCGCCCGCGTCCCGAACGGGCGCCCCGCGCGTTCCCATGACGATCCGCGCTGCTGGGCAGCACGAACAATCGTCAGAAACGTCAGAACGCGCGGGGTGGGCGGGTCAGGCGGGGTCAGGCGGGGAAGGTGGCGGGCTTCGTCGGCTGGTGGAGCCAGGCGTCGAAGAGCCCGTCGAGCTGCCGGTGCGACACCCGCTCGCTCAGCGCCAGCAGGTCGGCGGTCGACGCCGGCGCCGAGGCGCTGCGACCGGCCCACTGCCGGATGACCGACCAGAACGCCTGCTCCCCGATCGTCAGGCGCAGCGCGTGCAGGAACGCCGCGCCCCGGTAGTAGGTGGCGGAGGCGAACAGGTCGAGCGGACCCGGGTCGGCGACGGGCACCGTCCAGAACGGGTCGTCCGCCGGGATCGACACCACGAAGTCGTAGACGTCCTGGATCGGGTCACCGGCGTGGTGCTCGTCCCACATCCACTCCGCGTACGTGGCGAAGCCCTCGTTGAGCCAGATGTCCTTCCACCGGGCGATCGTGACCTTGTCGCCGAACCACTGGTGGGCGAGCTCGTGGGCCACGGTCGCGTCGTCGGGGACGCCGGAGTAGATGGGCCGGGTCTGGTTCTCCAGCGCGTACCCGGCCTCGTCGTCGTCGTCCACCACCGCGCCGAACGACGAGAACGGGTACTTCCCGAACGCCCCCTGGAAGAACGAGATCATCTCGGGCTGGAGGGCGAGCACGGACGACGCCTCCGCCTTGGCGGCCGGGCTGAGGTCCCGGTCGACGGCGTCCACGATGCGCAGGCCCTGCGGGGTGCGCGACGTGGTCAGGTCGTAGTCGCCGCTCGCGGCCATCGACAGGTAGCTGGCCATCGGCTCCGTGGCGACCCACCGGAAGGTGGTGCGCCCGGCCCGCGACGAGCGGCCGACGAGGTCGCCGTTCGCCACCACCGTCGTGCCGTCGGGGACCGTGACGGCGTACGAGTAGGTGGCCTTGTCGGTCGGCACGTCGTTGACCGGGTACCACGTGCTCGCGCCGTCGGGCTCGTTGGCCACGAAGGCGCCGTCGGCGTAGGAGACCCAGCCGTACAGCGAGCCGGTGCCGTCCTCGGGCTGGCCGGTCGTGCCGCCGTACGCGACGGACACGACGAACGGCAGCCCTCGGAGCAGGGGCAGGAGCGGCGTGACCCGCAGCTCGCCGTCGGCCTGGCCGAACCGCGCCGGCAGGCCGTTCACGGTCACCTTCGAGACAGAGAGGCCACGCAGGTCGAGCGAGAACGACGACAGGCCCTGGGTGGCCGTCGCCACGATCAGCGCCGTCGCCCGCAGCGCCCGGGTGCTCGGGGTGTAGTCCAGCGTGAGGTCGTAGTGGAGGACGTCGTACCCGGTGTTGCCGGCGGCCGGGAAGTACGGGTCACCCCCGCTCGAGGAGCCGGCGCTCGGCCGGCCGGGCGGGGCGGCTCCCGCAGGTGATGCCGGCAGCACCGCGAGCAGCAGCGCGACGCCGACGAGCACGGGCACGACCCACCTCGTTCGCCTCATGCGGGGTCACCGTAGGGTCGGGTGCCGGGCGTGTCATCCAGGACACGCGATGTTCACGCCCCGGCGTCGGAGCGCGGCGCTCCGCTCACTCCCCGGGCGTTCCCGGCACCTCGTCCCAGATGTCGATGGTGCCGCTGTAGTTGGCCACCCACACGCGGCCGGTCGCGTCGTCGTAGGTGATGCCGATCGGGTGGTGCCCCGCCGGCTCCTTCACGAGGAGGTGCATGTCCGACGTGCGGAACTTCGAGATCCGGCTGTCCTCGTAGTTGACGACGTAGAGCGCGGTGCCGTCGGTGGAGATGTCGGCGGAGCGTGGTTCGGTCCCCGTCGCCACCCGTGCGAGCACCTGCCCGGTCCCCGGGTCCACCTTCGCCACCTGGCCGCCCTTGTTGAGCGTCACGTACAGGGCGCTGTCGTCGGGGGCGATGACCACGTGGCGCGGGCCGAGCCCGACGTTCCGGATCCAGGTCACGCCACCGGTCGCGAGGTCGACGCGGGCGAGGTCGGTGCCGCCCATGATCGCCACGTAGGCGGTCGACGAGTCGGACCGCACCGCGATCCCCCGCGGGTAGCGGCCCAGCTTGATCGTGTCGAGCACGGCACCCGTCCTCGTGTCGGCGATCGTGAGGTCCCACGTGCACCAGTTCGTCGCGAGCACCTTCGAGCCGTCGGGCGTGACGGCGACGTACTTCGGCACCGCGCCGGCGGGGATCACCTGGTCGATCTTCCAGGTCGACGTGTCGATCCGGTACAGGAAGCTCGTGGTCGTGCCGTCGCCCGGCGAGCACGAGTCCTTCCCCTCGCGGTAGCCGGGGCCGTACATCGAGTAGTTCGAGACGTACACCTCCTCGCCGCCGGGCGTGAAGGCCGCCTCGACCGGTGCGCCCTGGTAGGTCCCCGGCTCCTCGATCCCGAAGTCGCTGAGCGTGACGGTGTCGGGGACGGTCGTGATGAGCTGCCCGTCGGAGTCGTAGGCGGTGACCGTGTGGCGGTACATCATGTTCTGCGCGGTCACGATCCCGTGGCCCGACGCCACGACCGACTTGGGCGAGATGTCGCCCGAGATCGTGCGCACCTTGCGCATGGTGAGGGTGTCGGCGGGGGGCCGTGCCGGGGCGGTCGTGGTCGTCGTGCTCGACGTGGTCGACCCCGTGGTCGACGCTCCCCCGCCCGAGGCGACCTGCTGCGCGTCGGCGCGGCCCTCCTCGGCCACCGACCGGTCGCCCGTCCCCACGCACGCGCCCGACACGACGGCGAGGCCGACGACCGTGGCCGCCGCGAGGAGGGTCCGGGTCCGTCCGCGCATCGGACCAGCGTCCCACGCCGACGGCGGTCGGGGCCGCATCGTCGGTCAGGCCGCAACGGCGGTCAGGGCCGGATCGGCGCCTCGTCGGCCACGACCAGCGGCGCGATGGGCGTGCCGTCGCTCCAGTCGCCGTTCGAGCGCAGCGCACCGAGGCCGCCGAGCTCGTCGACGAGGGTGGTCCCGGCCGTCGCCGCGGCCCGCAGGGCGTCCCACACCTTCCAGCAGAAGTTCCAGTCGTACGCGTCGGCGTGCCCGGACCGGACGCTGCACACGCCGTGGCGACTCGACAGCGGCGGCGACCCGTGGGCGTCCGGCCGGGTGAGCACCAACGTCTTGTGCGAGGCCGGCACGGTGGTGAGCAACGGGAAGATCGAGTTGCAGCTGCCGTCCGCGCTGCCCGCCTCGGCCGTCACGCCCTCGGCCCCGACGTGGCACACGAGCCGGACGCCCGCGGGAACGCCGGTCAACGGGCGGTCGACCGCGGGCTCGTCCTTGCCGTCGAGCCCGCCGTCGTGGGGATCGTCGAGGAAGATCGCCCGCGGCTCCGGCAGGCCGAGCTCGCGCCAGCGGTTGGCCAGGTCGATCGTCACGATGCCGCCGAACGAGAAGCCGAACCAGCTGACGTGGTCGAGGTCCGGCTGCACCCGGTCGGGGTCGGCGCGCAGGGACGCGAGCGCGCCGTCGACGCCGGCCACGGCGGACCGGAGGCACGGATCGACGTCGAACGGTCCGGGGCACGGCTGCGCGACGCCGGTCTGCCAGCGCGGGTACACGACGATGCTCCCGCCCAGCACCGTGTGGCGGATGAGCTCGTCCATCGACGCGTGGCCCGCGTACTCGTAGTACCCGTGGAGCACGACGACCACCGGGGCGGAGCGGGGCCGGGGATCGGTCGGCTCGAAGGCGTACCAGGCGTCCGCACCCGTCCCGCCCGACGACTCGCGCACGCCGGCGTGGCCGAGGTCGCTGCTGCCGAAGCCCGACGTCCGCTGCGCCGGCTGCGTGATCGTCGCCCCGGTGGGGGGCTCGACCGTCGACGGCGGACCGACGGGCGCCCGATCGGCGGCCCTCGCGGTCGTGGAGGCGCTCGACGGCGAGGTCGGCCGGGAGACGCCGTCGGACCCGCTGCACGACGCGAGGACGGCGCACGTGAGGAGTGCGCACAGGGCGATCGCCGCCGCCGGGACGGGCCGGCGCGCCCGTCGCCGGTGCCGCCGTCGCCCGCTCCCCTCCCATCCCATCCGCACCAACGTAGGTCGGCGCGGGCTCATGCCCCGGACGGTCGGGCCGGCGCCCGTGCCCGCCGGACCGCCTCGGGCACGACCACCCCGTACAGGTACGCGATCGCCACGCCGACGGCCGTCTCGACGACGCGCTCCAGCCACCGCGAGCCCGCCTCCGACGGCGTGGCGTGGACGAGGAGGGAGATGACCAGGAACGTCGAGAAGGCGGAGGTGACGTACCAGCGGCTGCCGCGCGTCGCCGAGACCCCGGCGATGACCGCGACCGCCGCGACCGAGTACACCCACGGCGACGGACCGATCGTCGCCAGCACGCCCGCGACCGTGGCGCCGATCGCCACCGAGGCGATCCGGCCGACGGCCCGGAGCTCGAGCATCTGCTCCGCGGGCCGCATCACGAGCAGCGCGGCGGCACACGCCCAGCCGGCGTGGTCGAGCCCGAGCCCGAATCCGATCGCGGACGCCGTCGCCGCGGCCAGCCCGAGCCGCACGCCGTAGCCGACGGTCGGGGTGGGCGGAGCCGGTCCCTGCGGTCGGGGTGTCCGCTCGGGCCAGGCGAGCGCCACGAGCACGGCCCACACGGACCCGATCGCCATGATCAGCGCGAGGCCGGCAGCCTCCGCGAGGTCGGTGTAGCTGAACCCGACGGCGACGAGCGGGAGCGCCAGCACCATGGCCACCCGCCCGATCGGCACCCGGGCCGCCAGCGCCGCGGCGCCCAGCACCATCAGGAAGATCGCCGGGACCGCCAGCCGGGGGACCTGCGACAGCAGCGCCCCCACGAACATCGAGGCGCCCGCCAGCGTCCCTGCCACCGCCGTCAGCGCCCGCCGCCGCCGCACCGGCACCACCCCGACGACGGCCGCCGGCAGGACACCGAACGCGAACGCCAGGCCACGCGACACGTCGCCCCACGCGGCGACGGCGGCCGGGACCGCGATGACCGCGCCGAACAGCGCCGCCGGCCAGCTCCAGTC
>JAEVZA010000184.1 GCA_023392475.1 Actinomycetes bacterium | reverse complement strand
CCGCATCGGCGGGGCGGTGGGCGGGCGCGACGCGACTCGGTCCTCGACGCGTCGACGGGGTGCCGGCGGGGCGTCGGCGGCCGTCTCGTGGGCGGTCATTCGCCGCTGAACGTATCCGCGAGGGCGCGGGGGCCGTCCGAGCCCCCCGATCGGTTGAGAGGCCACTCAGCGGAACGGTCGGCATCCGCGACCGGGCGGATCACCGGGTGAGCCGGTGCCCTCCGTCGGCACGCCCGCCGGTGCGCAGCGGATCGGCGCGGCCCAGCAGGAGCTCCTCGCCCTCGCGGGCGGCGTCGACCTCGACGTGGCCCGCCGCGACGTCCCGGGCGGCGGCCGTGACCTCTGCCACCTCGGCGTCCGTCCGCGCCGGCGCGTGGTGGAACAGCACCAGCCGCTCGACGTCCGCCGCCCGGGCCAGGGCGACCGCCTCGTCCACCGTGGCGTGGCCGAACCGGCGCGCGAGGTCCCGCTCCGCGGCGGTGAACTGCGCGTCGTGCACCATCGCGTCGACGCCGCGGACGTGCGCGACCACGACGGGGTCCGGGCCGTCCGCCGCCGGCAGGTGGTCCGGCAGGTAGGCGAGCGAGGCGATCCCGTCGTCGATGCGGTACCCGAACGTGCGACCGCCCTTGTGCGGGACCTCGAACGCCGTGACGAGCAGCCCCTCGACCACGTGGTCCCCCGTGCCGATGCCCGCCACCGCCCAGTCGCCGCGGAGCCCGTCCGGACCGATGGGGAAGTGGGGCGGGGACATCGCCCGGGCGAGGACCCGCACGGCGTCCTCGCCCTGGTCGGGGAGGAGGAGCCGGACGCGGGCGTCGTCGCGGTCGCCGTTCGGGAAGAAGGGCAGGCCGTGGGTGTGGTCCCAGTGCAGGTGGGTCAGGAGGATGGTGCCGCGGAACGGCACGTCGCCGAGCACCGCGGACAGGTGCTGCAGGCCGGTCCCCGCGTCGAGCACCAGCGTCGGGGGGCCGTCCTCGGCGCCGGTCGCCCACACGGCCACGCAGGACGTGCTGCCGCCGACCTCGACGAACGCCGCGCCGGGCGCCGGGGTCGACCCGCGGACGCCGCACCAGCGCACCCTCACGTGCGCTCCCGTCGGTGGCCGGCGCTGACCTCGACGAGGGCCGAGCGGTCGAGCGACGTTGCCGGCACCACGGCGACCTTCGCCCGGGTCCTGGCCCGCAGCGTCGACGTGCGCACGCCGTCCTCGAGCGCCGAGCGCTCGCCGAGGATCGCGCCGGGACCGACGTCCGCGACCGGCTCGCCGTCGACCTCGACGGTGAGCACCCCGTCGAGCAGCAGGTACACCTCGTCGTCGCCGGGCGCGCCCTGCTCCGTGAGCAGCGTGCCCTCGCCCACCTTGCGCACGGCCGGTCGGTCGCCGCCCATGACGATCGCCGAGAGCCGGCGCTCGAGCGCGGTCTCGACCTCCGTGACGAGGGCGGCCGTCTCCTCGTCGCCCCACGGCGTGTGCCGGCCGAACGCCGTCCGGTACCAGTCCTTGAAGTCGGCGAGCCCGGCCTTGGCGGTCAGGTGGAGCTCGTCGTCGTACACCCAGTGCCGAGGGAAGGAGCTCGCGCCGACCAGCTCCCGCTCCACCCGACCGTCGGCGTGGATCGTCAGCCGGAGCGTGGTCCAGACGGTCGGCGCCTCGAACTTCACGAACGGCGCGTGGGACACGCGCCGTGGCGCGGGCACGCCGGTGTGGCCGCCAGTGGTCTGCGTGAACGTGACCCGGTCGCCGCCGAGCTCCGGCTCGTCGCGCAGGTCGGGGAACGACACGCCGGCGAACGTGGCGCCGCGACCGCCGACCCGCAACGTCGTCGAGCCCATCAGGCCGCCGCCCTCGTGCCCCGCGGCGACGATCCGCCCGTCCTCGACCTCGGCCCACGCCGCGAGCCGGTTGCCGAACCGGAAGCCGTCGGCCTCGCGCAGCGCCTCGAGGTCCTCGACGTGGTCGGGCGGCGGCGCGTCGTAGTGGGTGAGGCCCGAGCCGAAGATGGCCTTGTTGACGGGACCCGTCACCGCCTCCGACGGGATCCAGGACAGCGACGTGACCGACGATCCGATGCGCATGGCTCGCTCCTCCGTGCGGGCCCGCCCCGAGGGTGCGGACCGGGCGGGTCGCGTCCGTCGCGACCTCCCGAGGTGAACGTACGGACCCGCCCGCGCCGTGCCGATGGGGGCCGCTCGTGTCCTCGGGTGGTGCCTGCACCCCTCGGCGATCTCGTGGTGGGCACCTTCCGTCGGCGGCCGGTCCGCGGTGGGATGGAGGGCGTGGACGGGACGGACGCCAGCACCGACGGCATCACCGTGTTCCTCGCGGACGACAACCTGATCGTCCGGGAGGGGGTGCGGGCGCTGCTGGGCCTCGAGGAGGACCTCACGGTGGTCGGGGTCGCGGACGACCGGGACGGGCTCGTCGCCGGCGCCGAGGCCACGAACCCGCAGGTGGTGGTCACCGACATCCGGATGCCACCGAACTTCCAGGACGAGGGGATCGAGGCGGCCAAGCAGGTCCGCAAGCGCCACCCCGGCACCGGGATCGTGATCCTGTCCCAGTACGACGAGCCGGAGTACGCCATCTCGCTGCTGGCCGAGGGCGCCGCGGGCTACGCCTACCTCCTGAAGGACCGCGTCGGCGACGGCAACCAGCTCGCCCGTGCCATCCGCGAGGTGGCGACGGGCGGCTCGATGCTCGACCCCGCGATCGTGCAGACCCTCGTGGCACCGGTGCGTGACGACGCCGAGCTGACGGCCGGCGAGGAGGAGCTCCTCGGCCAGGTCGCCGAGGGGCGGCCCGTGAAGGCGATCGCCGCGAACCTCCGCACCACGCCGGAGGCGGTGAACGACGCGGTCGAGTCGCTCTTCCTCAAGCTCGCCCGCGGAGCCAGCGCCGGTCGTGACGGGGCGCTCAGGCGCCTCCGCCTGCTCCAGAAGGCGATCGTGGACCGTGAGGAGCAGGGCGAGACGCTCAGCCGCCTGCTGCCGGGTGGCCTGGCCGAGAAGCTCCGGGACGACGGGGCGGCGGCCGGCCGGACCGAGCGGCTGGACGTGACCGTGCTGATGTCGGACGTGCGGGGCTACTCCGCCATCGCCGAGCGCACGGACCCGACGGTGCTCGCCCGCCAGCTCAACGAGCACCGCGCGGAGATGAACGCCGCGATCCTCGAGCAGGACGGCACGGTGATGCAGTACGTCGGCGACGCGGTGATGGCCGTGTTCGGAGCGCCGTTCCCGCAGGCGGACCACGCCGAGGCGGCCGTGCGGGCCGCGGTGGCCATGCACGGGCGCCAGCACGACCTGGACGCCCGCTGGGCGACCGAGGACCTGTCGCCGTTCGGTCTGGGGATCGGGCTGTCGACGGGTGACGTGGCGGCAGCGATGCTCGGCAGCGAGGAGCGCCTCGAGTACACGCTCGTCGGCGACACCGTGAACCTGGCGCAGCGCCTGCAGGACCTGGCCCGCCCGGCCGGGACGACCGTGCTGAGCGACCCGACGGTCGCGCAGCTGGGGGGCACCTGGGTCACCGAGGCCCTCCCGGTGCAGCAGGTCAAGGGACGGGACACGCCGGTGCGCAGCCACCGGCTGGTCGGGCCGGTCGACACGACCGGCGCGGCGGGCGAGCATGCTGACGGGAGGCCGCGCTCGACCGCGGCGACGAGTGGGGAGTGGTCATGAGCGAGCCGGTGCTGAAGGTCCGAGGGGTTCGTCGCACGTTCGAGGCGGAGCTCGCGCCCGTCCGGGCGCTGCGCGGCGTCGACCTCGACGTGGCCGCGGGGGAGTTCGTCGGGATCATGGGGCCGTCGGGCTGCGGCAAGTCGACCCTGCTCAACCTCGTCGCGGGGCTCGACATCGCGGACGAGGGCACGATCCGGATCGAGGACGAGGAGATCACGGGGCGCGACGAGGACTGGCTGGCCCGCATGCGCCGCCGGCACATCGGGATCGTGTTCCAGTTCTTCAACCTCCTGGAGGGGATGACGGCGCTGGAGAACGTCGTCCTGCCCGCTGTGATCTCGGGTGGCGTGAAGCGGCGAGCCGCCGAGACGCGGGCCCGCGACCTGCTCGACCTGCTCGGGCTCGGCGACAAGACGGGCGAGGTCCCGGCGGTGCTCTCCGGCGGTCAGCGCCAGCGCCTCGCCATCGCCCGCGCGCTCGCCAACGAGCCGACGCTGCTGCTGGCCGACGAGCCCACCGGCGCGCTCGACAGCGACGGCGGGCGCGAGGTGCTCGAGCTGTTCCGCCGCCTCCACGACGAGGGCCAGACGATCGTGATGGTCACGCACTCCGACGAGGTGGCGGCCGGCGCCGACCGCATCGTGCGCATGCGGGACGGCCAGGTCGACGGCGATGCCGGGCGCGACGGGGACGCGCCGGCCGGCCCCGACGACGCCGAGCGCAGCCCCGTGGGCGTGCCCTGATGGACACCGCCGCCCTGGCGTCCGCCGTCGACGAGGCGGCGGCGCGCGGCCCCGCCACGGTC
>JAEVZA010000462.1 GCA_023392475.1 Actinomycetes bacterium | reverse complement strand
GTCGACGAGCACCCGCTCCGGGAGCGAGTGCGCGGTGAACACGACCTTGGTCCGCTCGGGCAGGCCGGCCAGCGCGTCGCGCACCGCGGCCGCCTGGAAGGCGACGAACGCGGGCTCGAGGTGCCAGCTGTCGATCGACGCGTACGGCAGACCCTCGCGGGCCGCGCCCTCCTCGGCCCGCGCGTGGTACTCGCCGACGCTGGTGCGGGACCAGTGGGGCGCCAGCACGAGGCCGACGACGGCGGTGGCGCCGCGCGCGGAGAGCTCGCCGACGCCGTCCTCGACGTACGGCGGGGCGTGCTTCTGACCGAGCCCGACCAGGTACCGACCGGGCTCGGCGGCCTCGAGCGCGGCGGCGAGGGCGTCCAGCTGGGCGCGGGTCCGGGCCGCCATCGGGGAGATCCCGCCGATCGCGTCGTAGCGGCGCACCAGGTCGGCGAGCTGCTCCTCGGTCGGCGGCCGGCCGCGGCGGATGTGGGTGTAGTAGGACTCGACGTCCTCCGGGGAGGCCGGCGTGCCGTACGCCATGACCAGGACGCCGGTGGGTCCGGTCACGCCTCGGGACCGTCCGGTCGCCAGCCGTGGACGTGCTCGACGAGCCGCTCCAGCACCTCGGGATCCGTCTCCGGCAGCACGCCGTGGCCGAGGTTGAACACGTGGGCGCGACCGCCGCCGCGCTGCAGCACCTCGTCGGCGGCCGGCTTCGTGACCTCCCACCCCGCCGCGACGACGGCCGGGTCCAGGTTGCCCTGCAGGGTCGTGCCGGCCGGGACCCGGGTGCGGGCGACGTCGAGCGGCGTGCGCCAGTCGACGCCGACCACCTCCGCGCCCGCCGAGGTCATCAGGCCGAGCAGCTCGCCGGTGGACACGCCGAAGTGGATGCGGGGCACGCCGAGGTCGGCGACGCCCTCGAGCACCTTCGCGCTCGCGGGCAGCACGTGGCGCTCGTAGTCGCCGGGCGACAGGGCGCCCGCCCACGAGTCGAACAGCTGCACCGCGGAGGCGCCGTGCTCCACCTGCGAGCGCAGCGAGGTGAGCGCGAGGTCGGCGAGCCGGTCGAGCAGCTCGGCGAACAGCCCGGGATCGGTGTGCATCAGCGCCTTGGTCGTCACGTACGTGCGCGACGGGCGGCCCTCGAGCAGGTAGCTCGCGACGGTGAACGGCGCCCCCGCGAACGCGATGAGCGGCACCGGCAGGTCGCGGGCGAGGTTGCGCACGGTCTCGAGCACGTACGGGGTGTCCGCGTCGGGGTCGAGCGGGCGGAGCCGGGCGAGGTCCTCGCGACCGCGGAACGGGTCGGCCACCACCGGCCCGACCCCCGGCTCGATGTCCACGCCGAAGCCGATGGCGTGCACCGGCGTCACGATGTCCGAGTACAGGATCGCGGCGTCCACGCCGTAGCGGCGGACGGGCTGCAGCGTGATCTCGGTGGCCAGGTCGGGATCGGCGATCGCCCGCAGGATCGTG
The DNA here is from genome assembly GCA_023392475.1 of Actinomycetes bacterium. GTDB lineage: Bacteria > Actinomycetota > Acidimicrobiia > Acidimicrobiales > Microtrichaceae > JAEVZA01. The sequence continues at coordinate 12,163 of JAEVZA010000462.1, read as the reverse complement.
CCGGTGCCGCGGATGGCCCGGTACTCGGGCAGCGCGCGGCCCGCCTGGCGCATGAACCACACCGGTGTGCGGTCCGTGTCGAGGCCGCGGCAGGCGCGCAGGAACGGCGAGTCCTGGTGGCCGGAGGGCATCGCGGTCCAGTCAACCACGCCGGACCTAGGGTGCCCGCATGCGCCGATCGATCGACGACGACCAGGTGCCGCTGCCGCCGTCCGACGACGCCGAGGACCTCTCGCCGGTCAACTGGGCCCTGTCGATCTGCGACGACTACGACGACGCGGCGCCGCGCCTGCAGCTCACCGTGGAGGAGGTCGGTGCGGCCGGCACCGGCATGGTCGCGCACCTCGACCCGGACCGGGCACGGCGGCTCCGGCTCGCCCTCGCCTCGGCCCTCAAGGAGATCGGCGAGGACGTCGGGCGCTGACGTCCACGCGTTCTGAGGCCCACGCGACTTGACGCCCACGCGACCTGACGCCGAGGTCCGCGGAGGGGCCGTCGCCGCCGCACGGGCAGTCGGCCGGGGCGCCCGGACCCCGGGTCGCCGCGGCGACCACGGGGGGCGGGACCACCCACCAGTTCTCGACCGGGACGGAGGAGGGGCGTTCCCCCGTCCCGGTCCAGTCCGGCCTCTCCCAAGGGCGGACGCCTGAGCTTGGCGTGCCCGCGCGGGGAACGGCACCGCCCGGGGCCGGAGAACTCCTCCAATCCTCTCGCTGGAACCGAACGATCGTTCTCGACGACGTTGAACGATGATCAGCGATCGCCGCTCGCCTACGCTGCCGGCGGGGAGAAGGAGGAACGGTGGACGGACGACCTGGGCCCGGACCAGGTGCGGCAGCGCGCGTGCGCAGGGGCGGTGCGAGGGACGCCCTGGTGCTCGCGGCCAAGGAGCTCATCGCCGAGGCGAACCTCGACGACCTGACGGCGTTCATCACGGTGTCGCGCCTCAAGGAGCGCACCGGGCTGTCGAGCGGTGCGATCTACTCGGCGTTCTCGCCCACGTCCGGCGTCGGCCCGCGCACGCGCAGCGCGCCGCAGGCCGTCGCCCGACGGGCGGTGCTCGACCCGCCCGACAACTCCACGGACGAGTACTCCCTCTCGATCGTCGACACGCTGGGCCGGCTGGTCCTCGACGCCGAGTCGAGCGGCGACGGGCTGATGATCGACGCCATCGCCGACCGGATCGGCGAGGCGGTCATGGCCGGCGCGACCGGGGAGCTCGCCGCGGGCTACACGATGCAGTGGATCGCCTCGACGGTCTCCCTGCACGACCCGGAGATCACGACGTTCCTGCGGGAGTCCTACGGCCGCTACACGCAGTGGTACGGCGCGCTGATCGCGCGGCTGCTCGAGGTGTCGGGGCGCGAGCCGGCCGACGGCCTGGACGTCGACATGCTCGCCGACCTGTTCGTGAGCGCGGTCGACGGCGCCGCCATGCGCGTCCGGTTCGACGCCGTGCTCGACGAGCGCTTCGTCAGCAAGGTCATCGTGGCCTGCTGGGCCGGTGCCACCCGGCGCGCCGGCGTGACCGACGAGCTGCTCGGGCACCGCATCGCCGTGCCCACGCAGGGCCCGCCGGCCGATGATGAGCTCGAGGCGATCGAGGCGGCCGTCCGCCGCGTCCGGGAGCGCGCCGGCTGGCCGGCGGTGACGCTGCACAAGGTGGCGCAGCTCGCGGGCACCTCCGACTCGCGCCTCGCAGGGCTGTTCCCCGACCGCGACCACCTCGCGCCGCTCGCGTGGGCGGGCACCGTCGACACGCTGGTGCGCCGGAGCGAGGCGCGGCGACCCCTGCCGTCGGGCTCGCTCGTGGACGAGTTCGTGCGCGACCTCGCCGACGCCGCCTGCTCCGAGCGGTCCCTCGTGGCCTCGCTGCTGGTGGCGCGCCTGCGCCCGGCCGGCCACGACCGGGTGGACCGGCCCGCCGCCGATCCGCCCGACCGGCTGGCCGCCCACCTGACCGACCTGCTCGGACCGCGGGACGACGCGTCGGAGGTCGCCGCGCACGTGGTCGACGGCGTGCTGCTGCGGGCCGCCTCCTCCTCCGTCGCAGCGGACGACCTGGCCGGCGCCGTGCTGTCCGAGCTGGCCGCACCGTGAGCCCCGACGCCGTGCCGCGCGGCGGGGCGCGCGACGCCCTGATCGCCGCCGCGGCCGAGCTCCTGTCCGACGCCACGCTCGACGACCTCACCGCGTTCATCACCGTGTCGCGCCTCAAGGAGCGCACCGGGCTGTCGAGCGGCGCGATCTACTCGGCGTTCTCGCCCACGAGCGGCGTCGGCGACCGGACCCGCAGCGCGCCGCAGGTGGTCGCGCGGCGCGCGCTGTTCGAGCCGCTCGGCACGGCGAGCGAGACCGTCCGCCGCACGATCGCCGCCGTGGAGGCAGCGCTCGACGAGATCGCGGCGCGCGACGCCGACCTCGTCGCGCACGAGGTGGCGCGCCTGTTCACGATGGCCGGGATGGAGGGCGCACGCGGGGAGCTGGCGCCGGAGTACAACACCGCGTGGCTCATGGCCACGGTGAGCCTGACCGACGAGGAGGCCGCCGAGCACCTGCTCGCGAACTACCGGGGCTTCCGCGAGGTCTACTCCGTGCTGGTGCGCCGGCTCCTGGCGATGACCGACCGCGAGCCGCTGCCGGGGATCGCGCTCGGCCAGCTGTCGTCGATGCTCACCACCGTCCTCGACGGCGCGGTCATGCGGGTGCGGTTCGACCCCGACTGCGACGAGCGGTTCCTCGAGCACCTCGTGCTCGGCGCGTGGTCGGGGCTGACGCGCTCGGTCGGCGACGTGGACGACACGCTCGTGACGCGGGTCGCGGTCCCGACCGACCGACCGTTCCCCGCCGAGGAGGACCGCGCCGTGCGCGCCGCGGTCCGGCGGGTGGCGGACCGCGCCGGTTGGGGCGCGGTCACCGTGGACCAGGTCGCGCACCTGGCCGGCATCGACCCGGCACGCGTGTCGGCCCGCTACCGCGACCGGCACCGGATGGCGGTCCTCCCCTGGGAGGAGCTGGTCGACGGCATCGAGCGCCGGGCGCTGCTGCGGCGGGGCGGTTCCGAGCTCGCCGACCGGGTCAGGTACCTCGTCGAGGACCTCGCGGACGTCGCGTGCTCGAACCGGGCGCTCACGGGGTCGCTGCTGCGGGTCTGGGTGGAGGGCGCCGACCGCCTGGACGACGACGCCGCGCCCGTCGCCGTGGTCCGGCTCCGCGACCTGCTCGCCGCCGAGCTCGGCGACTCGGGGATGCCGGCCGCGACCGCCCGCGACCGCGCCGAGGTGGCCGTCGACGGCGTGCTGCTCGCCGCCGCGACGAGCACCGCGACGGCAGCGGCCGTCGCCTCGACGGTCCTCGCCGGCGTCGTCCCCGACGACGGGTGACCGGGCGGGCGCCGGATCAGCCGGATCGGCCGGATCGGCCGGATCAGTAGCCGAGCGACACGTCGACGAGCCCGATGAGCGGCTCGCCGTCGATCCACCGGCGCACGTTGGTCGTGATGCGCTCGGCGAGCAGCGGGCGGGCCATCTCCGGGGTGTTGCCCACGTGCGGCGTCACGATGCAGTTCGGCAGCGACCACAGCGGGTGCCCGTCGGGGAGCGGCTCGGGGTCCGCGACGTCGAGCCCCGCCCCGCCGATCGAGCCGCGGCGCAGCGCATCGACGAGGTCGTCGGTGACGACGTGGGCGCCGCGCGCCACGTTCACCAGCCAGGCGGTGTCGGACATCGCGTCCAGGCGGGCGGCGTCGATCACGCCGGCGGTCTCCGGCGTCAGCGCGAGCGCCAGCACGACGAGGTCGGCCTCGGGCAGCACGTCGTCGATCGCCGACGGGTCGACCGTGCGCGCCGCACCGGCGAGCGGCTCGGGGTGGCGCCGGACGACGGTGGTCCGCGCGCCGAACGGGCCGAGCAGGCGGAGCAGCACCTCGGTGATCCCGCCGCCGCCGAGGACGACAACGGACGCCTCGCGGAGGTTGGTGCCGATCGTGCCGTCCTCCCGCCACCGCCGGGCGCGGGCGTAGCGGTCGAGGCCCCGCATGCCGGCGAGCCCGAGGGTCAGGGCCAGCTCCGCGACCGGCTCCGCGTACACGCCCTTGCCGCACGACCAGGTGCGTCCCTCGTCGAGCACCTGCACGTAGGGCTCGACCCCGGCCCAGGGCAGCTGGACCCACCGCAGCCGCTCCCCGTGCTCGGCGAGGACGTCCCGGAGGCCGTCGGGGTCGTTCGGCGCCGCCCACAGGAGGGCATCGGCCCGCTCGAGGGGCACGACCTCGGCACCCCCGGCCCGCACGGCGTCCGCCAGCCAGGCGTCGACGCCCTCCGGCCCGACCGCGATGGCGGCGGCGCCCCCCGTTCGGTCGTCGTTCCCCGGGGCGTCCATGGGGCGCCAGCAGAGCACAGCCGGAGGCCCGGGGTCGCCTGTTGGCCCTCGCGAGCGGGGGAGTACACTGGCGGATTCCCCGTTTCCGGGGTGGCGACCGGTCGAGGTCGGTCGTCGGGGTGGGTCGTCGGGCCGGCGGCACGCACTCCCCGGGGGCGGCATGCGGCGTCCACCTGCAGGAGAACGTGTGGCCAACCATCCCGAGCTCGATGCGGAGCAGGCCTACGTCGACCACGCGTACGAGTGCCTCGAGCAGACCAAGCGGGCCGTCGAGTCGATGCGCGAGACGGTCGACGGCGGTCCGGGCGGCACGTTCCAGCACCGCTACGAGCGCGACGTCGTGCACGACCGGGTCGAGGCCCGGCTCCAGCAGCTCGAGCTCGGTGACCTCTCCCTCGTGTTCGGCCGGATCGACACGGAACCGGGCGCCACGCCGGCCGATGCCGGTGCGGTCCCGGCCGAGGCGCCCGCCGGCGGCATCACCGCGGCGGTGGCCCCCGTCGAGGCCGGATCGGGCCCGCCCGGCGCCGAAGGGGGCGAGCGGTTCTACATCGGCCGCCTCGCCGTGGCCGACGAGCACCGGGACCCGGTCGTCGTCGACTGGCGTGCCCCCGTGGCGGAGTCGTTCTACCGCGCCACCGGTCGCGACCCGATGGGCCTCGCCCGCCGCCGGCACTTCGCCAGCCGCGGGCGCACGGTGCTCGGCATCGACGACGAGCTGTTCGGGGCCGCGGCCGCGGCGCTCGACGCCGGCGAGGTGCAGGGGTACGGCTCGCTGATCTCGGCGCTGGAGGAGAACCGCTCCGGGAAGCTCTCCGACATCGTCGCCACCATCCAGGTGGAGCAGGACGTGATCATCCGCTCGCCGCTCCCGGGCGTGCTGGTGGTCCAGGGCGGACCGGGCACGGGCAAGACCGTGGTGGCGCTGCACCGCGCCGCCTACCTCCTGTACAGCCACCGGTTCCCCCTCGAGGGCCAGGGCGTGCTCGTCGTCGGCCCGAACCGGGTCTTCCTCTCCTACATCGAGCAGGTGCTGCCGTCGCTCGGCGAGGCGGGCGTGCAGATCGCGACGCTGGGCGACCTCGTCCCGCACGTGCGGGTCGGCGGGTACGACGACGAGGCGGTGGCGCGGGTCAAGGGCGACCTGCGGATGATCGACGTCGTCCGCCACGCGGTGCGGGACCGCCAGCGCCCGCTGCGGGAGGCGCTGCGCGTGCCGTACGGCGTGCAGTGGCTCGTGGTCTCCCCGGAGCAGACCGCCGACATCGTGCAGCAGGCCCGGCGCCGGTTCCGCACCCACAACGCGGGGCGCAAGCTGGTGGAGCAGCTGCTGTTCGAGGCCCTCGCCGCGTCGTCGCGGACGGAGGACTCGGTCGACGTCATCCGGGACCGCCTGCGGCGGGACCCGTCGGTGCGCGAGGCGCTCGAGCGGATGTGGCCGGTCCTCACGCCGTCCGAGCTGCTCAACGACCTCTTCGGCTCACCCGGCCTGCTCAAGCTGGCCTGCCGTCGCCACCTCGCGCCCGAGGAGCGGCGCCTGCTCGCCCGCGAGCGGGAGCACGTGGCCGCCGAGGTGGTCTTCACCCACCACGACGTGCCGCTGCTCGACGAGGCGCTCGAGCTCCTCGGGCCTCGCCCGCGCCACAAGGACGAGGACGTCGTCCGCACGTACGGCCACATCGTGGTCGACGAGGCGCAGGACCTGTCGCCGATGCAGCTGCGCGTCCTCGACCGCCGCTCGCTCAACGGGTCCATGACGATCGTGGGGGACATCGCGCAGGCCACGGGCGCGTGGGCCCACGACGACTGGGCCTCCGTGCTGGAGCACCTGCCCGACCGCCGGCCGCCGCGCCGGGCCGAGCTCACCGTCGGCTACCGCGTGCCCGGCCCGATCATGGACCTCGCCGCCAAGGTGCTGCGCGTCGCCGCGCCCGGTCTCCGGCCGCCCACCTCCATCCGCCACGTCGGCGACGAGCCGATCATCAGCGCCTGCACGGACGCCGAGCTCGACCTCGAGGTCGTCGACGCCGTGCGGCGCGAGCTGAAGGCCGTCGGCTCGGGCAACGTCGCCGTCGTGGTGCCGGGCTCGCTCGCCGACCGGCTCGACGCCGCGCTCGGCGACCACGGGGTCGAGCACGGGCGGGCCACGCGCCAGGGCCTCGACCGCCAGGTGACCATCGTGCCGACGTCGCTCGTGAAGGGCCTGGAGCTGGACTCGGTGATCGTGGTCGAGCCCTCGGCCATCCTCCGCGAGGAGGTGCGGGGGCCGCAGTCCCTGTACGTGTCGCTCACGCGGTCCACGAAGCGCCTCTCGGTCGTGCACACGGGCGAGCTGCCCGACGTCCTCCGCTGAGGCGCACCGCCGCGCACGAATGGGTCAGGCCGGGCCTGCCGCGCGTCGATAGGGGGGAGATGGCGACGGCGCAGCACGCGGTGGCAGGTGACCGGGGCACGCACCACGACCGCGTGTCGGTGCAGGTGCACCCCGGCCGCGTCGTCGGCTTCGACGAGTTCCGGGACTCGCACCCCGCGGCGGCGCTCGCCATCGACGGCTACGTCGACGGCCCGTCGCGCTGGGACTGGGACGGCCCGTGGGGCACGCTCGACCACCACGCCGGCGTCGAGCGCCTCCGCACGGGCGCCTCGTGCGAGCAGACCGCGGCGGCGGTGCGGCTCGGCCTCTGGGACCGGCTCGGTCCGGGCCGGACCCTCGACGTGCACCTCAACGACTGCGACGCGGACACCTGCCTGTCGGTGTGGCTGCTCCGCCACGCCGGCCGCGCCGCGGAGGACCGGGTCTCGACCCTCGTCCGCTGGGAGGGCCGCCTCGACGCCCGCGGCGGGTGCGCGCTGGGGCTCGTGCCCGAGCGCTACCTGCCGCACCTGGCGTGGGTGTTCGACCCGTACGTGGCCTGGCGCCACGACCCGGGCGCGGACGTGGGCGCGGCCGCGCAGGTCGAGGTCATCGACCGCGTCGGCGCCCGCATCGACGCGTGGGCCGACGGCGCCGCCGAGGAGCTGCCGGTCGACAGCGGCTACGAGGTCCTGCGACGCACCGAGCACGCGGTCGCGGTGGCCGAGCAGGGGCCCTACGCACGCCTCGCGATGCAGGCCGACGGCCGGTCGTGCTTCGTGGCGGTCCGGGAGCACGGCGGCCGCACGGTGATGACGGTGGGCCGGGTCGACGACGACGTGCCGCTCGACCTGCTCGCGGTGTGGGACGACCTCAACGACCTCGAGGGCCGCCCGCCCGGGCACCGCGACCGCTGGGGCGGCGGCGACCTCATCGGCGGCTCGCCGCGGCGGTCGGGGACGGCGCTGGCCGTCGACGAGGTGTGCGACGTGGTGGAGCGGCGCTTCGCCTGACCGGCCGTGGCCGGGCGTCGTGGCCTGGGGCCCGGACCGCGGTCAGGACGTGACGAGGATGCGCTCCGAGGCGAACGAGCCGATGCCGACGTGGCGCCCCTCGATCTCCACGGTGGCGGTGCCGTCGGGCGAGAGCGCCGTGAGCACCCCGCTGCGGCCGGGCTGGAGCGAGTTCTCCTCGAGGAAGTCGAGCAGGCCGGGCTCGAACTCCAGCTCCTCGGGGATGCGGCTCACCGTGAAGGGCGTGCCGATGTCCAGCGCGCTGAGCGCCCGCGTGGCCGGCGCCTCGTAGTCGGCCCCCGGGATCGGGTTGCCGTGCGGGCAGGTGGTGGGCTCGCCGAGCACGCGGACGAGCGCGGTCTCGACGGACTCGGAGATCACGTGCTCCCACTTGCCGGCCTCGATGTGGGCGTCGGCCCAGGAGAGCCCGAGCATGTCCGTGAGGAACCGCTCGGCGATCCGGTGGCGGCGCACCACACGCTCGGCGAGCGCGAGGCCCGACGGCGTGAGGGAGATCGTGGCGTCGATCGTGATGAGGCCCTCGTGCTCCATGCGGCGGATCATCTCGGACACCGCGGGGCGCGACACCTCGAGGCGCTCCGCGATCCGGGCCTGGATCACGTCGATCTCGTCCTCGCGGAGCTCCCAGATGGCCTCGCAGTACTCCTCGAAGGCCGGGTGGTACTCCTTCGACCTGCTGCCCCTCGCCTCGGTGGTGGCCATGCGGACCACTCTACGCCCGCGCCGGGACCCTGCCCCGGCGCTCCGCGGGGCGATCGCCCCGCCCGGTCGGCTGTCGGGGGCCGTCGGTACAGTCGGCCGGGATGCCGTCAGACGACCCGCTCGACGGGTTCTCCGAGCCGGTCCGCGCCTGGTTCTCCACCTCGTTCGAGGCCCCCACCTCGGCGCAGGCGGGGGCGTGGCCCGCGATCGCGGCGGGTCGCCACACGCTGCTGTGCGCGCCCACCGGCTCCGGCAAGACGCTGGCCGCCTTCCTGTGGGCGCTGGACCGGCTGGGTCGCGAGCCCGCGCCGGAGCCCGGCGTGCGCGTGCTGTACGTCTCGCCGCTGCGGGCGCTCGCGGTGGACGTGGACAAGAACCTCCGCGGGCCGCTGCGCGGGATCGCGCTCGCCGCGCAGCGGCTGGGCCTGCCCTTCGCCGAGCCCACGATCGGGCTGCGCACGGGTGACAGCACGGCGGCGGAGCGGCGCCAGCTCGTCCGCCAGCCGCCCGACATCCTGATCACCACCCCCGAGTCCCTGTACCTCATGCTGACGTCGCAGGCCCGCACCACCCTCGCCGGGGTGGAGCGCGTGATCGTCGACGAGATCCACGCCCTCGCGGCCACCAAGCGCGGCGCGCACCTCGCGCTGTCGCTGGAGCGCCTCGAGCACCTCGTCCGGGACGCAGGCCGCGCACCGGATCCGGGTCGGCTCGCCGTGGTCCAGCGCATCGGGCTGTCGGCCACGCAGCGGCCGCTCGAGGTCGTCGCCGGCTACCTCGCCGGCAACGAGGTGCACGGCGAGCCGGTGCCCCGGCCGGTCGAGGTGGTGGACGCGGGCATCCGCAAGGAGCTCGACCTCCGCGTCGTCGTGCCGGTGGAGGACATGGGCGAGCTCGGGGAGGTCACCGGCGGGCCCGGTGCCGCGCCCGGCCCGGGGCCCGGGTCCGTCCCGGGAGGTCCCGCGGCGGCGGGCCCGGCGCGGCGATCGATCTGGCCGTCGATGCACCCGGTGCTGCTGGACCTCGTGGAGTCGCACCGCTCCACCCTCGTGTTCGTCAACGCCCGCCGCCTGGCCGAGCGCCTCGCCAGCCGCCTGAACGAGCTGCGGGCCGAGGCCGACGAGGAGGCGGAGGACGCCGTTGCCGTACCGGTCCACACGGGCGCCGAGGCCGTGGGCCGATCGTCGCCCGAGCCCGGCGGCGAGCTCGTGAAGGCCCACCACGGCTCGCTGTCGCGGGAGCGCCGGCTCCAGATCGAGGACGAGCTGAAGCAGGGCCGCCTCCGCGGCCTCGTGGCCACGAGCTCGCTCGAGCTCGGGATCGACATGGGCGCGGTCGACCTCGTCGTCCAGGTCGCGTCCCCGGGCTCGGTGAGCTCGGGGCTCCAGCGCATCGGTCGCGCCGGGCACCAGGTCGGCGCACCGAGCCGCGGGCGCATCTTCCCGAAGCACCGGGCCGACCTGCTGGAGGCCGCGGTCGTCGTGCAGCGGATGCAGGACGGCCTCATCGAGCCGACCGCCGTGCCCGCCAACCCGCTCGACGTCCTGGCCCAGCAGCTGGTCGCGGCGTGCGCCCTGGACGAGTGGCCGGCCGACGCCCTGTACGACCTCGCCCGCGGCGCCGCCAACTTCACGCAGCTGTCCCGCGAGGTGTTCGACGCCACGCTGGACATGCTGGCGGGGCGCTACCCGTCCGAGGAGTTCGCGGAGCTGCGCCCGCGGGTCGTGTGGGACCGCCAGGAGGGCACGGTGCGGGGCCGCGCCGGGGCCCAGCGGCTGGCCGTCACCTCCGGCGGGACGATCCCCGACCGCGGGCTCTACGGCGTGTTCCTGCCCGACGGCACGCGGGTCGGCGAGCTGGACGAGGAGATGGTCTACGAGTCGCGGGTCGGCGAGACCTTCCTCCTCGGTGCCTCCACGTGGCGCATCGAGGACATCACGTTCGAGCGCGTCGTCGTCACGCCCGCGCCCGGCCAGCCGGGCAAGATGCCGTTCTGGCACGGCGACGGCCCGGGCCGCGCCGCCGAGCTCGGCCGGGCGCTCGGCGGGTTCGTCCGGGAGATCCGCGGCCTGGCCCCGGCGCAGGCGACCGAGCGCCTGCTCGAGCGCCACGCGCTCGACGACTGGGCGGCCGCCAACGTGCTCGCCTACCTGGACGAGCAGGCGGAGGCCACGGGCGTCGTCCCCGACGACCGCACGCTCGTGGTCGAGCGCTTCCGGGACGAGATCGGCGACTGGCGGCTCTGCATCCACTCGCCGTTCGGTGCCCGGGTGCACGCGCCGTGGGCCACCGTGCTGCGGGCGAGGCTGGACGAGCACTTCGCGGAGCTCACCGGCGACGGGTTCGGCGTGGAGGTGCTCTGGTCGGACGACGGCATCGTCGTGCGCCTCCCGGAGGCCGCGGAGGACGTGCCCACGGAGGTGCTCTTCCCGGACCCCGAGGCGGTCGACGACGAGGTGGTGGCCACGCTCCCCGGCACGAGCGCGTTCGCGTCGCGGTTCCGGGAGTGCGCGGCCCGTGCCCTGCTGCTGCCGCGGCGCCGGCCCGACCAGCGCACGCCCCTGTGGCAGCAGCGCCAGCGCGCCGCGGACCTGCTCGGCGTCGCGTCGAAGTACCCGGGGTTCCCGATCCTCCTCGAGGCCACCCGCGAGTGCTGCAACGACGTGTTCGACCTGCCCGCGCTCCGGCAGGTGCTCTCGGAGGTGCGCAGCCGCCGCATCCGCGTGGTCCCGGTCGAGACGCCGATGGCGTCGCCGTTCGCCCGGTCGCTCCTCTTCGGCTGGATCGCCGTCTACATGTACGAGGGCGACGCGCCGCTCGCCGAGCGCCGCGCCGCCGCGCTCTCGCTCGACCGGGAGCTCCTGCGCGACCTGCTCGGCGACGAGGAGCTGCGCTCGCTGCTCGACGCGGACGTCGTCGCGCAGGTCGAGCTCGAGCTGCAGCGCCTCACGCCGGAGCGCGCGGCCCGGGACGCGGACGAGGTGCACGACCTCCTCCGCGTGCTGGGTCCGCTCTCCGCGCTCGAGATCTCGGCCCGCGTGGCCGACGGCGTCGGCGACCGCCTGGACGCGTGGCTCACCGAGCTCGTCGAGCGCCGGCGCGCCATCGAGGTCGGGGTGGCCGGGGAGCGGCGGTTCGCGGCCGCGGAGGACGCGGCGCGGCTGCGCGACGGGCTGGGGGTGGCGCTGCCCGTCGGCCTGCCGGCGGCGTTCACCGAGCCGGTGGACACCCCGGTCCAGGACCTCGTGGAGCGCTTCGCCCGCACGCACGGCCCCTTCACCACGCCGCAGCTCGCGGGCCGGCTCGGCCTCTCCGGCGACGTGGTGCGGGCGGTGCTCGCGGAGCTGCAGCGGTCGGGTCGCGTGGCCGAGGGCGACTTCTCGCCGGGCGGCGCCGAGCGCGAGTGGTGCGACGCGGACGTGCTCCGCCAGCTCCGTCGCCGATCGCTCGCCGCGCTGCGTGAGGAGGTGGCACCCGTCGACGGCACCGCGCTCGTCCGGTTCCTGCCGCGGTGGCAGGGCGTCGGCTCGCGGCGTCGCGGCCCCGACGCCGTGGCCGAGGCGGTCGGCCTGCTGCAGGGCGCGGCGATCCCGGTGTCGCTGCTCGAGGTGGACGTCCTCGGTCCCCGCGTGGCGGACCTCCGCCCGACGGACCTGGACGCGCACTGCGCCAGCGGCGAGCTCGTGTGGGCGGG
>JAEVZA010000439.1 GCA_023392475.1 Actinomycetes bacterium | reverse complement strand
CGCCGGACCCGCGCACAGGCGGTCGGCGCGCTCGCGCAGCCGGGCGGCCACGACCTCGCGCAGCTCCTCGTCGGCGCGCGCCGCGCGCCGCGCCGCGAGCTCGCCGGTCGACACGAGGTGCTCGCGGTGCGACTCGACCGCCGCCCCCACGTCCTCGATGCCCTCGCCGGTCGTGGCCACCGCCTCCACGACCGCGGGGCGGTGCGTGCGCCGGCCGTCGAGGGCGAGCATCGACTCCAGGTCCCGCCGCGTGTCGGCGGCCCCGGGGCGGTCGGCCTTGTTGATCACGAACACGTCGGCGATCTCCATGAGCCCGGCCTTGTTCGCCTGCACCGCGTCCCCCCAGCCGGGGTTCACGACGACGACCGTCGTGTCCGCCGCGCCGGCCACCTCGACCTCGACCTGGCCGACGCCGACGGTCTCGACGAGCACCCACCGGAACCCCGCGGCGTCGAGCACCCGCACGGCCTCGGGCGTGGCCAGCGCCAGGCCTCCGAGGTGCCCGCGGGTGGCCATGGACCGGATGTACACGCCGTCGTCGACCGCGTGGTCGCCCATGCGCACCCGGTCGCCGAGGATCGCCCCGCCGGAGAACGGCGAGGACGGGTCGATCGCCAGCACGGCCACCTCCCCGCCCCGCGCCCGCACGACCCCGCAGAGGGCGCTGGTGAGCGTCGACTTCCCGGCCCCGGGGGCGCCGGTGATCCCGACCGTGTGCGCCTCGCCGGCGAGCGGGAAGGCCACCTTCGCCACGTCCCGCGCAGCGGAGCCGCCCCGCTCCACCATCGACAGGAGGCGGGCCAGCGCGCCGCGGTCACGGCCCTGCGCGGCACGGAGCAGCGCGCCGGGTTCCTGCGGAGCGCCCACCGCCACTCCCGGGCTCAGAGCGAGACCGCGGTGCCCAGCTCGACGTCCTCGTCGGGCTGGACGACGGCCGTCACCCCGGGCACGCGGTCCTTCATGATCCGCTCGATGCCCGCCTTCATGGTGACGGTCGAGGCAGGGCAGCTGACGCAGGCACCCGACAGCTCGACGGTGACGACGCCGGACGGCTCGTCGACCTCGAGCAGCGTGATGTCACCGCCGTCGGCCTGGATGGCCGGACGGATGATCTCGATGACCTCTTCGACCTGCTCCTGCACTGCTCACTCCGGTCTCGCGGGCCCCTCCAGCGTAGAGGGGTGCCGACCACCAGCCCCAACAGGGCGGACGGCCCGCGTGTTCCGTGACATCCGTCCGGCCTGAGCCCCGCGGCCTCAGGCCGATCGGGTGACGTCCGCGCCGATCCCCCGCAGCTTGTCCACGAAGTGCTCGTAGCCGCGGTCGAGGTGGTGGGCGTCGTGGACGGTGGTGTCGCCGTCGGCGGCGAGCCCGGCCACGACCATGGCCGCGCCGGCCCGGATGTCGACCGCCCGCACCGGCGCCCCCGAGAGGCGGGGCACGCCGTCGATGACCAGGTGGTGGCCGTCGACGCGGACCTGCGCGCCCATGCGGGCCAGCTCGCCGACGTAGCGGAAGCGGCCGGCGAACACGTTCTCGGTCGCGTAGCTCGTGCCGTCGGCGAGGCACTGCACCGCCACCAGGAGCGGCAGGTAGTCGGTCGCGAGGCCCGGGTACGGCAGCGTGGCCACGTCGACGGGGCGGGGCCGGCCCGACGCCATCGCCCACAGCCCGTCGGTCTCCGGCGAGATCCGCAGGCCCATCCGGCCGAGCTTCTCCACGAGCAGGTCGAGGTGGTCGGCGCGGGCGCCGCGCAGCGACACCTCACCGCCCGCGGCGGCCAGCGCGGCGAGGAACGTCGCCGCCTCGACCCGGTCGGGGATGACGGCGTGCTCGACCGCCCGCAGCTCCTCGACGCCGTCGATCTGGATCGTCGGGCTGCCCGCACCCAGGATGCGGCCGCCCATCCGGTTGAGGAACGCCGCCAGGTCCGCGATCTCGGGCTCACGCGCCGCGTTCGTGACCGTCGTCCGGCCCGACGCCAGCACGCCGGCCATGAGCAGGTTCTCGGTCGCGCCGACGCTCGGGTACTCGAGCACGACCTCGGTGCCGACCAGCCGGCCGGCCCGCCCCTCGATCATCCCGTGGCTCAGCTCGAAGGTGGCGCCGAGCGCCTCGAGGCCCGACAGGTGCATGTCGATCGGGCGGGAGCCGAAGTCGTCGCCCCCGGGCAGCGCGACACGCGCCTGGCCCACCGCCGCGAGCAGCGGCCCGAGCACCGCGCTCGACGCCCGCATCTGCTCCACCAGCTCGTACGGCGCCTCCGGCACCACCTCGGTGCCGCGGATCACCTCGAGCGCCCCGTCCTCGCGCCGGCGCACCTCCATGCCCATCGCGACGAGGAGGCGGCCCATGACGTCGACGTCCGCGATGTCGGGCACGTTGCGCAGCACGTACCGGCCCTCCGCCAGCACGCACGCCGCCATCAGCTTGAGGGCCGAGTTCTTCGCCCCGCTGATCGTGACCTCGCCGTGCAGCGGCGCACCCGGGCGCACCTGGAGCTGTGACACGCCCACACTCTCGCACGCGCGCACCCGGCGCCCGGGCAGCCCGGCGCACGGGCGAGGCGGCGTGCGGGGCGCCGCGCGACCGCCCGGGACCGCGCCGGTAGGCTCCCGCCGGTCGCAGGGGGGTTCGTGGGGAGCGTCCACACGGAGTACGACACGGATGCGGCGGGGCTCGCCGAGCGCCTGCGCCCGCGCGACGACGCGATCGTGCTCGAGGAGGTGGCCGGCGACGGCTGCGGCCCCGACGACCCGTCCGGGCACCGCGAGCTCGTGCACGTGCACGGCCCCTTCCACCGCTACCGGCGCACCGTGGACTGGACCACCCGCGACGACGGCGGGCTCGACGTCCGGCAGCGGGTCGAGTGGTCGCTCGCGTTCCCCTACTGGCAGTGGCTCTACTGGCCGGTGCTCGGGCGCACGCTCCGCGAGGGCATCCCGCGTGGCGTCCGACCCTGGTGGATGTTCCCCGACCGGCTGTCGCAGCGGCAGTCCGTGGTCGTCGCGACGATGGCGGCGTACAGCGTCGTGTCGGGGCTGCTGTACGCCCTGCTGACGCAGGTCCTGACGTTCGCCGACGCCGACATCGGCAACGGCTCCTCCGGGCAGCAGTCGCTCGTCTTCATCGTCTCCCGGGTCGGCGTGGTCGTGACGATGGTGGCGATGGTGTTCGCCGACCGCGTCGGTCGCCGGCGCGTCGCGCTCTGGAGCTTCGGGATCGCGGCCGCGCTCTCGGTCGCCACCGCCGTCGCGCCCGGGCTCGTCGCGCTCACCGGGCTGCAGATGGTCTCGCGCAACCTCGCGGTCGCCGGCCTGCTCGCGGTCGACACGATCTCGGTGGAGGAGCTCCCGGCCGGCTCGCGGGCGATGGCCGCCGGGCTCAGCGCCATGGCGTACGGGCTCGGCGCCGGCTTCGTCGTGCTCTGCCTGCCGCTCGCGGACCTCGCGCCGTGGGGTTGGCGGCTGATCTTCCTCGCGTCCGCCGTCACGGTGCCGGTCCTGATCAGCGCCGCGCGCAACCTGCCCGAGAGCGGCAGGTACGAGCGGATGGCCGAGGCGCGGGAGGCGCCGGCGGAGGCCGAGGTCCACGAGGAGCGCCGCATCCGCGGCGGCCGGTTCGTGCTGCTCGCCGCGATGTTCTTCCTGCTCAACCTCTTCATCGCGCCGGCCTCGCAGCTGCAGAACGACTACCTGCGCGTCGACCGCGGGTTCAGCGGCCTCACGATCACCATCTTCACCGTGCTCACGGGGGCGCCGGCCGCCATCGGGGTCGTCGTGGGCGGACGCCTCGCCGACACGCGCAGCCGCCGCGCCGCGCTCATCCCGGGGCTGCTCGCGCTCGGCATCTTCAACGGGCTCTTCTTCGCGGTGGCGGGCGCGCAGATGTGGGTCTCCGCGCTGCTGGCGGGGATGCTCGGCGCCCTGAGCGTCGCGTCGCTCGGCGTCCTCGGGCCGGAGCTCTTCCCCACGTCCCGCCGCGGCGGCGTGCGCGGCGCGCTCACCGGGGTGGCGGTGGCCGGGAGCGTCCTCGGGCTGCTCCTGGCGGGGCTCGGCGTCGACCGGTCCGGCTACGGGTCCACGTTCCTGCTGCTCGGCCTGGGCCCGGTCGTCGCCGCCGGGCTCGCCGTCGCCGTGCCGGAGACGAGCCGGCGCGAGCTCGAGGACCTCAACCGCGGCGGGTAGCCGAGCCGAGCCAGTCCCGCACCGCATCAAGGATCGCGGCGTCGGCGGCCTTGAGGTCGTGGCCCTTCCCCGGCACCGTCACGCTCGTGACCGGTCCCGGGATCAGCGCCTGCGCGTCGGCCAGCTCCTCCGGGGTGCCGAACGTGTCCCGGTCGCCGCTGACGAGCAGTACGGGGACGCGCAGCCGGTGGAGGTGCGCCGTCCGGAGCCGCTCGGGCCTCCCGGGCGGGTGCAGCGGGTACGACACCAGCACCAGGCCGGCGACCGGCAGCGGGGGCAGGTCGTCGTCGCCGGCCGCGACCATCGAGCAGATGCGGCCGCCCATCGACCGCCCGCCGAGGACGAGGTGGTCCGACGTCGTGCCGAGCCGGTCGCACAGCAGCGCCACGTCCTCGCGGACCGACGCCATCAGCTTCGGCGCCCGGTCGGGCGCCTTGCGGCCCTCGCGCCGGTACGGGAAGTCGAACCGGGCCACGGGCAGCGGGGCGAGCGCGTCCTCGAGGGCGACGAGCGAGGGGTGGTCGCTCGACGAGCCGGCCCCGGGCCACAGCGCGAGCCCCTCGACCGCACGCGGGCGTCGACGTCGGGCCACCGGTCAGCCCGAGCCGCTCACCCGAGCAGGATGCGCCGGGCCTCGGTGAGCTCGGCGATCCGCTCGGCGGCGCCGTGGTCCTTGGCGCCGTGGTCGGGGTGCGCGTCGCGGAGCCGGTCGCGGAAGGCCCGCTGGACGTCGCGCCGGCTCGGCACCACGGCGGTGGTGGTCGCGCCGCCGCGCAGGTCGAGCACGCCGAGGGCCCACCCGACCGGGTCGCCGATCGCCGAGCCCGGGAGCCCGCTCGTGCGACCGGAGAGGTGCGCCACGAGCGACGGGCCGACCTCGCCCCGCCAGCGGAACCCCTTGCGGACGGCGTCCATCACCGGCGTGCGGACGGCCCACGGGACGGTGCCCGCCGCGTACACCGCGCACAGCACGTGCTGCGCGGGCGTGCCCTTCTCGTCGTCGATCGACAGCTCGATCGCGTCGCCGACCCCGAGCAGCCGGTGCAGGCAGGGCTGCAGCCCGACCCGGTCCTCCTGGAGGCGGTGCCGGACGCGGGGCTGGGCGATGCGCCGGCCCCGCTCGATCTCGGTCATCAGGTGCAGCACGTCGTCGTGCCAGTCGGGGTCGAGATCCGGCGCGAACCGCGCCGCGACGGCGCCGAGGAGGATGCCGCCGTACCCCGGAGCGGGGTCGCACGGGAGGATCAGCCGACCGAGGGCGACCCGCCGCGTGGGGGCGATGGGCCGGGAGTAGAAGGTCTCCAGCTCGGCGAGCAGCACCCGGTCACGGTACAACGCCGGTCCGGGGCCGCCCGAGTCGGCGCGGCGCCTCCCTGAGGGACGTCAGACGTACTGGCGGACGAGGTCCCGGACCTCGCCGGCGAGCTCCGACAGGTCGGCGTCGTCGAGCGCGTCGTCGCTGCCGGGACCGGCGGCGAGGGCGGCCCGGAGGCGCAGCGCACGCCCCACGAGGGTGCGCCACTGGCCCGGCTCGAAGCCGAACGGCGGCGGCATCCGCTCGAGGTCCGCGGCCACCTCGTCGACCCGCAGGACCGACGCCCCGTCGTCGGGGTGCTTGGCCAGCTTGCCGGTGGCGAGGAACAGGCCGTCGAGCAGCTCGTGCACCGCGATGCCGTCGTCGGCGGAGAGCTCGCCGTCGACCAGGTCGGGGTCGTCGGGGTCGGGCAGCTCCTCGAGGATCGCCTCGACCTCCTCCTCGTGCTCGGCGTACACGACGAGGTCGCCCCGCTCGTCCCACTCGTAGGGGATGTCGGCGACGGTGAGCGAGTCGGCGATCGAGGTCTGCAGCGACGCGGGCCACGCGCCGACCTCGTACACGAGCTTCGCCGCGGCCGCGTCCAGCGCGGGCCGGGCGGAGACGAGCACCTCGTCGATCAGCTCGTCCACGCGCTGCTCGTCCTCGGCGAAGACGGTGACCGTGGTGCCCTGCCACGCGTGGCGGATGTCGTTGGTGTCGAGCAGGCTGGCCAGCAGGCCGCGGGACTCCCCGGCCCAGGACGTGCAGTCGTACGCCACGCGGCCGTCGCCGACCTCCTCGTCCACCTCGCCGACGACGTCGGGATCGATGTTCGGGTCGTCGTCCAGCGGGTCGCCGTCCTCGAGCGGCCCCGGGTCGACGGGCTCCCCGTCGAGGGCGTCGGGGCCGGGCTCGTCCTCGAGCTCGTCGTCGGACAGGTCGGGCCGGTCGCTCACGGGCGACATGTTCGCACGGTCGCGTCGGTTGGGGCGCCACCGCGCCCGCTCGGTATCGTTCGCCCATGACGAACCAAGCACCGGACCGGAACCTGGCCATGGAGCTCGTCCGCACCACGGAGGCCGCCGCCCTGGCCGCCTCCGCGTGGGTGGGGCGTGGGGACAAGGAAGGTGCCGACGGCGCGGCGGTCGACGCCATGCGGCTCATCCTCGGGACCGTCCAGATGACCGGCACGGTGATCATCGGCGAGGGCGAGAAGGACGAGGCGCCGATGCTGTTCAACGGGGAGGTCGTCGGCGACGGCTCGAACCCGCAGGTGGACATCGCGGTCGACCCGATCGACGGCACCACCCTCACGTCGAAGGGCCGCGGCGGCGCCGTGGCGGTGATCGCGGTCTCCGAGCAGGGCACGATGTTCGACCCGGGCCCGTGCGTGTACATGGAGAAGATCGCCGTCGGTCCCGACGCGGTCGGCGTGATCGACCTCAACGCGTCGGTGGCCGACAACCTGCGGGCCGTCGCGAAGGCGAAGGGCATCGACGTCCGCGAGGTCACGGCGACGATCCTCGACCGCCCCCGCCACGACGACCTCGTCGCCGAGGTCCGCGAGACGGGGTCGCGCATCCGCCTCATCGGTGACGGCGACGTGGCCGGCGCCATCGCCACGGCGTACCCCGACTCCGGCGTGGACATCCTGTTCGGCGTCGGCGGCACGCCCGAGGGCGTGATCGCCGCCGCGGCGCTGAAGTGCATGGGCGGCGAGCTGATCGGCCGGCTGTGGCCGCGCGACGACGCGGAGCGCCTCGCCGCCACCGACGCCGGCTACGACCTCGATCGGGTGCTCGGCACCGACGACCTCGTCGCCGGCGACAACTGCTTCTTCGCCGCCACCGGCATCACGGACGGCAACCTCCTCCAGGGCGTCCACTACGACCGCCGGGGCGCCACGACGCAGTCACTCGTGATGCGCTCCCGGTCCGGCACGGTCCGCCTCGTCGAGGCCCGGCACCGGCCCGACAAGCTGGAGGGCTGAGGGCCCGGATCGGCCAACTCCGTCGACGGGGCGGTCCCGGGGCGGGCAGGGTAGGGACACGGGGGTGGGATCCGTCGCGCGCGGCGTGGCGGATCCGGCGCCGGACCGGCGATGAGTTCCGGGCGCGCAGGACGTCACACCCCTGGCGCAGGATGCAAGGCGCACACCCCCCACCGACCCCTCCAGTCAGGACCCCACGAATGCCACCCATCATCGAGGTCTCCGGCCTCCAGAAGCGCTTCGGCGAGACGCGAGCCCTGGACGGGGTCGACCTCACCGTCGAGGAGGGCACCGTGCTCGGCCTCCTCGGGCCGAACGGCGCCGGGAAGACCACCACCGTCCGGGTGCTCGCCACCCTCCTCCGGCCCGACGGCGGCTCCGCCTCCGTCGGCGGGTTCGACGTCGTCAGGCAGGCGGACAAGGTGCGGGCCATCATCGGCCTCACCGGCCAGTACGCGGCGGTCGACGAGAAGCTGACCGGCCACGAGAACCTGTGGATGGTCGGCCGGCTGCTCGGCATGGGCAAGCGCCAGGCGCACGAACGGGCCGACCACCTGCTCGAGCGGTTCTCCCTGTCGGACGCCGGCGACCGCCAGGTCGGCACCTACTCGGGCGGCATGCGGCGTCGCGTGGACCTCGCGGTCAGCCTCGTCGGTCGCCCCGAGGTGCTGTTCCTCGACGAGCCCACCACGGGCCTGGACCCGGTCAGCCGCCTCGAGATGTGGGAGGTCACCCGGGAGCTCGTGGCCGAGGGCACCACGGTGCTGCTCACCACGCAGTACCTGGACGAGGCGGACGAGCTGGCCGACCGGATCGTCGTGATCGACACCGGCCACGTGATCGCCGAGGGCACGGCGGACGAGCTCAAGGACCGCACGGGCGGCCGCACCCTCGAGATCGTGGTCGCGGACCGCACGCAGGTGGACCGGGCGCACCAGGTCGTGGCCGACCTCGCGCCGTCGAACGGCATCCGTCTCGACCGCTCCGCACGCACGCTCACGCTGCCGGTCGAGCAGGACACCGGCCTCGCGGCCGACGCCATCTCCCGCCTCACCGCGGCGGACGTGGACATCGAGGACTTCCACCTCAACCGGCCCAGCCTGGACGACGTCTTCCTGGTCCTCACCGGCCACGCGGCCGAGCCGGCCGACCCCACCACCAACGGCACCACCCCCACCGGTGCGGACGGCTCCGAGGCCGGCGCCGCCAGGACCGACACCCGAAAGGCCCCCACGTCATGACCACCACGACCGCCGCCACCACCCCCACCGGCGACCTCGCACCCGCGCCGGCGACCTACCGCCGGCCGCGCGGCCTGGCCGCCGTCGCCCACGACGCGTCGATCACGACGTGGCGCAACCTGGTCCAGCTGCCCCGCACGCCCGAGCTGGTGCTGTTCACGCTGATCCAGCCCGTGATGTTCGTGCTGCTCTTCAACTACGTGTTCGGCGGCTCGATCGGCGCGTCGCTGCCGCCGGGCGTGTCGTACGCGCAGTTCCTGATCCCCGGGATCATGGTCCAGACGATCGTGTTCGGGACCTCCGCGACCTCCGTCGGCCTGGCGGAGGACCTGCAGAAGGGGATCGTCGACCGCTTCCGGTCGCTGCCGATCGCCCGCTCCGCCGTGCTCAGCGGCCGCATCCTGGCCGACACGGTCCGGCTGTTCGTGGTCGCCGTCGTGCTGATCGTGGTCGGCTACATCGTCGGGTTCCGCTTCGAGGGCGGCATCGGCTGGGGCCTCGTGATGATCGTCGCCGCCGTCGCCTTCGGGTTCGCGATGAGCTGGATCATGGCGAACATCGGCATGGCGGTGAAGGACCCGGAGACGGCGCAGACCGCCGGCTTCGTGTGGCTGTTCCCGCTCACGTTCGTGAGCTCCGCGTTCGTGCCCGTCACCACGATGCCCGACTGGCTGCAGGCCGTCGCCCGCAACAACCCGGTCACGCTCGTGGCCAACCTGCTGCGAGAGCTCTCGATCGGTCGGCCGCTCGCGGCGACGGTCATCCCCGTGTCCCTGTGGATCATCGGCATCACGGCCGTGTTCGCGCCGCTGGCGGTCAACCGCTACCGCAAGG
>JAEVZA010000415.1 GCA_023392475.1 Actinomycetes bacterium | reverse complement strand
TGCGAGTCGGGCGGGAACTACCGGGCGGTCAGCTCGACCGGCCGCTACCGGGGCGCCTACCAGTTCAGCGTCGAGACGTGGCGTGGCGTCGGTGGCTCCGGCGACCCGGCCGCCGCGCCGCCGGCGGAGCAGGACGCCCGCGCGCTCACCCTCCTGCGCACGCAGGGCAAGCGTGCCTGGCCCGTCTGCAGCCGCTGAGCCGCCCCGTCGCACCCGCCGTCCCGGCCCCTCGCGGTTTTCGCGGGGCAGGTCGCCCGGGGCTAGGGTCGCCGTCGGTATGACTGGCCGAGACAGAGGAACGCCGTGACCGCCCGACTCCGCCTCACCGCTCTCCTGTGCGCCGTCGCCGTGGTGGCGATCGCATGTCAGAAGGTGGCGCCGCCGTCGCCCGCCGTCAGCGGCGACATGAACAAGGGCAACCCGACCACCACGGTCTCCGCCGCGCAGACGATCTCCACCGACTCGCCGACGCCCGTCCCGCTGTCGCCGGACCGCCAGGCGCGCCTGGACCAGGAGCTCGCCCAGATCCCCCAGGGCTGCGAGATCCTCAGCACGAAGAACTGCCTGCTGCCCTTCCCGAGCGACTTCCACACCACGACGGACGACTCGAAGGGCACGCACCTCCGCGTGAACCTGCCCGACGGCCAGGTCCCGAACGTCCGGGGCGTCACGCTCGACCCGACCGAGTGGAACCGCAACGACGGCTGGAGCCCGAACACGCCGATCCTCGTGTACGTGCCGGGCCTCGATCCGTCGAAGACGGCCCTGCCCACCGAGGGCGACATCGGCTTCTCCGTGACCAGCCAGTCGGCCACGCAGATCATCGACCTCACCACCGGCCAGCTCGTGCCCCACTGGGCCGAGATGGACTCCCGGGCCAGCAGCCCGAACAACCAGCTCCTCATCCTCCGCCCGGCGACCTCGCTCATCGAGACGCACCGGTTCGCCGTGGCCCTGCGCAACATGATCGGCACCGACGGCGCGCCGATCCCCGCGCCGATCACGTTCCAGGCGATCCGGGACAACAACCTCACGGGCAACGCCCGGGTCGCCGAGCGCCAGCGGGCGTTCAACATCGTGTTCGCCCAGATGGCGACGGCCGGCATCGCCCGCCAGGGCCTCTACCTCTCCTGGTACTTCACGGTGGCGGGGGCCGACACGCTCGCCGGCCGGGCGCTCTCGATGCGCGACGACGCCTTCGGCCGCCTCGCCGGTGCCTCGCCGAAGTACCAGATCACGAGCGTCGACACGAAGGGCGCCGACCTCCAGCCCGGCATCGCCAAGGTCGTGCGCGGCAACTTCGAGGTGCCGCTCTACCTGGACAACGGCGGTGGCCCGGGCTCGCGCATGACGTACAGCCCGCTCAACGGCGACCCGCTCGCCGTCGGCACCACGACCGCGGACTTCACGTGCTCGTTGCCGGAGGCCGGCATCAAGAACGGCGAGGCCACCCCCGTCGTGTACGGGCACGGCCTGCTGGGCGATGCGGACGAGGCCGCCTCGAGCCAGGTGCAGCACACCGCCGCGGCGCTCAACGCCGTGTACTGCGCGACCGACATCGTCGGCCTCGCGGCGGGCGACATCGCGAACGCCACGGCCGCGCTGAGCGACCTCAACAAGTTCCCGTCGATCCCCGACCGCCTGCAGCAGGCGATGATCAACACGCTGTACCTCGGTCGGCTGCTGATCCACGTCAACGGGCTCGGCAACTCGAAGCCGTTCCAGACGACGTCGGGCGCCAACATGCTCAACAACTCGAGCGCCTACTACGACGGCAACAGCCAGGGCGGCATCTTCGGCGGCGCCGTCACGGCGATCGCCCAGGACTGGACGAAGGCGTCGCTCGGCGTCACCGGCATGAACTACTCGACGCTGCTCAACCGCAGCGTCGACTTCGACAAGTACTTCGCCGTCATGCGCCAGAACTACCCCGACCCGCTCGAGCAGCAGATCATCTTCGGCCTGCTGCAGATGCTCTGGGACCGGGGTGAGACGGGCGGCTACGTCCAGCACCTGACCGACCGCACGTACGACCGCACGCCACCGCACGAGGTGCTGCTCAGCGTGGCGTTCGGCGACTTCCAGGTCGCCACGATCACGGCCGACAACATCGCCCGGACGCTGAAGCTGCCGATCTACCAACCGACGCTCGCGAAGGGCGTGCAGCCGCTGCTGGGCTACGACTCGCAGTCGGACTACTTCTTCAACCTGGACCCGATCCGGAAGTTCCCGCTCGAGGGCTCCGCGCTCTACTACTGGAACGCCGGCACGCTCTCGCCGCCGGCGGGCAACATCACGCCGGAGATGAGCCCCGCGTACCAGGCCCAGTGCACGGGCCCGAACGCCGACTCGCTCGTGCAGTGCCAGGACCCGCACGAGGACGTCCGCCGCCAGCCGCCGGTGATCGCGCAGAAGAAGTCCTTCTTCCAGCCGAAGGGCACGATCACCAACGTCTGCCAGGACGATCCCTGCGAGGCGAAGCCCCGCAGCTCGTTCGACTACTGACCGGTCGGGCGCCCGGCGCCCGCACCGCCGTCAGGCGCTGACGTCGAAGGCGGCCAGGTCGGCCGCCAGCTGGGCCCGCAGCTCGGCCGCCAGGGCCGACCGCACGGTGCGGCGCGTCGCCCGGAACGGGCCGCGGTGCAGGCGGTCCGCCAGCTCGGCGGCCACCTCGACGGCACGGTCCCGCACCGCGTCGGCCTCGACGACCTCGTCGAGGAAGCCCGCCTCCAGCGCCTCGGCCGGGCTGTGGATGCGGGCCAGCTGGATGGCCCGGGTGAACCCCCGGGGCGAGAGGCGGTCGCGGCAGATCTCCACGGCGAAGGCCGGGACCGGCATGCCGATCGCGACCTCGTTGAGCCCGATCTTGAACGGCCCCTCGGCGCCCACCCGGACGTCGGCGCAGCACAGCAGGATCCCGCCCATCGCCAGGGCGTGGCCGGTGACGCCCAGCACCACCGGGAGCGGCGACTCGAACAGCCGCAGGCCCACCTCGGCCCCCCGGCCGAGCAGGTCACGCGCCCCCTCGGGGCCCGACGTCATCACCGACAGGTCGAAGCCGGCGGAGAACTTGCCGGGCCGCCCGACGAGCACCACGGCGTCGGCGTCCTGCTCGGCGCGGTCGAGCGCCGCGTCGATGCCGGACAGCACGTCGAAGCCCAGCGCGTTCGCCTTGCCGTCGTCGATGTCGACCACCGCGACGGGACCCTCGATCGAGGTGCGGACGACGGCGGTTGGCTCGGTGTCGGTCATGGCCGCGCACGCTACCGCCGCTCGCGGCCCGGCCCCGCCCCGACCGCCCTGCAGCGGTTCGGCGGTGGTCCTGTGCGAGACTTGGCGACCGTCAACGCGGCTGGAGCGGACGGCGGGGAGGAGCCCCGGCCTGCGGTCCGACCCCCACCGCCCGGCACCCCCCACCCGATCCCGAGCGGCCGGACCCACCCACTCGTCCACCCATGCTGACCGTCGATAGCGCCACCCGTGACTTCGTCGACCTGACCGGTCACGGCGAGTCGCGCCTGAGCCACCTGCCGGGCCTCGACGGCCTGCGCGGCGTGGCCGTCGTCGTGGTGGTCGCGTTCCACGCCGGCTTCGAGCGGATGGTCGGCGGCTACCTCGGCGTCTCGACCTTCTTCACCCTGTCCGGGTTCCTCATCACCTCGCTGCTGCTCCACGAGGCGCGCCGCGAGGGCACCGTCGGGCTGCGCACGTTCTGGGGTCGCAGGTTCCGCCGCCTGCTGCCCGCGTCGCTGGTCACGCTCGCCGCGGTCGCCGCGCTCTTCGGACCGTTCGTCGCGACCGCGGACCAGAAGGTCACGATGAAGGGCGACCTGCTCGCGTCGCTGTTCGACGTCGCCAACTGGCACGACATCCTGACCGGCAGCTCGTACGCCAAGCTCTTCGCGTCGCCGTCGCCGGTGCTCCACTTCTGGAGCCTGTCGATCGAGGAGCAGTTCTACCTGTTCTTCCCGCTCGTCATCGTGGGTCTGTGGGCGGCGACCCGCGGCCGTCGCGGCCTGCTCGCCGCCGGCCTCGGCGCGCTCGCGTTCGCGTCGTTCGTCGAGCCGTTCGTGTTCGGCATGTCCGACGACCGCATCTACTTCGGGACCGACACGCGAGCCGTCGAGCTGCTGCTCGGCTCGCTCCTCGCGGTGGCGCTCTCGTCGGAGCCGGTCCGGCGCAAGCTGGCGATGCGCTACCGGTGGCGGACGACCGCGCTGGTCGTCGGCACGGTCGCGCTCGCGATCCAGGCGTGGTGGTGGTGGACGCTGCCGCAGGAGACGTCGTGGCTCTACCGGGGCGGGTTCGCCCTCTACGCGGTGCTGTCCTGCACGGTGATCACGGCGGCGGCGCTGCCGTCCGGGCCGCTGCGGGCGCTGATGTCGCTCCGCGCCCTGCGCTGGCTCGGCGGGCGGTCCTACGGCATCTACCTGATCCACTGGCCGATCTTCCTCA
Source organism: Actinomycetes bacterium (assembly GCA_023392475.1). GTDB lineage: Bacteria > Actinomycetota > Acidimicrobiia > Acidimicrobiales > Microtrichaceae > JAEVZA01. The sequence goes on along the minus strand of JAEVZA010000415.1, from coordinate 1,433 downwards.
CCGTCCGCCAGACCTGGCCCGACCTCGACCGGGCGGTGGCGACCGCCATCGGCGTCGCGGTGACCCTCGGGCTCGCGGTGCTGTCCTACCGGTTCGTCGAGCGACCGGTGCGCGCCGGTCGGTGGCCGGCCCCCGGACGTGCGGTGCCGGTGGCCGCGCTCGGCGTCGCCGTCGTCGCGGCCCTCGCGCTCATCCCGCTGCCCGTCGACCGCCACGAGCTCACCGCCAACTTCGACAAGGACCTGAGCTCGTACGACTCGTTCCTCGCCCGGCAGACGAAGGACCGGGAGGCGAAGGAGCAGGCGTCGACCACGACGGTCGCCCCGGGGGCGCCGGCGGCGCCGACCGCGTCGGTCGCGGTGTTCGGCGACTCGACGGCCCTCGGCGTCGGCATGGGGTTCGGGCAGTGGAGCATCGACACCGGCCGCTTCGACGCGGTGCGGGGCGACGCGAAGCTCGGCTGCGGCGTCAGCCGCTTCAAGGCCCTGCGCGTGGACATGGTCGTCCCGCAGGACAAGGACTGCGCGGCGTGGCCGCAGCGCTGGGGCCAGCTCGTGGCGTCGACGAAGCCCGACATCGCGCTGCTCGTGTCCGCGGTGTGGGAGGTGCCCGACGTGCAGCTGCCGGGCAGCACGAGGTGGACCGCCATCGGCGACCCCGCAGTCGACGCGTACATCCGTGAGGAGTTCACGAAGGCGGTCGACGTGCTCTCGTCGCAGGGCGCGATGGTCGCCCTGGTCACGTGGCCCCGCTACGGGACCTGGGCCGACGACGGCCGGCCCGACGCGGTGTCGCGGCAGATGGACCCCGAGCGCATGGCGCGCTTCAACCAGATCCTCGCCGAGGTCGCGGCGTCGCGACCGCAGACGACGCGGCTGATCGACTTCGCGGGCTGGCTCGGCGACCGCTCGCAGGACCGCTCGCTGCGCGCCGACGGCACGCACTTCTACGGGCCCGAGTTCGAGGAGATCTCGAAGGAGTGGTTCGGCGACGAGCTGCAGCGGACGTGGCAGGCGTGGTGGGCCGCGAACCGGGCGCCTGGAGCGGGCGGGTCCGCGACGGCCGGTCGGTAGGCTCGACGTCCGGACGGGCAGGTGCCCGACCGACGGCCGACCCCCAGGAGGCACGGATGGGATTCCTCGACAAGGCCAAGGCGCTCGGCGAGCAGGCCATGACGAAGGCCGATGCCGCCATCAACAGCGCGACCGGGCCGTCCGCCAAGTCGGCGGACCCGTTCCTCCACGACCTCGGGGTGCTCGCCTACCTCGAGGCCACCGACCGGGCACCTGCCGACCTGGACGAGCAGCGCCAGCGCTGCATCGCCGGCATCCAGGGCGTCGAGGGCCAGGCACCGCTCTCCTTCGCGATGACGTCGGCCGCGCCGCCGCCCCCCGGCGCCGCCGCGACCGCGCCGCCGCCGCCGGGCGCAGCAC
>JAEVZA010000315.1 GCA_023392475.1 Actinomycetes bacterium | reverse complement strand
CGGCCCCCCGGGGCCGGGGCGCCGGGGCGGGTGGGGGACCGCGCCCCCGCCGGGCGCGACGTCGACGGCCGCCCGGTCGGCGTCTAGGAGCGCTGCCGACGTGACCGCCGCCCCGCCCGCTCCCCTGCTCGCCCTCCTCGGCCTCTACGACGGCGTCGCACCCGTCGCGCAGGCGATCCTCCTCACGGCCCTCGTGGTGATCGTCGGGTGCAACGCGTGGGTGGTGCTGCTGTTCGTGCGGTCGCGCCGCGCCCTGCACGACCTGCCCGAGCCCTACGAGCGCTCGCCGGAGGACCTGCTCTGGGTGGCGATGGTGCCGGCGCTCGACGAGGAGGTCACGATCGTCGACTCGGTCGAGCGGCTGATGGCCCTCGACGCGCCCAACCGCGTCGTCCTCGTGATCGACGACGGCTCCACCGACCGCACCCCCGAGCTGCTCGCCGAGCTGCGGGCCCGACTCCCGGAGGGGAGCCTCTCGGTGCTCCGGCGAGACCCGCCGGAAGCGCGGCTCGGCAAGGCGGCCGCCCTCAACGCGGCCTGGCGGCACGTGCACGACGTCGTGCTGCGCACCGGCCCGCACGCCGGGTGGGACGCGGACCGCGTCATCGTCACGATCGTCGACGCCGACGGTCGCCTCGATCCCGACGCACCCCGCCACGTCGGCGCGCACTTCGCGGACTTCCGGGTCGGCGGCGTGCAGTCGCTCGTCCGCATCTACAACCGCGGGCACGTCCTCACCTGGTGCCAAGACGTCGAGTTCGGCATCTACGGCGAGCCGTACCAGCTCGGCCGGACCCGCTGGGGCACGGCCGGCATGGGCGGCAACGGCCAGTTCAACCGGCTGTCCGCGCTCGACTCCGTCGTCGGTGAGGGCGACGCGGGCCCGTGGCACGACCGCCTCACCGAGGACCAGGACATCGGCCTCCGCCTGATCGAGGCCGGGTGGCTCGGCCGCCAGGAGGTGCGGACGACCGTCGACCAGCAGGGCCTCCCGAACCTCCGCCGCCTCTACCGCCAGCGAACCCGGTGGTCGCAGGGCAACCTCCAGGCGATGCGCCACCTGCGCCGCGTCGCCCGGGCGCCCGTGTCGCTCCCCGCGCGGCTCGACATGGTCGCCTACCTCCTGAACCCGGTGTGGCAGGCGATCGTCGGACTGTCGCTCGTGACGGGCATGTGGCTGTTCGCGTTCGACGGCGTGCCCTTCTGGACCAGCGCCATGCCGTTCTGGCTCCTGGTCGTGACCTACTCGCTCGGCTTCACGGGCGCGGTGCTCGGCACGGTCGCACGGTCGGCCCGCCGCACGCCGTGGGCGTGGCTCGTCGGTCTCGTGGTCGCGCAGCCGTACGCGCTGTACTCCTGGCTGCTCTTCCCGGTCCTGCTCCGCGCCGCGCTGCGCCTGGCGCTGCGGCGGGACAGCTGGGCGAAGACGGCTCGGGAGCCGGTCGTCGCCGACCGCGACGCGTCCCTCCCGACCGCCGCCTGATCCAGCGCGTTCGCAGCGCTTCCCGTCGTCACACGACGGGAAGCACCGCCAGAACGGGGTGACGAGCGGAGATCGGCGGAGCCGACACCCCGCCGCCGACTCAGGACGCCGACGCCGCGGGGATCCGCGCCGCTACAGCCGCTCGATGATGGTGACGTTGGCCTGGCCGCCGCCCTCGCACATCGTCTGCAGGCCGTACCGACCGCCGGTGCGCTCGAGCTCGTTGAGCAACGTCGTCATGAGCCGCACGCCGGTGGCGCCGAGCGGGTGTCCGAGGGCGATCGCCCCGCCGTTCACGTTGACCTTCGACAGATCGGCATCGAGCTCCTTCGCCCACGCCAGCACGACCGAGGCGAACGCCTCGTTGATCTCGACGAGGTCGATGTCGTCGAGCGACATGCCCGCCTTCTCGAGCGCCCGGCGCGTGGCCGGGATCGGGGCCGACAGCATGTACACCGGGTCGTCGGCCAGCACCGAGAGGTGGTGGATGCGGGCCCGGGGCGTGAGCCCGTGGTCCTGGACCGCCTGCTCGCTCGCGATCAGCATCGCGGCGGAGGCGTCGGAGATCTGCGACGCCACCGCGGCGGTGATGCGGCCGCCCTCGCGCAGCGTCTTCAACGAGGCGATCTTCTCCGGGTTCGGCTCCCGTGGGCCCTCGTCGAAGGTGAGGTCGTTCAACGGCACGATCTCGTTGTCGAAGCGCCCCTCGGCCCGCGCCGTGATGGCACGCCGGTGCGACTCCATCGCGAACTCCTCCATGTCCTCGCGCGAGATGCCCCACTTCTCGGCGATCATGTCGGCACCGCGGAACTGGCTGATCTCCTGGTCGCCGTACCGCTCGACCCAGCCGGTGGAGCCGGAGAACGGGTCGAGGTCGCCGAACTGCTCGGCCACGAGCATCGCCGAGCTGATCGGGATGCGCGACATGTTCTGCAGGCCGGCCGCGATCACGAGGTCCTGCGTGCCCGACATGACGCCCTGCGCCGCGAAGTGCACGGCCTGCTGCGACGAGCCGCACTGGCGGTCGATCGTGGTGCCGGGCACGTGCTCGGGCAGGCCGGCGGCGAGCCAGGCGGTGCGACCGACGTCGCCGGCCTGCGAGCCGATCGTGTCGAGGCAGCCCATCACGACGTCGTCCACGGCGCCGGCGTCGATCCCGGTGCGCTGCACGAGCTCCCTCAGGGTGTGTGCTCCGAGGTCGGCGGGGTGCACCTGGGACAGCGTGCCGCCCCGCTTGCCGACGGGGGTGCGGACGGTGTCGATGATGTAGGCCTCGGCCATGGGATCGCTCCTGTGCGTGCGGTTGCGGACCGGCTCGTGCGGTCGGGCGGCCGGCGGGGGCCGGCGACCTGCCCACAAGGTACGCACTCGACCCGCGGCCGCCCCAACGGGCCCTCCGTCGGCGCGGGTCCCCGCCGACGCACCCGCGGCGCGTCATCGGGCAGACTGCGGCCCATGACGACGTCGTGGCGTGCCGAGGAGTTCGACCTGCTGTCGCCGTCGGTGATGGCGCGCTGGTCCAACTTCCTCCACGAGGAGGGCGACCGCCGCTGGTTCCCGAACCTCCTCGGCATCCAGGTCGAGGAGCTGCGGCGCGACTACGCCCGGCTCCGCATGCCGTGGCGGCCCGACCTCAACCAGCCCCAGGGGCTGATGCACGGCGGCGCGATCGCGACGTTGATCGACACCGCGGTCGTGCCCGCGATCGGCACCGCGTACGACGACGACCGACCGTTCTCCACCATCGAGATGTCGGTGCGGTACGTGCAGCCCGTGCGCCAGGAGGACCTCGTCGCCGAGGGCTGGGTGAGCCGGCGCGGCAAGCGCGTCGTGTTCTGCGAGGTCGAGGTCCGCACCGCGTCCGCCGTCAAGGTGGCGAGCGGCGACCTCATCTACATCATCGGCTCCGCGCCCGACGCCGACTGATCCGGGACGTCGACGGCGGCGCCGGGTCGGGTGATCGATCCGCACCCCGTGGGTGACGCCCCGATGAACACGAGGTGGCGCCTCGGTTGCCTCCGGGTGACCGCGGCTGCGACCATGTCGCCCGAGGCGATCGGGGGGTCGACATGGGCGCACGGACGGAGCGGGGTCGTTCGACGGCACGTCGCGGGTGGGGCCGGGGCGCCCTCGGGCTCGCGCTGGTGTGCCTGGTGGTGGCCGCGGGCTGCGCGACCGCACCCACCGGTGGGGGCGGCACGCCCGAGCCCACGGTGCCGGTCGGCGACGACGCCATCGGCATCAACCAGCTGCAGTACATCGGCACCCACAACTCGTACAAGAAGGCCCCGTCGGCCGGCCTGCTCGCCGCCCTCGGGATCGGTGCGGCGCTCGCGCCGGCGCTCGCCGGTTCGGGGCTCGACCCGGCGCAGCTCAACTACGGCCACCGCCCGCTGACCCAGCAGCTGAACTCGGGCACCCGGACCTTCGAGCTCGACGTCTGGGCCGATCCGACCGGTGGGCGCTTCTCCCGGCCGCTCGCCGCCCAGCTGCTCGGCCAGCCCTACCCGAGGGGTGTGGACCAGCCCGGGATCAAGGTGTTCCACATCCAGGAGATCGACTACCTGTCGACCTGCCCGACGCTCGTCGGGTGCCTGTCCGAGATGAAGGCCTGGTCCGACGCGCACCCCGGTCACCTGCCGATCATCATCAACATCGAGCTCGAGGAGTCACCCCTCCCCGCGCCGTTCGACGTGACGCCGATCCAGCCGTTCGACGCGACGCAGCTCGACGGCCTCGACACCGAGATCCGCTCGGTCGTCGGTGACCGGCTCCTCACGCCCGACGACGTCCGGGGCAGCGCCCCCGACCTCCGCACGGCGGTGACCACGGTCGGCTGGCCGTCGGTCCGCGACAGCCGCGGCAAGTTCATGTTCTTCATGGACAACGACGGCGCGCCGCGGGACACCTACCTCGACGGCCACCCGTCGCTGGCCGGCCGCGTGCTGTTCACGAGCTCGGGCTTCGGCCAGCCCGACGCCGCCGTGCTCAAGCTCAACGACCCGGGTGACGGCAGCGCCATCCGCGCGCTGGAGGAGCAGGGCTTCATCGTCCGCACGCGGGCCGACGCCGACGTCGTGAGCCCGGGGAAGGACAAGGCGGCCGCGCTCGCTTCGGGCGCGACGCTCGTGCACACCGACTTCCCCGTCGGCGAGCCGCAGTTCCTCACCGGCTACCAGGTGTCGTTCCCGACCCGCGTCCAGGCGCGCTGCAACCCGGTGAACACCACGCCGGCCACCTGCACGCCCGCCGCGGCGGTCGAGCCGCAGCCCTGACGACCGCCGGGCCGACCGGGAGCCCGCTCGGCGCCGGATCCGCCCGTCAACGGATGGACGGCGCGGCGACGGCCGCCAGCCCCTCCTCGCAGCTCTCGAGGAGGTGGCAGTCGGGGCAGCCGCGACCGGGCACGACGGGCGCGGCGTCGGGATCGAGCCGCCAGGCCACCAGCTCGACGACGCGGTCGACCGCGCCGGACAGGAGCGGCGCCGTCACCGGGAACGCGGTCGTGGACGCGGTCGACGCGGAGCCGACGCGCACGCGGTCGGGCACCTGGCGCCGGTGCATGCCGTCGACCAGGCCGTTGAACCCGGCGACGAGACCGAGGACGGGATCGGACGGCGCCCGACCGGACATGACGACCAGCACGTCGGGCCGCGCCGCGCGGTCGCCGGCGTCCCAGTTGGCCCGGAGGCGGATCGTGCGCCCCGGCACGTCGAAGGCCTGGCGGCGGGTCGCCCACGCGAGGTCGCGACCGCCCACCGCGGCGAGCGCGCCGATCGTCCACGTCGTGGCCGCGGCCCGCACCGCGGCCTGACCCGACCGGTCGATCTCCGAGCCGTACCAGTCGGCGAACCACGCGGCGTCCCGGTCGGCGTCCTCGAGCGACGACAGCACCCGGTCGACCGAGGCGCCGGCCGGCTCACCGGGCAGCCGGTCCCGCAGCGCCAACCGCCCGACCGCACCTGCCACCGT
>JAEVZA010000300.1 GCA_023392475.1 Actinomycetes bacterium | reverse complement strand
TCGCGGGCCCGTCGCCCTCCGAGACCGTGCCGCGCACCGCGACGTCGCCCTCCTCGGGCAGGACGCCGCCGGCGTCGGTCGTGGTGACCAGCCGGAGCGCCCCGCCCCGCTCGGACAGGGAGTACTGGTCGAGGAGCGTGCCCGGCGCGAAGCCGCTGCCCGTGTAGCGGGCGGGGCCCTCGCCGCCGAGCGCGAGCCGGTGCACGACCGTGGTGCTGCCGCCCGGACCCCACACCTGCGCGGCGAGGTAGAGGGCGTCGGTGCTGGCGTACACGGTCTGCGCCTGGGCATCGACCGACACGGGGGCCAGGTGGGCGAGGTCGCGGTCGACGGTGAGCACGGTGACCCGACCCTGGGGTGCGAACGACGTGCTCGCCGACGCGCCGGCGTCGGAGCCGGTGGTGCCGGAGCCGTCGACGGTCTGCGACGACGCGCTCGACACGAGCACGTCGCCGCAGCCGCCGATCGGCTGGGACGAGCCGTCCTCGGCGAGGCGGCGGGGGAGGAGGCGCTCGGTCGAGGTCGCGGCGGTGTCGCCGGCCGGCATCGCGTACGGCACGCCGGACTGCAGCACGACGCGGACCCGCCCGTCGTGCAGGCGGGTGGCGACGACGCGGCCGTCGACGGTCGTCTGCTCGACGGTCCTGGGGTGGGCCGGGTCGCTCAGGTCGACCCGCGCCAGCAGCGTCGCCGGCTCGTCGACCGTCCGCATCACGTCGTCGGCAGGGGCGCCCTCGGTGGACGCCGGCCCGAAGCGGATCGGCGAGCGGGTCGCGACGACGAGGGCCTCCTCGCCGCGCAGGTGCAGTTGCACCGGCTGGATGGCGTCCATCGTCGACGCGGCCCCGTCGAGCCGGAGCGTGCCGTCGACCGTCGGGTGGTCGTCCAGCACGGCGACCCGGATCACGCCGTCGATCGCGCTGACGAGCAGGTGGCCGTCGGTCTTCACCAGGTCGCCCTCGTCCACGCCCTGCTCCTGCACGTTCGTGCCGGCGACGACGGATCCCGCCTGCCCCCCGGCGGCGTCGGCGGCCGCGGCGGACGGCGCGGCGGACCGGGACAGGGCCTCGGGCGCCATCGGGGCGACCGTGGTGGGCGGGCCGGCCGCGGCGGAGCCGGACGAGTCGGCGGACGCCTCGCCCGAGCCGTCGGACGAGGTGCCGAAGCGCGGGCCCGCGGCATCGGCCTCGCGCTCGATGTGCTGCGCGAGGTCCTCGCAGCTGTCGGCGCGGACGAGCGTGGCGGTGCGGGTCGAGATCGCGACCGGCGCGGTGGTCGAGGGCGGCCGGCGCGGCGGGGAGCTCCCGATCCCGTCGTGCGTGCAGGCGGTGGTCAGCAGGACGGGTGCGGCCAGGGCGGCGACGGCGACGGCCCAGCGGGTGCTGCGCATGGCTCCTCCAGAGGTCGGCGGTCGAGCCGTGGCTCGATGACCATCCGACGAACGGGCGGAGCGTCTGGTTCCCGTCCGCTCCTCACCGCCCCCGACCTCTGCTTCGTGATGCACCACGGGGTCGTTCGACCCCGTGGTGCATCACAGAGCGGCGGGAGGAGCTGGAGCGCGGGGGCGGCTGGTCAGCCGGAGGTCGGCATCCAGGACGGCCGGTGCTGCTCGTACGTGCCGATCTCGCTGTCGTGGCGGAGCGTGATCCCGATGTCGTCGAGCCCCTCGAGGAAGCGGTGCTGCACCGAGTCCTCCAGCGGGAACGCCTCCACCAGGCCGAGCGACGGCGCCTCGAGCTCGCGGCGCTCGACGTCGACGACGAGCTCGAGCTGCGGGTTCAACTGGATCTCGTCGAGCAGGAGCCGTCCCGTCTCGGCGCTGACCTGCACCGGCACGAGGCCGTTCTTCGTGGCGTTGTTCCGGAAGATGTCGCCGAAGCGCGGCGACACGACCGCGGCGAACCCGTACTGCTGGATCGCCCACACCGCGTGCTCGCGGCTCGAGCCGGTGCCGAAGTTCGGGCCGGCCACGAGGATCCGCGCGCCGGCGTGCTCCTCCTTGTTGAGGACGAAGTCCCGGTCGTCGCGCCACTCCGAGAACAGCCCCTTCTCGAAGCCGGTGCGCTCCACGCGCTTCAGCCAGTCGCTGGGGATGATCTGGTCGGTGTCGACGTCGGAGCGGTCGAGGGGGACGCCCCGGCCGGTGATGATGCGGACGGCTTCCATGGTGCTGCGGCTCCTGCCTCGTTCCGTCGGGTCGTTCAGTCGAGGTCGTCGGGGGTGGCGAACCGGCCGGTGACCGCGGTGGCCACGGCGACGGCGGGCGACACGAGGTGCGTGCGACCGCCGCGGCCCTGGCGCCCCTCGAAGTTCCGGTTGGAGGTGGACGCGGAGCGCTCGCCCGGCGACAGCTTGTCGGGGTTCATGGCGAGGCACATCGAGCAGCCCGGCTCCCGCCAGTCGAAGCCCGCCTCGGTGAAGATGCGGTCGAGGCCCTCGGCCTCCGCCTGGTCCTTCACGGCACGGGACCCCGGCACGACGAAGGTGCGGAGCCCGTCGGCGACCTTGCGGCCGCGGGCGACCTCGGCCGCGGCACGCAGGTCCTCGATGCGCGAGTTCGTGCACGAGCCGATGAAGATCGTGTCGACGGCGACGTCCTTCATCGCCGTGCCGGCCTCGAGCCCCATGTACTCGAGCGCCCGCTCGGCGGCGGAGCGCTGCACCGGGTCCTCGAAGTCGTCGGGGGACGGGACGGACGCGGACAGCGGGATCACCTGACCGGGGTTCGTGCCCCAGGAGACGAACGGCTCGATGTCGGACGCGTCGAGCACGACCTCCGTGTCGAACACCGCGCCCTCGTCGGTCGTGAGGGTGCGCCACTCCGCGACCGCCGCGTCCCAGTCGGCGCCCGACGGCGCGTGCGGGCGGCCCTGCAGGTACTCGAAGGTGGTCTCGTCGGGGGCGATGAGCCCGGCCTTCGCGCCCGCCTCGATGGACATGTTGCAGACCGTCATGCGGCCCTCCATCGACAGCGACCGGATCGCGGAGCCGCGGTACTCGGCGATGTGGCCCATGCCGCCGGAGGTGCCGATCTCGCCGAGGATGGCGAGGATCACGTCCTTCGCCGACACGCCCGGGCGGAGCTCGCCGTCGACGGTGATGCTCAGCATCTTCGGCCGGGTCTGCGGCAGCGTCTGGGTGGCGAGGACGTGCTCGACCTCCGACGTGCCGATGCCGAACGCCAGCGCGCCGAACGCGCCGTGGGTGGCGGTGTGGCTGTCGCCGCACACGATCGTCATGCCCGGGAGCGTGAGTCCCTGCTCCGGGCCGATGACGTGGACGATGCCCTGGCCGGCCGAGCCCATGGGGTGGTTGACGATGCCGAACTCCTCGGCGTTCGTGCGCAACGTGTCGACCTGGGCGCGGGAGATCGGGTCCGCGATCGGGCGGTCGATGTCCTCGGTCGGGACGTTGTGGTCCTCGGTGGCGACGGTGAGCTCGGGGTGGCGCACCTGGCGGCCGGTCATGCGCAGGCCGTCGAAGGCCTGCGGGGAGGTCACCTCGTGGACGAGGTGGAGGTCGATGAAGAGGAGGTCCTGCTCGCCGTCCGCGGACCGCACGACGTGGCGGTCCCAGATCTTCTCGGCCAGCGTCCGAGGTCGTTCGCTCATCGTGGCGCTCCTGCAGCTGTGCGGTGGGGGTGTGGGCGGGTCCGGGCCCCGGCGTCGCGGTCGCCGTGGTTTGACGATCTCAACATGTGGGATACAGTTCCCGACTGATGGAACACATCGTAAGCGGGGTCGGCGTCCTCGACAAGTCGCTCGCCCTCGTGGCGGAGGTGGCCGAGCGCCCGCGCTCGCTGTCGCAGCTCGTGGAGCGCAGCGGCATGAGCCGCGCCACGGTCCACCGGTTGGCGGTCGCCCTCGAGGACCACGGGATCCTGCGACGGGACGCCGACGGCCGGTTCGCCCTCGGTCTCCACCTCGTCGCGCTCGGCCGTGCGGCGACGGAGCAGTTCCCCGTGGCCGAGGCCGCGGCCTCGGCGCTCGCCGCCCTGCGCGACGCCACGGGGGAGTCCGTGCAGCTGTACGTCCGGGACGGCGACGCCCGGGTGTGCGTGGCCGCGCTCGAGTCGCCGCACGGGCTGCGCACGATCGTGCCCGTCGGCGCCGAGCTGCCGCTCGACCGGGGGTCGGCGGGGCGGGTGCTGCTCGGCGGCACCGGGCGCGACGGATGGGTCGCGACGGTGGAGG
>JAEVZA010000296.1 GCA_023392475.1 Actinomycetes bacterium | reverse complement strand
GATCGCGACGTCAGCGGCGGGGACCGGTCGTGAACGGCTGGATCGCCGCGGCGGGCGCGGTCGCCGTGCTCGGCGTCGCCGGGGTGCGCGAGCTCGTCCGCTGGCGCGGTCGACGGTGGCGCGGCGGCATGCGCTCCGGCAGCAGCGACCGCCGCCCCTGACCGCGTCGAGTGCCACGAGCCACGTTCTGTCCGCGCTTTCCGTCGTCCGACGACGGAAGGCGTCGCCGAAACCGCGAGCAGAGGCGAACGGGCCGGGAGCTCGCGTGCTCAGGAGGGGCGGTGCGTGGGTGTGATCTGGGCGAGGTCGCGGACGGCGCCGCGTGAGGCCGACGTCGTGAGCGCGGCGTAGGCGCGGAGGGCCACCGACACCCGGCGGTCCCGACCGTGTGGCGTCCACGCCTCGGCGCCGCGCTCGAGCTCCGACTCGTGGCGGCGGGCGAGCTCGGCGTCGTCGACGACGAGCGTGATCGACCGGGCCGGGATGTCGATCTCGATGCGGTCGCCGGTGCGGACGAGACCGATCAGGCCGCCCTCGGCCGCCTCGGGCGACACGTGCCCGATCGACAGGCCCGAGGTCCCGCCGGAGAACCGCCCGTCCGTCAGCAGCGCGCACCCGGTGCCCAGCCCGCGGCTCTTGATGTACGTCGTCGGGTACAGCATCTCCTGCATGCCCGGGCCGCCCTTCGGGCCCTCGTAGCGGATGACCACGACGTCGCCGGCCTGCACCTCCTCGCCGAGGATGCCCTCGACGGCGGCATCCTGGCTCTCGTACACGCGGGCCGGGCCGCCGAACCGCCAGATCGACTCGTCGACGCCGGCGGTCTTCACGATGCAGCCGTCGGGAGCGAGGTTGCCGAACAGGACCGCGAGCCCGCCCTCGGTGGCGTACGCGTGCTCGACGTCCCGGATGCAGCCGTCGGCGCGGTCCTCGTCGAGCGACGGCCAGCGCGTCGACTGGCTGAACGCCACCTGCGTCGGGATGCCGGCCGGACCGGCACGCCAGAACTCCCGTGCCTCCGGGGTGCACGTCGGCCGGGCGAGATCCCACTGGTCGAGCGCCGCGGCCATCGTCTCGGAGTGGACCGTCGGCGCGGCGGTGTCGATCAGCCCACCCCGGTCGAGCTCGCCGAGGATCGCCGGGATGCCGCCCGCCCGGTGCACGTCCTCGATGTGGTAGCGGTCGGTCGCCGGCGCCACCTTGCAGATGTTCGGGAGGCGCCGGCTGAGCTCGTCGATGTCGGCCATCGAGAAGTCGACCTCGCCCTCGTGGGCGGCGGCGAGCAGGTGCAGCACGGTGTTCGTGCTGCCGCCCATCGCGATGTCGAGCGACATGGCGTTCGAGAACGCCCGCCGGTCGGCGATCGACCGGGGCAGGACGGACTCGTCGTCCTTCTCGTAGTAGCGGCGGGCGATGTCGACGACGAGGCGGCCGGCGCGGAGGAAGAGCTGCTCGCGGTCCGAGTGCGTGGCGACGACGGTGCCGTTGCCCGGCAGCGACAGGCCGAGCGCCTCGGTCAGGCAGTTCATCGAGTTGGCGGTGAACATGCCCGAGCACGAGCCGCAGGTGGGGCAGGCCGACCGCTCGACGGCGTCCACCTCCTCGTCGCTCACGTTGCGGTCGCCCGCCTTCGCCATGGCGGAGATGAGGTCGACCTTCACCTCGGTGCCGGCCAGGCGCGTCTTGCCGGCCTCCATCGGGCCGCCCGACACGAAGACCGTCGGGATGTTCAGTCGCATGGCGGCCATGAGCATGCCCGGCGTGATCTTGTCGCAGTTGGAGATGCACACGAGGGCGTCCGCGCAGTGCGCGTTCACCATGTACTCGACCGAGTCGGCGATGAGGTCCCGGCTCGGGAGGCTGTAGAGCATCCCGCCGTGGCCCATGGCGATGCCGTCGTCGACCGCGATCGTGTCGAACTCCTTCGCCACGCCGCCCGCGGCCGCCACCTCGCGTGCCACGAGCTGGCCGAGGTCCTGCAGGTGCACGTGCCCCGGGACGAACTGCGTGAACGAGTTGGCGACGGCGATGATCGGCTTCTCGAAGTCGTCGTCGGTCATCCCGGTGGCACGCCACAGGGCGCGGGCACCGGCCATGTTCCGGCCGTGGGTGGTGGTTCGGGAGCGGTACTCGGGCATCGCATCGCACGGTACCCGGGCCCCGGCCGGCGGCCCCAGACGGTTCCGGCCTCCGCTCCCGGACCGGAATCCTGTGCGTGCGGCACGCTCAGCGTCCCGCACGCACAGGATGTCGGTCCGTGGGGTTGCGAGCCGGTCGGCGGGTGGGCTCAGCGGGCGGGGGTGACCTTGGCGACGAGCTCGTGCTCGCGGCCGGTCAGCAGGCGACCGGCGGCGGTGATCGACCCCCAGAGCACGAGGCCGCCGACCACGGGCCCGACGATGGCGACGAGCCCGGTGAGCGCGGCCGACTGCGTCGAGCTCCACCACACGAGCAGCGCCACCGGCGCGGACACGATCGACAGCACGACCATGTCCACGGTCAGGACGGTGCCGGCGAGGCAGCCCTGGCCGGTGTCGCCGGCGGCGAACGGGTTGGGGCTCTCGGGCACCGCGAACGGCGCGATCGCCGCGCTGAGCACGGACGCGCCCGTGGCGAGGAGCACGGAGCCCGTCGCGAGCAGCGCGCCGGCGGGCACCCACGACCACCCGTCGAACACCGCGGCCAGGAGCAGCACCACGAGGAGCGCCGGCACGGCCATGGTGAGGATCGACGCCACCGCCTTGCCCCGCACGAGGGTCCGCCCGTCGGCGCCGGCGGCGACCTCCATCCACAGGGGCGGGCCGTCGAAGCCGAAGGTGTTGTTGCCCTCGAACAGCACGGCGAAGTGGAGGAGCCCGGCGGCGAGCACGATGCGGCCCTCGGTCACGCCGCCGAGCAGCGGACCGAGCACCAGCGCGCCCGCACCGAGGAAGATCGCCACGATCGTGTTGACCGCCTCCCGGGGCGTCCGCACCTTCGTGCGCAGCGTGCGGATGCCGACGCCGCCGGCGGCGCCGGGCGGGGCGAGCCGACCGACGCCGGCGCGGAGCCCCGTGGTGCCGGTCCGGATC
>JAEVZA010000234.1 GCA_023392475.1 Actinomycetes bacterium | reverse complement strand
GCGCCGACCTCGACCTGCCGGCGCTCCGCGCGCGGCTCGAGGGCGCGTCCGCCGCCGGGGCCGTGCTCGCCGTGCGCGTCGACGGCACCTTCTCGGATCTGCGCCTGCGCAGCGTCCACGCGCCGGCGCGGCCGTACCCGCCGCTCGCGGAGGTGACGGCGCACCAGACCGAGTGGGCGGTCGAGTCGTCCGTCGGGACGCTCGTGGGCTTCCGCTTCCCCGACGACGCCGCGGGCGTCGAGGTGCCCGGCTTCCACCTGCACCACCTGTCGGACGACCGCACGGTGGGCGGCCACGTCCTCGCCGCCACGCTCGTCGCGGGCACGATCTCCGTGGACGGTGCGGACGAGCTGCACGTCGAGCTGCCGGCCCACGTCGGCCTCGGCGTGCCGGGCGCCGCGGACCGCGCCGCGATCCGCGCGGTCGAGGGTGGTGGTCCGCCCGGGGCCTGAGCCCGCCGCGCCGTTGCAAGGCGCTCGCCGCCGCAGCGCGAAAACCGTGACGAAACCCCTTGATCGCGGCGCGGTCGTCCGCCACCGTGTCCCTCGTGCGACGTGGCATCGCCCTGGGGGTGCCCGGCCTGGCCCTCGCGGGGGCCGTGGGTGCGTGGGCCCAGGTCAGACGGGTCGCCGTCGCGCGCCTGCCCCAGTTCCCCGATGGCGACCCGACGGGCACGTACGGCGACCCGCGCGGCGCGACCGCGCGCATCACCGTGCTCGGCGACAGCACGATCACCGGTCCCGGGCTCGCGCACGCCAGCGAGGTGTGGGTGGCGCGGATCGCGGAGCGGTCGCCGCGCCGCGTGGAGCTGCGGAGCCTGGCCCGCGGCGGCTCGCGCGTGCGCGACGTGCTGCTCGAGCAGGTGCCGCGGGCCGTCGCGACCCCGACGGACCTGTTCGTGCTGGCGGTCGGTGCCAACGACGTGATGCACGCGACGCCCGGCCCGGCGTTCCGCCGCGACCTGGACGAGGTGCTCGGCCGGCTCACGCGGGTCGCTCCGGTGGTGACGTTCGGGATCGGGGACCTCTCGATGGTGCCCCGCCTCCCATGGTCGTTGAAGCCGGTCGTGGCGCGGCGCTGCGCGGTCGTCGACCGCATCCACCGCCGCGTCGCGAGCGGCCGCTCCGGGGTGGTGCGGGTGTCGGTCACCGACCTCGCCGACGCGCACTTCAAGGCCGCCGAGGTGGACATCTGGGCGGCGGACCGGTTCCACCCGAACCACCTCGGCCACGAGATCTGGGCCCGGAGCTTCGGTCCGAGCATCCACCGGGCGCTCGAGGCGGCGGCTCCGGTGGTGGACCTGCGCGACGCGGCCGGCCGGCACGGCGAGGTCTCGGCACCCGCCTCCTGACGCCCCGGTCGCCACGCGACCGTACGATGGCCGGATGGTCGCACCGGGGAGCGCGGAGTGGTGGCTCGAGCGCCGCGCCCGTGACGCCCGGCGCCGCCCACGTGCGGACGGCCTGACGATCGAGCGGATCGTCGGCGCCGCCGTCGCCCTCGTGGACGCCGATGGCCTCGCCGCGCTCACCGTGCGGCGGCTCGCGGACGAGCTCCGCACCGGCAGCGCGTCGCTGTACCGCCACGTGGCGAGCCGCGAGGAGCTGCTCGTGCTGATGGTCGACCACGTCCTCGGCGAGGTGCGCTCGCCCGACCCGTCGCTCACCGGTCGGGAGCAGGTGGAGGAGCTGGCCGGTGAGCTGCGGCGCGTCCTGATGTCGCACCCGTCGCTGCTGCCCGCGCTGACCGCGGCGCCGCTGCTCGGGCCCAACGCGATGCACGGAGCGGAGCAGGGCCTGTCGCACCTGCTGGACGCGGGGTTCGAGCCCAAGGCCGCGGTGCCCGCCTACCTGGCCCTCGTCGACTTCGTGCTCGGGACCGTCTACTTCGACACGAGCAGCGCGGGTCGGAGCCTCGTCGGCGGCGCCGGCCGCGGGGACCACGGCGACGCGGGGTGGTCCGAGCTCGCCGCGCTCGGTGCCGGGCAGTACCCGACCTTGCACGACCACGAGGCCGAGCTGTCGGGTGCGGACGTCGACGAGGTGTTCCGCTTCGGGATCACGACGTTCCTCGACGGGCTCGAGCGGCGGTTCCCACCCACCCCGCCGGCACGGCGGGGCTGACCGTGGTGCGCGGTTCGCCCGGCAGATGCGATCACTGATCGCCTAGGGTCGGGCACGCGGCGCCGGCCGCTCCCGACACCCCCCGACACGGCCCCCGGAGGTCCAGGACGATGCCCACCGACGTGCTCCCGCTCGGCGACCCGATGTTCTGGCGACGACCGCTCGAGGAGCGCATGGCGGACTTCGCCGTCCTGCGCGAGCAGGGACCGTTCGTGGCGGCCCGGTCCGAGAACCCGCTCACCGGTGTCCCCGACGAGTTCTACGCGGTCACGCGGTACGCGGACGTGGTCGAGATCAGCCGCCACCCGCAGGACTTCTGCTCCGGTCGCGGGTCCACCTCGATCGCCGACATGCCCGCCGAGGCCATGGAGTTCTTCGGGTCGTTCATCACGATGGACGACCCGCGCCACGCCCGGCAGCGCGGCATCGTCGCCCGGTCCTTCACGCCGCGCGCCCTCGCGGGCGTGCTCGACTCGGTGGAGACCATCTGCACCGAGGTCATCGACGACCTCTGCGAGCGGGGCGAGGTGGACCTGGTCGAGGCCCTGTCGCAGCCGTTCCCGCTGCTGGTGATCTGCGACATGATGGGCATCCCGCGCAGCGAGTTCGGCACGGTCCTCCAGGCCACGAACACGATCCTCGGCGCGGGCGACCCCGACACGATCGGTGGTCAGGACGACGTCGTCGCCGCCCTGCTCGGCGCCGGCATGACGCTCGTCGGGCTGATGGGCGAGCTGGCCGAGGACCGCCGCAAGCACCCGCGGGACGACCTCACGTCCGCGCTCGTCCACAACGACCTCGGCGAGGACATGCTCGGCCCC
The DNA here is from genome assembly GCA_023392475.1 of Actinomycetes bacterium. Classification (GTDB taxonomy): domain Bacteria; phylum Actinomycetota; class Acidimicrobiia; order Acidimicrobiales; family Microtrichaceae; genus JAEVZA01. Next base: position 1,393 of record JAEVZA010000234.1, on the reverse strand, counting down.
GAGGAGATCGCGCCGTTCTTCATCCTCCTCGCCGTCGCCGGCAACGACACCACCCGCACCGCCACGAGCGCCGGCATGCAACTGCTGGCGCAGCACCCCGACCAGCGGCGGATCCTGCAGGACGACCTCGACGCGGTGCTGCCCACCGCGGTGGAGGAGATCGTGCGGATGTCGTCGCCGGTCACGTTCATGCGCCGCACGGTCACCCGACCGCTCACGCTGTCGGGCGAGGAGCTGGCCGAGGGCGACAAGCTCGTCCTGTTCTACGGCGCGGCCAACCGGGACCCGCGGGCGTTCGACGACCCCGAGACCTTCGACGTGCGGCGCGACCCGAACGCGCACGTCGGCTTCGGCGGACCGGGCCCGCACTTCTGCCTCGGCGCCCACCTCGCGCGCCGCGAGCTGACCGTCGTGTTCCGCCAGCTGCTGACGCGCCTCCCCGACATCGAGGTCGTCGGCGAGCCGGTCCTCCTGGAGGCGATGGGCGTGCCGCTGGTCGGCGGCATCAAGCACCTGCCGGTGCGGTTCACGCCGACGGCGCGCGTCGGCGCGGCCTGAGCGCGGACGTCGCCCGAATCGATCCCGGCGCTCGTCAGCAGGCCCGGAGGACTGCGGCGAGCGCAGCGGGATCGCCCATCATCACCATGTGGCCGGCGTCGATGTCGACCACGTCGACCACGCCGGGCCCGCCGAGGTGCTCGACCATCCGGTCCTGGGTCGCGAGCACGATGCTCGCGTCCTGCAGCAGGCGGACGTAGGTCCTCGGGAGGTCGCCGAGGCCCGACAGGCCGACCGGCTCGTCGAGCACCGCGAGCGACTCGCCCGACAGGCCCTCGAGCACGAACGCGGTCCCGGCGTCGTCCAGGTCGTTGCAGAACATCGCGATCGCCAGGTCCGCGTGCAACGTGCCCGACGGGTCCACGAGGTCGTCGCCGAGCCGCACCGCCAGGTGCTCGAGCTCCGGACCGAGCGTGCCGAGGATGGCGCCCACCGTGCCGCCGTCGGGTGGCACCGCGGCGGACACGAACACCAGCCGGCGCAGCCGGTCGGGCACCGCGGCGGCGACGCCGGGCAGCGTGATCCCGGCGAGCGAGTGGCCCACGAGCACGACGTCGTGGAGGTCCGCACCCTCGATCACGTCGACCACGCGATCGACGAAGTCCGCCACCGCCACGCCGGCCACGTCGATGCCGTCGCCGGCGCGGCCGGGGAGGTCGACGGCGACGGCGGGCTCGCCGAGGTGGGGGAGGAGCGGGTCCCAGCAGCGGGCCGTCATGCCGCCGCCGTGGACGAGCACGTAGGTCATGGGGCTCCTCTCCGATGCCGGCGTCGCGGTCGATCATGCCCGACCGCTCTGGCATCGTGGGCGGCGTCGGGCCGGACCCGTCCGGCC
>JAEVZA010000167.1 GCA_023392475.1 Actinomycetes bacterium | reverse complement strand
CCTCCACGAGGTCGCGCTCCCGCACGGGCACGCAGACGTCGCCGCGGCACAGGCCCTCGGGCCGCAGCGTCCAGCCGAGCACGCCGGGCAGGTCGTCGGCGTCGATCCACGCCCGCCCGTCGACCAGGTCGGCCTCCACCGCGGCGTCGCCGTCTGCCAGGACCGTGAGCTGCGCCATGGCGGGCACCCTACGGCGCGACCGCCACGCACGGCGGGCCGGTCAGATCGGCAGGCTGCCGGTGGCGTCGCGCGTGCTGCCGGTGTCCTTGTAGGCGGCGATCGTCCGCTGCGCGATGCGCATCTGGTGCACCTCGTCCGCACCGTCGGCGAACCTCGCCCAGCGCGCGTGCTGGTACATGTGCGCGAGCGGCGTGTCCGTCGAGTAGCCGAGCGCGCCGTGGACCTGGATCGAGCGGTCGATCACGCGGTTGAGCATGTTGGCGACGAAGTGCTTCGCCATCGACACCTCGGCCTTGAAGTCCTCGCCGCGGTCGATCTTGTACGCGGCGTGCAGCACCATCAGCTTCGCCTGGTACAGCTCCATCGTGGAGTCGGCGATCATCCACTGGATTCCCTGCTTCTCGGCGAGGAGCGAGCCGTGGGCGAACCGGTTGAGGGACCGGTCGACCATCATGTCGAGCGCCGTCTCGGCCTGCGCGATCCAGCGCATGCAGTGCGCGAGGCGTGCCGGGCCGAGGCGGTACTGGCCCAGCAGGTGGCCCTGGCCGCGCCCGCCGAGCATCTGCGACTCGTGCACGCGCAGGTCCTCGATGAGGATCTCCGAGTGGCCGGTCGAGCCGTGCATGGTCTCGATCTGGCGCACCTCCGTCCACCCCTCCGACGGGATGTCGACGATGAAGGCGGTGTTCGCGGCCTGCGGCAGCTCCGGGTCCTCCTCGGTGCGCGCGATGAGGATGGCGAAGCTCGCCCGGTGGGCGTTCGAGATGAACCACTTGTGCCCGTTGATCACCCACTCCTCGCCGTCCTGGTAGGCGTTGGTGCGGATGAGCGTCGGGTCGGAGCCGGCGACCTCGGGCTCGGTCATCGCGAAGCAGGACCAGGTGCGCCCGTCGCACAGGGGCTTGAGGTACGTCGCCTTCTGCTCGTCCGTGGCCCAGTGGAGGAGGGTGTGCATGTTGCCCTCGTCGGGGGCCTGGCAGTTGAACACCCAGGGCCCGTAGTAGGACTTGGCCGCCTCGGCCTGCACCATCGCGAGCTGGACGTGGCCGAGGCCCATCCCGCCCCACTCCTCGGGCATGTGCGGCAGCCAGATCCCGGCCTCGTGCGCCTGCTGGCGCATGCCGATGAGCAGCGTGAGGTACTCGTCGCGGTCGGTGGACTCGAGCTGCTCCTGCTGGATCCGCTCCTCGGTCGGCCGGATCACGTCGTCCACGAACGTGCGGACCCGGGACCGGATCTCCTCGAGCTCGGGCGAGAGGCTGAAGTCGATGCTCACCCGGCCGACCGTACTCGGGCGCCGCGGTTCCTGAGCGGGCGCTCCGCGGGTGCGCCGCTCTCGGGCAACTCCCAGCTTCCCCGAGGGGTGCTCCCAGGGTGGGGCGACATCGTCGCCCCATGGCCATCGACGCCCCCGAGCACCCCCACGTCCACGAGCCGCCCCCCGACCGCGGCGACGACGCCGACGAGCAGGCGCCACCGGGCCGGCGGCGCCGGCGCTGGCCGTTCCTCGCCGTGGCGGTCGTGGTGGTGCTCGCGCTGGGCGCCTTCGGCGGCTGGTGGTTCTGGGTCCGCGACGACGGCAGCACGACCGCGACGGCCGTCACGGTCGTCCCCCAGGTCGCACAGGTCACGAGCGGCACGATCAGCACCTCCGTGTCCGCCGAGGGCACCGTGGCCGCCGCGGCCACCGACGACCTGAGCTTCTCGGTGTCGGGCACCGTGGCCACCGTCGACGTGGCGGCCGGCGATCAGGTGACCGCCGGACAGGTGCTGGCCACGATCGAATCGGCCGAGCTCGAGTCCAACCTCGCCGCCGCGCAGTCGCAGCTGGCCGAGGCGAAGGCGAAGCGGTCCGACGACGAGGACGCCGGTGCCTCCGACGAGCAGCTCGACGCCGATGCCGCGTCGGTCACGTCCGCCCAGGACTCGGTCGACTCGGCCCAGGAGGACCTCGACGGCGCCAAGCTGGTCGCCACCATCGACGGGACCGTGACGACCGTGGACCTCACGGTCGGCGAGCAGCTGGGATCGAGCGGGACCGGCGGCACGGACCTCACGGGCAGCGGCTCGGGCTCCGGCCAGACCGGCGCCGACCTCGGGTCCGGCTCCGGGAGCAACCTGCCCACCGCGAGCGGCTCCAACGGATCGAACGGGTCGAGCGGGTCGGACAGCAGCTCCAGCTCGCAGATCCAGGTCGTCAGCTCGGGCTCCTACGAGGTCGAGCTGGGCGTCGACAGCTCCGACATCTCGAAGGTGGCCGTCGGCCAGGACGCCAGCCTGTCCATCTCGACCTCGTCCTCGTCGAGCAACCGGGGCGGCTTCCCCGGCGGCGGCGCCTTCCCCGGCGGTGGCGCCTTCCCCGGCGGCGGGCAGTCGCAGACCTCGAACCGGGCCGGCAGCGGCAGCAGCAGCTCGTCCTCGGCGACGACCGTGACGGGCAAGGTCACCGAGGTCGGGCGCGTGGCCGACGCCAGCTCCGGCGTGGCGACCTACCCGGTCACGGTGACGTTCACGGCCGACCCGACCAAGGTCTGGGTCGGCTCGACCGCCACCGCCACCATCACCACCGGTCAGCGCACCGGGGTGACGCTGGTCAGCAGCCGCGCCGTGACGACCGCGAACGGGAGGTCGACGGTCACCGTCGCGCTCGACGGCACGACGGACGGCCGGACCGAGGAGCGCCAGGTGACCACCGGGGAGACCTCCGGCGGCAACACCGAGATCACCTCCGGGCTCGAGCCCGGGGACCGGGTGATCGTCGAGGTGCCCAGCTTCACCGGCGGCGGCGCCGGTGGCCTCCCCGGCGGTGGGACCGGCGGGTTC
>JAEVZA010000116.1 GCA_023392475.1 Actinomycetes bacterium | reverse complement strand
GCCTTCAACAGGATTGTCGCACAACTCTACACGAATAGCACCGGCACGTTCGGCAATGAGGCAGGATTGAATGGTAAAAGCACAAACTTCCAGGTAAGCAGCCATGCGTTTTTCTTTCGGCAAGATTACTGTTTTGTTTGGTGCAACGAATGGTTGAAAGAAAAACAACCGTTTGAAAACGCTTCTCTATTTACCCGGTACAAGTGGCACTGTTTTTACGGCTGTTGAAGAAAACAGATTAACTATGGCAGAAAATAATCGTAACCAGGAAGGACAACAAAGCAATCAGCAAAACCGCAACGAAAGCATCGGCAATCAACAAAAGACCAGCCAGACTGGTGCGCAAAATGCCGGCGGCGAAAACATTGACCAGGAAGAAGATCAATACACGGAAGATCTGCGCAACTCCGGCGACCGCAACAGCAGCAACCGCAAGTCGGATAGTTAATGCAAAGCGTTTGTTTGAGTAGTGAATGATGAATCGTTCAATCATGCATCATTCACTACTCATTAACCATTAAAGGCTTGTTTGTTTTTTGGCTTCAATCATTCTTACCGTTACCAGCAATTGCCCCAGGTGGCGCATGGTGTGTTCCGCTGCATGAAAAAGCAAACCCTGCACGGTGGAAGGCAGTGCTTTTCGTCCAACTGTTCTTACGTTGGTCAGCGTTTTTTCATCCGTTTGTTTAAACTGCTCCAATGTTTGCTGTACCTGCTGGTCCAGTTTTGCAACAAGGGCATGAACTGTTTGTGATGGCGGCAATTCTTCGGCTTTTAAATAAGCCAGCTGCGCAGGCGACAAAATTGCGCCTTTTGCATAGGTACAAAGCCGGTCCAGTACGCCGGTTATGTGCAGCAAATGAAAAGCCGGAGAGGCTACGCCGGCCGGCCGTTCATTCAATGAGCTCTCCGGAAAATCTTTCATCAACTCTTTGATTTCTTCAACAGCTTGCAACAGGGCATGTGCTGCCGGTTGCAGCAACTGTGGAATGTCTTCAAGTGGTCCGCGCAGCCAGACTTCAGGTAATGCTTCAGCCATGATTTTTAAATTGGATGAGAGTAAATTTAAATCATTCCCAACCGATGATCAGGGCTGCGTTACATTTGGCGCTGATCTGAAAGGAGAATGAATCGCTACGACATCTGCTGCATCGGACATATTACGTTAGACAAGGTGATTACACCTGCGCAAACGGCCTTTATGCCGGGCGGAACCGCTTATTATTTTTCGCATGCCATTGCGGCCTTTTGCAAAAACTATTTGCTCGTTACGGCTGTTGCCGACAGCGAATTGTCATCGGTGGTTGAACTGCAGGAACGAGGCATTGCCGTAAAGCGCTTCAACTCGCAGCATACGGTCTTTTTTGAAAACCGTTATGGCGAAAATGTGGATGAACGATGGCAACGTGTGCTGCAACAAGCCGATGCTTTTTCGGTTGACGCGTTGGAAGAATTAAATGCAGCCGTTTTTCACGTTGGGCCTTTGCTTGCCAATGACATTGCAATGGAAGCCATCATCCGCTTGTCGGCAAAAGGAAAAGTTTCGCTGGATGCACAGGGCCTGTTACGAAAAGTGGAAGGTGAGAAGGTACTACCGATTGATTGGAACGAGAAAGAAAAAATTCTGCCGCAGGTTTATTTTTTAAAAGCAAATGAAGAAGAGTTGCAAGTGCTGACAGGTTTTACTGATGTGGAAAGAGGCGCAAGGCAATTAGCGCAATGGGGCGTGAAGGAAGTAATCATCACACTGGGCAGCAAAGGTTCGGTTATTTATGCCGAAGAGAAGTTTTACCAGATCCCTGCTTATCAGCCTCCGCAACTGGTTGATGCTACCGGTTGCGGCGATACCTACATGGCTGGTTATTTGTGCAAGCGGATGCAGGGTGAAGGTATTCAGGCGGCAGGCGAGTTTGCCGCTGCGATGGCCACGGCAAAGCTTGCGGTTTCAGGTCCGTTCAAAGGAAGTGAAGAAGAAATTCTTGCCCTACAAAACAGGGGCAATCACTAACACTTCTTCACAACGATTCCTTTGTTCCTTCGCTAATTTTGAAGAAACAGATTGGTTATGGAATACAGGCAACTGGGAGCCTCCGGTTTAAAAGTTTCAGCATTGAGTTTTGGCACCGCCACCTTCGCCGGCGGAACGGATTTTTTCAAAGCATGGGGCAGTTCGGATGTGCAGGAAGCAAAGCGGCTGGTTGGCATTTGCATTGATGCGGGCATTAATCTTTTTGATACGGCAAACACATATTCACGGGGTAGTTCGGAAGAAGTGCTGGGCGAAGCGTTGAAAGGCATCCGGCAGAATGTACTCGTTTCTACCAAAGCTACCTTTCCGATGGGTGATGGTCCGAATGATTATGGTTCTTCCCGTCATCATCTTCTTAAACAATGCGAAGACAGCCTGCGCCGCCTGCAAACCGATTACATTGACATTTACCACATGCACGGTTTTGATGGCGTTACGCCGGTGGAAGAAACGCTTCGCACACTCGACGACCTGGTGCAAAGCGGCAAGGTGCGTTACATTGCCTGCTCTAATTTCTCTGGCTGGCACCTCATGAAATCATTGGCTGTTTCTGAACGTTATGGCTGGAACAAATACGTGGCGCATCAGGCTTATTATTCACTCATCGGACGGGAGTTTGAATGGGAACTGATGCCGCTGGCGGTCGATCAAAACATTGGAACAATTGTGTGGAGTCCGTTGGGTTGGGGACG
>JAEVZA010000099.1 GCA_023392475.1 Actinomycetes bacterium | reverse complement strand
GGCGAGGACCGCTCGGTGCCGAGCACCACGGTGGTGGCCGTCGAGGACCACAGCGGCCCGGGCCGCGACGGGTCCGGCGACCGCGGTGACGACCACGGCGGGGTCGACCGCGCGGGCCGCGGCGGTGGCGACGACGCACCCGGCGACGACCACGGCGGCCACGGGTCGGGCGGCGACGACTGCCCGGCGGTCGCCGACGGATCGGGTCGGCCGGTCCCGTCCCGTGTGCTAGTCCCTCGGGGTGGCCGACGACCCGATCCGCACCGACCGGGGCCTGGAGCGGCTCCTCTTCTTCAGCGACGCGGTCGTCGCGATCGCGATCACGCTGCTGATCCTCCCGGTGCTCGACCTCGTGTCGGAGTCCCGGTCGGTCACGGAGCTGCTCGAGGACGACCACCAGCGGGTCCTGATGTTCCTGATCAGCTTCGCCGTGATCGCCCAGTTCTGGGTGTCGCACCACCGCATGTTCGAGCGGCTGGCCACGTACTCGTACGGGCTGGTGTGGGCGAACGTGCTGTGGCTCGCGACGATCGCCTTCCTGCCGTTCCCGACCGAGGTGCTGGGCCAGTTCGGCGACGACGACGCCCGCGTGCGGTTCCTCTACATCGCGAGCGTCCTGGCCGGCAGCGCGGCGCTGCTCCTCCTGGAGGTCGTGATCGCCCGCACGCCGGCGCTGCGCCTGCACCCGGATCGCCCGTCGACCGGCGTGTGGTCGGGCGTGGCGATGGTCGGCGCGCTGGTCCTGGCGCTGGTGCTCGGCGCCGCGGTGCCGGCGATCAGCCTGTGGGCGCTGCTGCTCCTCGTCCCGGCCGGGCTGGTGGGGGCGCGGCTCGACCGCCAGGGGTCCGATCGGGTCAGCCGCGTCGGACCGGCGGACGGCACCTGACCCTCCGTCACGGCGGGCGCTCGTGGCCGCCCGGCGGGAGCGTCGGCGCCCGGGGGTACTGTCGCCGGCGATGGCGGACGAGGTGCCCACCGGGGTCGGGATGACGGCGATCGGGGTCGCGTACCTCCGCGCCCTGGAGTCGCGGCGGGACGACCCGTGGTTCGAGGACCCGCTCGCCACCGCCGCCTGCGCGGCGGCGGGCTGGGGCGCGCCCGATGGCGGCGACGTCGAGCTGCCCGGCTCGTGGGCGCGCATGCCGCAGTGGATCTCGCTGCGCACGCGCTTCCTGGACGAGGTCGTGCTGGACGCCGTCGCCGACGGGGTGGAGCAGGTGGTCGTGCTGGCCGCGGGGCTCGACGCCCGGGCCTTCCGCCTGGACCTGCCGCCGACCACGCGGTGGTGGGAGCTCGACCTGCCGGAGATGGTGGCGTTCAAGGAGTCGGCGGTGGACGACGCCGGGCTCGTCCCGAGGTGCGACCGCCGCGTCGTCGTGACGGACGTGCTCGACGACTGGCCGTCGCTGCTCGTCGACGACGGCTGGTCGCCCGCTCGGCCCACGTGCTGGCTGGTGGAGGGCCTGCTCGTCTACCTCGAGCAGCAGGACGTCGAGTCGCTCGTCGCGCTGCTCGGTCGACGCTCGGCGCCGGGCTCGCGGCTGGCGGTCGCCTCGTCCAGCGCGGGCCGCGTGCAGGCCCGGCGCGAGGAGGGCGAGGTGGCGGCGGTCGTCGAGCTGTGGCGGTCCGGCGTGCCCGACGACGTCGTCGGGTGGCTCGGAGGTCACGGCTGGGACGCCACCGAGGGGGACCCGGTCGCGCTCGCGTCGCGGTGGGGCCGCCCGGGCTGGGTGGGCGAGGACGCCACCGGCGCGCCCACGCTGGTCGATGCCCGGCGCGCCTGACCGGCTCGCCGGTCGCCCCGCGCGCACCCCGGTGCGCGAGGGCCTGGTGCTGGCCGTCCTGTCGGCGGGGTCGTTCGGGCTGTCCGGCGCCGTCGTCTCCGGAATGTTCGGATCCGGCTGGACCGCGGGCGCTGCCGTGCTCGTCCGCATCGGGATCGCCGCCCTGGTGCTCGTCGTCCCGGGTCTGGTCGCGCTGCGCGGCCGGTGGTCGGTGCTCCGCCGCACGGCGCCGACGATCGTCGTCTACGGCGTGCTGGCCGTCGCCGGCGCCCAGCTCTGCTACTTCTACGCCGTCAGCTACCTGGACGTCGGCGTGGCGCTGCTCATCGAGTACACGGCCCCCGTCGCGGTGGTCGTGTGGATGTGGGCGGTGCACGGTCAGCGACCCGGGCGGGCGACGGTGCTCGGCGCCGCGCTCGCCGCGGTCGGGCTCGTGCTGCTGCTCGACGTGCTCGGCGGCGGGAGCATCAGCCTGCCCGGCGTGCTGTGGGCGGTCGGCGCGATGGTCGGCGCGGCCACCTACTTCGTCGTCTCCGCCGACACGTCGTCGGGGCTGCCGCCGATCACGCTCGCCGCGGGCGGCCTCGTGGTCGGCGGCGTCCTGCTCGGCGTGCTCGGCGTCACGGGTGCGCTGCCCCTCGCCGCGTCGCGCGACGACGTGTCCTACGCGCCCGCGACCGTCCCGTGGTGGGTGCCGGTCGCGGTGCTCGGCCTCGTGACGGCCGCCTTCGCGTACGTCACGGGCATCGCGGCGAGCCGTCGCCTCGGGCCGCGGCTGTCGTCGTTCGTCGCGCTGATCGAGGTGGTCGCCGCGATCGCGTTCGCCCGGCTGCTGCTCGACCAGGTCCCCGGACCGACGCAGCTGCTCGGCGCGGCGCTGGTCCTCGCGGGTGTGATCGTGGTCCGCGCCGGCGAACCGGCGCACGCCGACAGCCCCGTGGAGGACGTGGGCGCCTGAGGCCCCGATCGGCGGCGTCGGATCAGGCGGGCAGGAGGTGCGTCCGGTGGGCGTCGGCCCGGAACGCCACGTCGACGGTGGCGTCGCCGGGCGGCCCCGGCCGCAACCGGCCCGGAACGCGTTCTGACGATTGTTCGTGCTGTCCAGCAGCGCGGATCGTCATGAGAACGCAGGTGGTGGGTGAGGAGCGGGCCGCGGGCCGCACACCGATGGCGACGGGCAGCGACCCGCGCACCCCACGACCTGACACGCACGTCAGGTCGTGGGGTACGTTGCCCGCATGGTTGACCTGCGCTCCTACGACCAGCTCTACGTCGGCGGGCGGTGGGTGCCGTCGCACGGCGACGGTCGCATCGAGGTCGTCTCGCCGCTCGCCGAGTCGGTGGTGGCCACCGTGCCGGACGCGACGACCGCCGACGTCGACGACGCCGTCGCCGCGGCCCGCCGCGCCTTCGACGAGGGCCCGTGGCCCCGCCTCCCCGTGGAGGAGCGGATCGCGGCGATCGACCGGTTCGCGACGGCGTACGAGTCCCGGACGGACGAGCTCGCCGCGCTCGTCACGGCCGAGATGGGCTCGCCCATCACGTTCTCGATCCTCGCCCAGTCGACCGCGCCGGCGCTCATGGTGCGCTCGTTCCTCGACCTCGCGGCGCGCCACCCCTGGTCGGAGTCGCGGCCCACGATGATGGGCGGCCAGTCGATCGTCCGGCGGCTCCCGGTGGGCGTGGTGGCCGCGATCGTGCCGTGGAACGTCCCGCAGGTCGTGATCATGTCGAAGCTCGTGCCGGCGCTCCTGGCCGGCTGCACGGTCGTGCTCAAGCCCTCGCCCGAGTCACCCCTCGACGCGCTGTGGGTCGCCGAGCTGCTCGACGAGGTAGGCCTGCTCGAGGGCGTGGTGAGCGTGCTGCCTGCCGGTCGGGAGGTCGGCGAGCACCTGGTCCGGCACCCGGGCGTGGACAAGGTCGCGTTCACGGGGAGCACCGCGGCCGGTCGCCGCATCGCCGAGCTGTGCGGCGCGGACCTGCGCCGCGTCAGCCTCGAGCTCGGGGGCAAGTCGGCGGCGATCGTGCTCGAGGACGCCGATGCCGCCCGCACCGCCGACGGCCTGCGGTTCGCGTCGTTCCTGAACTCCGGTCAGGCCTGCGCGGCGCAGACCCGCGTGCTCGTGCCCGAGTCGCGGCACGACGAGCTGGTGGACGCGCTGGCCGAGATGGTCGGCTCGCTCGTCGTCGGCGACCCGGCCGACGAGGCCACCGAGATCGGGCCGCTCGTCGCCCGCCGCCAGCAGGAGCGGGTGGAGGGCTACATCGAGCTCGGCGCCCAGGAGGGTGCCACCGCCGTGACGGGCGGGACGGGGATGCCCGAGGGCCTCGACACGGGCTGGTTCGTGCGCCCGACCCTGTTCGCCGGCGTCGGCAACGACATGCGCATCGCCCGGGAGGAGATCTTCGGGCCCGTCCTCTCGGTGATCCCGTACCGCGACGAGGACCACGCCGTCGCGATCGCCAACGACAGCGAGTTCGGCCTCGCCGGCTCCGTCTGGACCTCCGACACGGACCACGGCATCGAGGTGGCCGGCCGCGTCCGCACCGGCACCACCGCCGTCAACCACTACGGCGCCGACTTCGGCTCCCCGTTCGGCGGGTTCAAGTCGAGCGGGCTCGGTCGCGAGTACGGGCCGGAGGGCCTCGAGGAGTTCGTCGAGCTCCAGTCGGTCAGCGTCCTACCCCGCGGGTAGCCGCCGGCCCGCCACGAGGCCGAACACCGCCGCGCCCAGGGCCGCCACGCCGCCGAGCACGAGCGGGGCGCGCGGTCCGACCTGGTCCGAGATGGCGCCGAGGATCGGTCCGCCGATCGGGGTGGTGCCCACGATGACCACGGACTGCAGGGCCAGCACGCGCCCGACCATGTGCTCCTCGGCGCGCACCTGCCCGATGGCCATGGCCGCGGTCGTGAAGGCGACGCTGGCCGCGCCGACGAGCGCGGCGGCGGCGGCCGCCCAGGCGAGGTTCGGCACGGCCGCCATGGCGAGCATCGTCACGCCCATCCACGCCGCGCCGGCGACGGCGGTGCGGATGCCGACGGTCCGGCGGCGCGCGACGGCCAGCGCGCCGACGAGCGCGCCCACGCTGAACACCGAGTACACGACCGAGTACGCCGCGGCGCTCGCACCGAGCCCCTGCTCGACGAACAGCGGGAACACGACCGTGAAGTTGTAGCTGGCGGTCCCGATGATCACGAGCATGAGGAGCGAGATCCACAGCTCGGGGACGTGCGAGACGTAGCGCAGCCCCTCGCGCACCTGCCCCCGCTCCCGGGGCACCGCGGGGGTCACGCGCAGCTCGCTGCGCCGCATCATCGACAGCGCCACGAGCACCGCGCCGTACGACACGGCGTCGACGGTGAACGCCCACCCGTAGCCGACCGTGACGACGAGGACGCCGGCGAGCGCCGGTCCGCCGATGCGGGAGAGGTTGACCATCGCCGTGTACAGCGAGACGGCGTTCGGTCGGTCCTCGACGGGGACCATCTCGTTCACGAACGTGCGCCGCACCGGGTTGTCCACGGCGAGCAGGCAGCCGCCGATCGCCGCCACGACGTAGAACGCGCCGATCGGGCTGCTCGGCAGGAACGCGAGCACCGCGAGCAGGATCGACTGACCCATCTCGAGGAGCTGGGTGGTGGTGAGGAGGCGCAGCTTGTCGTGCCGGTCCACCACCACGCCCGCCCACGCCGAGAGCAGCAGGAACGGGCCGAACTGGCAGGCCGAGAGCACGCCCACGGCCACGCCGCTGCCGGTGCGCTGCAGCACGAGCAGCGTGATCGCCACCATCGTGAGCCAGTTCCCGGTGTTCGACACCGTCTGGCCGATGAAGAACAGCCGGAAGTTCCGGGACCGGAGCGAGGCGAGCGTGCGGGCGACGAACCCGTCGTCGTCCGTCCCCGCGTCCTCGTGCTCCGACACCGCCATCAGCGGGCGCCTCCGTCGCGACCCGTCGACGTCACCTCGGTCCGCCCGGCATCCCGCCAGCCTCGACCCGCAGGAGGTCGACCGACCAGTCGGGTCAGCGGTAGCGCAGCACGCCCCGGATGTTGCGGCCGGCCAGCATGTCGTCGAAGCCCTGGTTGATGTCGTCGAGGGCGTACTCCCTCGTCACCATCCCGGCGAGGTCGAGCTGGCCGCTGCGGTGGAGGTGCAGGAGCCGCGGGATGTCGGAGTGGGGGTTGGCCGACCCGAAGATCGTGCCGACGAGCTGCTTCTCCATGAGCGTCAGGTCGCAGAGCGAGATGCTGATCTGGCCCTCGGACGCCGGGTGGATGTTGGTCACGACGACGCGGCCCCGCTTCGCGCAGAGCGACATGATCGGGGCGATCTGCTCCCCGTCGCCCACGCCGACGGCGCAGATGATCTTGTCGCACATGCGGCCCCAGGTGAGCTCCTGGATGAGCTCGAACGCCTCGCCGATGCTCGGCGCGGTGTGCGTCGCACCGAACGACTGCGCCTGCTCCCGCTTGAACTCGACGGGGTCGATGGCGACGATGTGCCGCGCGCCCGCCAGGCGCGCGCCCTGCACGGCCGCGGCGCCGATGCCGCCGACGCCGATCACGGCCACGTTGTCGCCGGGGCGGACGTCGGCCGCGTAGACCGACGAGCCCCACCCGGTCGTCACGCCGCAGCCGATGAGGCAGGCGAGCTCGAGCGGCACGTCGTCCTCGACCTTCACGCACGACATCTCGTTGACGACCGTGTGCTCCGAGAACGTCCCGAGGCACACCATCGTCCAGAGGTCGGTGCCGTCCTGCGCGTGGTGGCGCGTGGTGCCGTCGAGCTGCGCGCCGACGAGCAGCGCGGCGCCGTTGTCGCACAGGTTCGAGTGGCCGTCCGCGCAGGAGGGGCACTGGCCGCACGCGGGCACGAAGCTGAACACGACCTTGTCACCCGGGGCGACGGACGTGACGCCCGGGCCCACCTCCTTGACGACGCCGGCGCCCTCGTGCCCGCCGATCAGCGGGGTGATGGCGGGCAGGTCGCCGGTGCGGGCGTGGTCGTCTGAGTGGCACATGCCCGAGGCCACCATCTCGACGAGCACCTCACCGGCCTTGGGCGGGTCGAGGGTGATCGTCTCGACGCTCCAGGGGGCGTCCTGCTCCCAGAGGATGGCGGCTCGGGTCTCCACGGCTGGTCTCCTGTGCGTCGGGGGGTGCCCCCGTCGTCGACGAGGCGCCCGCAGAAGCTACAAGGAGACGGTCGGCGGCTCACAGGCCGCGGGCGTGGCCCGGATCACACCATCCGGTTGCAGTCGGGGTGCGCCCACAGCGTGTCCTCCCACCCGCGGCGCACGCCGTACCAGGCGACCTGGTCCTGCACCGCGGGCGGCGCGGAGCGGGCGGTCGGGTAGCCGGGGTAGCCCGCCTTCTTCGACAGCCAGCGCCACGTGCTGTTCAGGAACTGGTAGGCGCCGGACGCGGTCGACCGGCGGTTCTTCGCGAGGTAGCCGCCGGCGTGGCGCGACTCGTGGCCCTGGATGCAGCGGAGGAACGGGTGGGCGGAGAGCCGGACGGGGGACAGGGCCGGGTAGCGGAACCCGTGCCGCGGCACCTCCATCCGCACCGGTCGCACCGAGCCGGCGGCCGACGCCGGCGGAGCGGTGACGGCGACCGCGACGACGGCGGCGAGCAGGGCGGGTCCGAGGAGGCGGAGCTTGGTCATGGTCCGCTCTGTCGGCAGGTGCCCGGCCGTCGTGACGGTTCCGCAACCGGATCGTCACGTGCTCATCTCCGGCGGGTTCGTGCCGACGGGAGGTCCGTGGGCGCGGTGGGCGATGCACGACCGGAGCGGGCGGACGACGTCGTCGCGGCCGTCGTCGACCACGTCGCCGAGGTGGTGGCGGTGTTCGACAGCGCCGGTCACGTCCTGCGGGTCAACGCCGCCGTGCGGCGCGTGCTCGGGTTCGAGCCGGGCGACTGGGTGGGCCGGCACGGCGCCGACCTCTGCCACCCCGACGACATCTCGCTCGGCATGGAGCTCCTCGTGAGCGCCCAGGCGACCGGCCCGGGCGTCAAGGAGCCGGTGGTGTACCGGATGGCGCACGCCGACGGCCGGTGGATCGACCTCGAGTGCATCGCCTCCAACGTCGAGCTGGCGTCGGGCGAGCTCGTGCTCGTCGTGTCCGGCCGGCCGGCGCACCAGGTGCGACCGAGCACGGCGATCTTCGACGAGGCCGCCGAGCGGGTGTCGGCCATGTTCGACCACGCCGCGATCGGCATGGCCCAGGTGTCGCTCGACGGCCGCATCCTGCGCGCCAACGTGCAGTTCGGCGTCGAGCTGCTCGGCCGCACGGTCGAGCTGCGCGGCGCCCGGCTGGCCGACCTCGTGCACCTCGACGACCGGTACCTCGTGGACGGCGACGGCTCGGCGCTGCTGCGGGGGGAGGGGCTGTCGGAGCGCACCCTCCGCCTCTCGGCGGCGCGCCCGACCGGTCCGTCGACCGCGCGGCTGACGTCGTCGCTCGTGCGTGACCACGCCGGCGAGCCCATGTACTACGCGGTGCACGCGTCGGCGCCGACCGCCGGCGCCTGACCGCGCGAGCATGCGGCGGTGGCCGATCCCGACGGACCCGACGCCGATGCCGGCGCGCCCGACGCCGATGCCGGCGATGCCGGCGATGCCGGCGGACCGGCCGCGCTCGACGTGGCCGCCTTCCTCGTCGACGGCGACGCCGAGCTGCGCCGCTGCGCAGCGAGCCACTGGTGGGCCGAGGGCATCGACGAGCAGGGCGGGGCGCTGCCCCTCGTGCTCGGCTTCGAGGGGGCCCGCTCGGTGCTGCGCGACCGGCGGCTCTCCACCCGCTCGTTCACCGACGACATGGTGGCCGCCGGGCTCGCGGAGCGGACCGCCCACCAGCTGACCCCGCTGTTCCGCCGGCACGGCGAGGACCACCGGCGCTTCCGTGGCCTCCTCGCCGCGGCGTTCACCCCGCGGAGCGTCGAGCGGCTGCGCCCGGTCGCCGCGTCGGTGGCTGCCCGGCTCGCCGACGACGTCGTGGCCTCGGACGGCGGGTGCGAGTTCGTCTCGGCGGTGGCGTCGCCGCTGCCGCCCGAGGTGTTCGCCGAGCTGTTCGGCATCCCGGTCGAGGAGCGTGACCTGCTGGCCCGCTGGGCGACCGCGGTCACCGACGCGTTCGTGCCGGAGCGCATCGCGGCGCACGCCGACGACATCGAGGCCGCGGCCGCGGAGATGCGGACGTGGGCCGCGGAGCTGATCGCGGCGCGCCGGGCGGCGCCGACCGACGACCTGGTGTCGGGGTTGGTCACCGCCGAGGTCGACGGCGGGCGGCTGGACGACGAGGACGTCACCGCGGTGCTCAGCGGGTTCGTGTTCGCCGGCAGCGAGACGACGAAGCGGCAGCTCACCCGGGCGATCGAGGCGTTCGCCGCGCACCCGCCGAGCTGGGAGCTCGTCGCCGCGGACCCGGGCGCGCTGCTCGACGGCGCCGTCGAGGAGGTGCTCCGGCGCTACTCGATCATCCCGGGCCTGAGCCGGGTCGCGGTGGAGGACTTCGAGCAGGACGACCTGTCGCTCCCGGTCGGCGGCCGGCTCGCGGCGTCGTTCGTGACCGCGAACTCGGATCCCGGCGCCTTCGAGGACCCCGACCGGTTCGACGTCACCCGAGCGAACGCGAAGGAGCACCTCACGTTCGGCTGGGGGCCGCACTTCTGCCTCGGGGCGGGGCTGGCGCGCGTCGAGCTGCAGGAGGCGCTGCGCGCCCTGCTCGCCCGGTTCGGCCCTCCCGAGCTCGTCGGCGACCGTTCCCCGGGGCCCGCCGAGGCGTTCGCCGCGCCCGACGAGCTGCACGTCCGCTTCCCCGTCCGGGCCTGACCGGCGGTCACCGGAGGTTCGCCGCGGGTTCGTCGAGCCGACACCGCGACGAGGTGACGCGGACAACGATCCCCGCCACACTGGTGCAGCCCCTCGGCGGGGGCGGAGGAGGGAACGGGCGATGGGGGCGATGGACGCGATGGACCGCCGCAGCTTCCTGCGCGTCGGCGGAGCGATCGGCGCCGCGGCCGCGCTGGGCGCGACCGCGAGCGCGTGCGTGCCGCCGAGCCGGGGGAGCGGCGGTGAGGAGTACGTGCCGGGCGCGCTGCCCGGCGGGTCGATGCTCGACCTCGCGGCGTCCGAGGCGCCGATCGACCACGTCGTCATCCTCATGATGGAGAACCGGTCGTTCGACCACTTCCTCGGCTGGACCAGCACCGACGAGGGGTACCTCGAGCGGGGCCGGCGCAACTACGGCGACGGGTTCTCGATCGACGCCCGCCCGGCGCAGGCCTACCCGGATGCCGACGGCAACCCGGTGGCGACCTTCTCGATGGGGGGCGGGACCTCGCCGGTCGGCTACCGGGGCTGCACGTTCAACGACCCGGGCCACGGCTGGGTGGCGGGCCGGGCGGAGCGGGACCACGGCTTCCTCGCGCCGGCGAGCGGCAACGACCTGCTGGCCCTCGGCTACCAGGAGGCCGAGGACCTGCCGTTCCACGCCCGCATGGTGCGGCGCTTCACGACCTTCGACCGGTACCACGCGTCGCTGCTCGGTCCGACGCAGACCAACCGCCGCTACCTGCACGGCGCGCAGTCCGGCGGCTACAAGAACAACTACATCCCGATCAAGGAGGGCGGCCACCAGTGGCCGACGATCTGGGACCGCCTGCGCGCCGCGGGCGTGAAGGTGCGGTCGTACTCCGCCGACCTGCCGTCGCTCGCCTTCTACGGCGGCCGCATGGCGCCGATCATGTCGCCGATCGACGAGTACTTCTCCTCGTGCCAGAACGGGAAGCTCCCCGCGGTCACCTTCCTCGACCCGCCGTACCTCCCGTGGTGGCAGGCGGACGACCACCCGCTCTGTGATCCCGCGGCCGGGCAGCGGTTCCTGCGCGACGTCTTCCGGGCCTTCGTCCGATCGCCGCACTGGGAGCGCGGGTTGTTCGTGCTCACCTACGACGAGTGGGGCGGGTTCTTCGACCACGTCGCGCCGCCGGTGCTGCCCGACCTCCTCGAGTCGCCGATCGACGACGACAACTTCGGGCAGGCCGGCTTCCGCGTGCCGACGATCCTCGCCTCGCCGTACGCGCGGCCCGGCTTCGTCGACCACCGGCTCTACGACCACACGTCGATCATGCGGTTCCTCGAGTGGCGCTACCTCGGTGCGCCGGCGGAGGGCTCGTCGGGCTCCGGTTGGTGGCTCACGCCGCGCGACCGGGCGGCGAACAACATCGGCGCGTCGCTGGGCGCGACGGACCCCGATCCCGAGGTCTTCGACCTCGACGGGCTGCCGCTGCGGGCGCCGACCAACCGGTGCGACGGGAGCGCGCAGGTGATCGCACCCGGCATGCAGGTGGGCGGGCCGGGCAACGACCTGCTCGAGGCGCTGGAGGCGGGGTACTTCGAGCGCATCGGCGTGTCCTCGGACTCGTCGTCGCTCGCCGACACCTGGGCCACCGGCGGCTCCGTCACGCCGTAGCCACGCGAGCGCGCTCGCGGCTCAGCCGGGCCGCAACCCGTTCCCGGTCGTTCCCATGACGATCCGCGCTGCCAGGCAGCACGAACAATCGTCAGAACACGGTTCGGGTCGCTCAGGGGGTGAGGGGGAGGGGGTCGGCGAGGACGGGGGCGACCGCCTCGGCGATCACCGCCGCCACCTGCCGCAGCAGGTCGGCCTGGCCGCTCGTCCGCCGCCAGAACAGCGCGACGTCCCGGTGCGGCGACGGCTCGGCGAACGGCAGGAGCACGACGTCGTCGGACGGCGGGACGGGCGGCCGGACCGCGAGCTCCGGCAGGAGCGTCACGCCGGCGTCGGAGGCGACCATGTACCGGAGCGTCTCGAGGCTGGTGGCGCGGAACCCCGGCTGCTCCGACGCGCCGACCAGTCGGCACACCGACAGCGCCTGGTCCCGCAGGCAGTGGCCCTCGTCGAGCAGCAGCACCGGCTGGTCCGCCAGCGCGGCCACGTCGACCGGTCCGCCGGCGGTGGCGAGCGGGTTGCCCGCGGGGACCGCGAGGAGGAACCGCTCGGTGAGGACCTCGACGTGCTCGAGCGAGCCGTCGTCGACGGGCGTCGCCGCGAGCACCCCGTCGAGGCGGCCCTGGCGCAGGAGCGCGAGGAGGTCGTCGGTCTTCTCCTCCACCAACCGGAGGTCGAGGTGCGGGAACCGCTCGTGCAGCGCGGGCACGACGTGCGGGAGGAGGTACGACGACAGCGTCGGGAACAGCCCGATCCGGACCGTGCCCGACCCGGGGTCGCGGGACTGCGCGGCGATGTCGGCGATCGCGTCCGTCTCGTTCAGCACCGCGCGGGCACGCTCGACGACGCGCTCGCCGGTGGCCGTGAGCAGCGCGCCGCGCGGGGTCCGCTCCACGAGCTCGACGCCGAGCTCGCGCTCCAGCTTGCGGAGCTGCGTCGACAGCGTCGGCTGGCTGACGTAGCAGGCCGCCGCCGCCCGGCCGAAGTGGCCGTGGTCGGCGACGGCGACGAGGTACCGCAGCTCCTGGAGGTTCATGCCCCTCGACCCGTGGTGCCGCCCATCCCGAGCCCGGACGCTACGCCGGGACGGGCTCGTCCGCCGGGGCGCTCGTGCGGATGAGGTGGTCGAACGCGCTGAGCGAGGCGGTGGCGCCGGCGCCCATGGCGATCACGATCTGCTTGAACGGGACCGTGGTGCAGTCGCCGGCGGCGAACACGCCGGGCACCGACGTCTGGCCGCGCTCGTCGATCTCGACCTCCTTGCGGGGCGACAGGGCGACGGTGCCCTCGAGCCACTCGGTGTTCGGGAGGAGGCCGATCTGGACGAACACGCCGTCGAGCTCGACGGTGCGCGCCGTGCCGGTCGTCCGGTCCTCGACGGTCAGCCCGACCACCCGGTCGCCGTCGCCGAGCACCTCGGTCGTCAGCGAGCTGACGAGCACCTCGACGTTCGGGAGGCTGCGCAGCTTCCGCTGCAGGACCTCGTCGGCACGGAGCCGGTCGTCGAACTCGATCAGCGTGACGTGGCGCACGATGCCGGCGAGGTCGATCGCCGCCTCGACGCCCGAGTTCCCGCCACCGACCACGGCCACGCGCTTGCCCTTGAACAGCGGGCCGTCGCAGTGGGGGCAGGAGGTGACGCCCTTGTTGCGGTACTCCTGCTCGCCGGGCACGCCCATGCTCCGCCACCGGGCGCCGGTGGACAGGACGACGGTGCGCGACCGGAGCACGGCGCCGTTCTCGAGCTCGACGCCCACCTCGCCGCCGGGCTCGTCGGCCGGGACCAGGCGCACGGCACGCTGGCGGGACATGACGTCGACGTCGTACTCGTGCACGTGCTGCTCGAGCGCGCCCACCAGCTTCGGGCCCTCGGTGTACGGCACCGAGATGAGGTTCTCGATCGACGTGGTGTCGAGGACCTGGCCGCCGAAGCGCTCGGCGACGACGCCGGTGGCGATGCCCTTCCGAGCCGCGTACACGGCGGCCGACGCACCGGCGGGCCCGCCGCCGACGACGAGCACGTCGAAGGTGCCGCGCGTGGCGAGCTCCTCGGCCCGGCGCTCGTCGGCGCCGGTGTCGAGCCGGTCGACGATGTCCTCGAGCGTCATCCGGCCCGACTCCCACGGCTCGCCGTTGAGGAACACCGCCGGGACGGCCATGACCTGGCGCGACTCGACCTCGTCCTGGAACAGCGCGCCGTCGATGGCGGTGTGGCGGACGTCCGCGTTCAGGACGCTCATCAGGTTGAGCGCCTGCACCACGTCGGGGCAGTTCTGGCACGAGAGCGAGAAGTAGGTCTCGAAGTGCAGGTCGCCGGGGAGCTCCTCGATGCGGCGCACGGTCTCCTCGCTCGCGGTCGACGGGTGGCCGCCGACCTGGAGGAGGGCCAGGACGAGCGACGTGAACTCGTGGCCGAGCGGGATGCCGGCGAACCGCACGGCGACGTCGGTGCCGGCGCGGGCGATCTCGAAGCTCGGGCGACGGTCGTCGTCGTCGGTGCGCTCGACGGTGATCCGCGGCGACATCGCCGCGACCTCGTCGAGCAGCTCGGCGAGCTCACGGGACTTGGGGCCGTCGTCGAGCGAGCTGCGGAGGACGACGGGCCGGGTGATCTTCTCGAGGTGGGTGCGCAGCTGCGTGGCGATGCCGGCGTCGAGCACGGTGGCCTCCGTTCCGGGGGGGGGTGGGGCGAGGGGTGGGACGACGTCGGGCCCGGGGGGGGGGCCCCCCGCCCCGCCCCGGGGGGGGGGAGGGGGAGAAAATTG
>JAEVZA010000068.1 GCA_023392475.1 Actinomycetes bacterium | reverse complement strand
ACTCGAGCTCGACCTCCTCGAGCTCGAAGAACTTGCGGTACTGCTTGACCAGCGCGTTCTTCGGCTCGACCAGGATCTGGATGAGCGCCTCACGGTCGAGGTTGTCCACCACGCCCATGACGGGGAGCCGGCCGACGAACTCGGGGATGAGGCCGAACTTGAGCAGGTCCTCGGGCAGGACCTTCGCGAACAGCTCGGCGTCGCCGCGGTCGCTGACCGCCCGGATCTCGGCGCCGAAGCCGATCCCCTTGCGGTTCGTGCGCTGCTCGATGATCATGTCGAGCCCGGCGAACGCCCCGCCGCAGATGAACAGGATGTTCGTCGTGTCGATCTGGATGAACTCCTGGTGGGGGTGCTTGCGACCCCCCTGGGGCGGCACCGATGCCGTGGTGCCCTCCAGGATCTTCAGCAGGGCCTGCTGTACGCCCTCGCCCGAGACGTCGCGGGTGATCGACGGGTTCTCGGACTTGCGGGCGACCTTGTCGATCTCGTCGATGTAGATGATCCCGTGCTCGGCCTTCTTCACGTCGAAGTCGGCGGCCTGGATCAGCTTCAACAGGATGTTCTCGACGTCCTCGCCGACGTAGCCGGCCTCGGTCAGCGCCGTGGCGTCCGCGATGGCGAACGGCACGTTGAGCATCCGGGCGAGCGTCTGCGCGAGCAGCGTCTTGCCGCAGCCCGTGGGCCCGATGAGCATGATGTTGCTCTTCGACAGCTCGACGTCGTCCGGCCCGACCTTGCCGGCGCCGTGCTGGACGCGCTTGTAGTGGTTGTAGACCGCGACCGACAGGATCTTCTTGGCCCGCTCCTGGCCGACGATGAAGTCGTCCAGGAAGTCGAAGATCTCCATGGGCTTGGGGAGCTCCTCGAGGACGAGTTCACCGGTCTCGGCCAGCTCCTCCTCGATGATCTCGTTGCACAGGTCGATGCACTCGTCGCAGATGTAGACGCCCGGGCCCGCGATGAGCTTCTTGACCTGCTTCTGCGACTTGCCGCAGAACGAGCACTTGAGGAGCTCGCCTCCGTCACCGAACTTGGCCACGCTGCTCCTTCAACACACGTAGCTCCTTCACGACACGAGGCTCCTCCGCCGGGCCCACCGGCCCGGTCAGCACGTCGGGATGCGGGTGGGACCACCCGGCCCCCCGTCCGACCCGCCGGGGCCGGACTGACATTGTGCCCGAACCGTCAGCGGATCGCCGCGATGGGTCCGCTGGTGTCCACCACGTTGCGGGCGTCGATCACCTCGTCGATGATCCCGTACTCCTTGGCCTCCGACGCCGTCATCACGTAGTCGCGGTCGGTGTCCTTGGCGATCTTCTCGATCGTCTGGCCCGTGTGGCGGGCCAGGACGTGCTCGAGCGTCTCCTTGAGCCGGATGATCTCGTTCGCCGCGATCTCGAGGTCGGACACCTGGGCGTAGCCGGACTGCGCGTAGGGCTGGTGGATCAGCACCCGGGCGTTCGGGAGGGCGAGGCGCTTGCCGGGCGTGCCGGCGGCGAGCAGCACCGCGGCGGCCGAGGCCGCCTGCCCGAAGCACAGCGTCGTGATCTCGGGCCGGATGTACTGCATGGTGTCGTAGATGGCCATGAGGGCGTTGATGTCGCCCCCGGGCGAGTTGATGTAGATGCTGATGTCCTTGTCGGGGTTCTCCGACTCGAGGAACAGCAGCTGGGCGCAGATCAGGTTGGCGACGGCGTCGTCGATCGGCGTCCCGAGGAAGATGATGTTCTCGCGCAGGAGCCGCGAGTAGAGGTCGGAGTAGCGCTCGCCCCGGCTGGTCTGCTCGATGACGTTGGGGACGAGGTAGCTCTGCGGCTCGGTGGGGGGCACTCGGCGGGCTCCTGGCTCAGTGGTCGTGATCGGCGTGATCGGCATGATCGTGGTCGTGATCGTGGCCGGCGTGGTCGTGACCTGCGTGGTCGTCGTCGGCCTCCTCGGGGAGCACGAGGTGCTCCGCCGCGATGGCGTTCCCGTCAGGATCCACCACCTCGGAGTGCTCGACCAGCCACTCCAGCGCGTTGCGGTTGGTCACGTCCGAGCGTACCGCCGAGAGCTGCCCACCGCTCCGGAGCTGGTCCCGGGCCTCGTCGAGCTCGATCGGCTGGTCGCCGATGAGCCGGAGGATCTCCTCGTCGACCTGCTCGTCCGTCGCGTCGAGCTGCTCGGCCGTGGCCACGGCCCGGAGCGCGAGGTCCGCGCGGACCGCCTCGTCGGCGGCCTCCTTCAGCTCGGCGGTGAACGTCTCGCCGTCCTGGCCCGTGAGGTTCAGGTAGTCGTCGAGGCCGACGCCGCGGCCCTGGAGCTGGTACGCCAGGTTCTGGAGGCGGTTCTGCATCTCGCCGGACACGAGCGCCTCGGGGACGTCGCCGTCCACCAGCCGGGCCAGCTCCGTGCCGATCCGGGCCCGCACGGCGAGGCGGGTCTGGCCCTCGCGGGACTCCGCCAGGCGGCCGCGCGTGTCCTCCCGGAGCTCGTCGACGGTCTCGAACTCGGTGGCCTCCGCGACCCACTCGTCGGTCAGCTCGGGCAGGACCCGCTCCTTGACGCCCTTCACGAGGAGGCGGAAGTCGACGTCGTCCTCGTCGGGGTCGGGGTGCTCGGCGCCGAACTCGAGGATGTCGCCCGCCTTCGCGCCGCGCAGGTGCTCGTCGAACTCGGACGCGATCATCCCGGAGCCCACCAGGTAGAGGTAGTCGTCGGCGGTCAGGCCGTCGACCTCCTCGCCGCCCTGGGTGCCGTGGATGTCGATCGTGACGTAGTCGCCCTCGGCGGCCGGCCGCTCGACGTCCTCGAGCTCGCCGTACTGGCCGCGCAGCCGGTCGATCTGCTCGTCGATCTCGTCGTCGGGCACGTCGGGGCTGGGCACCTCGACGCGGAGGCCGTCGTAGCCGGCGACGGTGACGACGGGGCGGATGTCGACCACGGCCTCGAACGAGAGGTCGCCCGACTCCTCGCCCTCGGTGATCTCCACCTCGGGCTGGCCGATCACGTCGACGTCGTGGTCGATGACGGCCTGGCTGTAGAACTCGGGCAGCGCGCTGCGCAGCGCCTCGGACCGGGCGAAGTCGGGCCCGAACTGCTTCTCGAGGAGCGAGCGGGGGGCCTTCCCCGGGCGGAAGCCCGGCAGGCGGACCTCCTTCGCGATCTCGCGCCACGCGGCGTCGATCGCCGGCGCCAGCTCGGCCTCCTCGACGGCGATGGCCAGCTTGACCTTGGGCTCCATGGCGGGGGTGCCCTCGACGGGCTCGACGGTCGCTTTCACAGGGGGGAGAGCTTAGTGACCGCAGGGAGCCGTCCCCCCATCGCGGTGCCGGTAGCCTCGGCCCCCACGGGACGTGGCGCAGCCTGGTAGCGCACCGGCTTTGGGAGCCGGGGGCCGAGAGTTCAAATCTCTCCGTCCCGACCACCGCTCGCGGGCGGGCCCGCCCGTCGCGGTCGCCGTGGCGGGCGGTTCAGCCGCCGCGGCGCACCCGGTGCCACTCGGCGACGACGTGGTCGCGGACCGCCTCGCCCTCCGGGCGGGCACACGCCACCTCGGTCACGTCGACCGGGTGGCCGCCGGTCCGCTGGAGCCGCAGCACGTCCGTGCCGTCGGGGGCGAAGCACGGCACCCACGCGCCCCAGCAGAAGCCCAGCCGCTCGAGGTCGGTCACGGCGCCGGCCGACGCCGGGAGGGCGAGCGGCAGGTCGAGGTGCACCGCGCCGAGGTCGTACGCCTGGAGCGCCTCGAGCTCGTCGGCGACCCGGTCGAGGAGGTCCCCGCCGACGGCGTGGACGCGCAGGTGGGCGGTGCCCGCGTCGACCGCCACCTCCACCGACAGCGAGCTGCGCGCCCCGGCGC
>JAEVZA010000427.1 GCA_023392475.1 Actinomycetes bacterium | reverse complement strand
GCTCGCCGACGGTCGTGGCGCGGTCGTCGGGCCGTACGACCTCGACGGGCTGGTGGACCGGGTGGCCCGGGCACTGGTCGACCGCGACGCCGCGTCGGCGACGGGGGCCGCCCTGCGCCGCCACGTGCTCGCGCACCACACGGCGGCCGCGGTCGTCCCGGCCTGGTGGGACGTCATCACCGCCGCCGCGGGGTGAGCCGACCGACCCCCACGTGGGGCATTCGCCCCTTCGGACGCGCGCACCCGCGCACGTACACTGGGCCGTCAGCTGTGAGTGGGGGCGTGAGCTTGTCAGGCGCTGGTCAGTCGGAGGTTGGTGCGAGCGCACCACGGGTCGCCGTGGTGGGTGGCGGCTACTGGGGCCGGAACCTGGTGCGGACGTTCGCCGAGCGGGGCGCCCTGGCCGCCCTCGTCGACCCCGACGAGGCCGCCGCCGCCCTCGCGGAGCAGCACGGCGTCGCGCGCCGCGAGCTCGACGACGTGCTCGACGACCCGACCGTCGACGCCGTCGTGATCGCCGCGCCGGCGCGGCTCCACGCGGAGCTCGCCCTCGCCGCGGTGCAGGCCGGCAAGCACGCCTTCGTGGAGAAGCCGCTGGCGCTCGACGTCGCCGACGCCGAGGCGGTGGTCGACGCCGCCGAGCGCTCGGGTGTGGTCCTGATGGTCGGGCACCTGCTCCAGTACCACCCGGCGTTCCTGGCGCTGCGCCGGCTCGTGGACGAGGGCGCCCTCGGCGAGCTGCGGTACCTCTACTCGAACCGCCTCAACCTCGGCCGCTTCCGGCGCGAGGAGAACATCCTGTGGAGCTTCGCCCCCCACGACCTCTCGATGCTGCTGGCGCTCGTGGGCGACGAGCCGACGGCGGTCGAGGCGGTGGGCGCGACGTACCTGAGCTCGGGCGTCCCCGACGTCACCACGACCCACCTGGCGTTCCCCGGCGGTCAGCGCGCCCACGTGTTCGTGTCCTGGCTGCACCCGTTCAAGGAGCAGCGCCTCGTCGTGGTCGGCAGCGACGCCATGGCCGTGTTCGACGACCTCCAGCCGTGGTCGCACAAGCTCACCCTCTTCGAGCACGGCGTCGAGTGGGAGGGCGAGCTCCCCGTGCCGGTCCGCGCGGAGGGCACGCCGGTGCCGCTCGACGAGGCGGAGCCGCTCGGACTCGAGTGCGAGCACTTCCTCGAGTGCGTGCGGACCGGGTCGGTGCCGCGCACCGACGGCCGCGAGGGCCTGCGCGTGCTCCGCGTCCTCGACGCGGCGCAGCGCTCGCTCGCCGGGCCCGGCGGTCCCGCGTCCGACCCGGTCGGTGCGGCTCCGGCAGGGTCCGCCGGCGGCGTGCACCCCGACGCGTTCGTGCACGAGAGCGCCTACGTCGACGACGGCGCCGAGATCGGTCCGGGCACGAAGGTCTGGCACTTCGGCCACGTGCTCGGCGGCACCCGCATCGGGGCGGACTGCGCGCTCGGCCAGAACGTCGTCGTGGGGCCCGACGTCGTGGTCGGCGACCGCTGCCGCATCCAGAACAACGTGTCCGTGTACGCCGGCGTCACCCTCGAGGACGGGGTGTTCTGCGGGCCCTCGTGCGTCTTCACGAACGTGCTCAACCCGCGGGCCGAGGTGTCCCGCAAGGACGAGTTCCGCACCACGGTCGTCCGCCGGGGGGCGACCATCGGTGCGAACGCCACGATCGTCTGCGGCCACGAGATCGGTGCCTACGCCTTCGTGGCGGCGGGTGCCGTCGTCACCGGCGACGTGGCCCCGCACGCGCTGGTCGTGGGCACGCCCGCCCGCCGCGTGGGCTGGATGAGCCATGATGGCGAGCGGTTGGGGGAGGACCTCGTCTGCCCACGGAGCGGCCGACGCTACGCCGAGCGCGACGGCGGCCTGGTGCTCCTCGACGGACCGCCCGCCGCGGGCGGAGGAGGGTGAGGGACCCCGTGCAGTTCATCGACCTCGCGGCCCAGCAGGCGCCGATCCGGAAGCGGATCGACGACGCGGTGGCCCGCGTGCTCGACCACGGTCGCTACATCATGGGACCCGAGGTCGCGGAGCTGGAGGCGGAGCTGGCGACCGCGTCCGGCGCCGCGCACGTCGTGTCGTGCGCGAGCGGCACCGACGCGCTCGTCCTCGCGCTGTTGGCGAGGGGCGTGGGCCCGGGCGACGCGGTGTGCGTGCCCAGCTTCACCTTCGCGGCCACCGCGGAGGCGGTCGCCCTGCTCGGTGCGGTGCCGTACTTCGTCGACGTCGACGAGGCCACCTTCGACCTGGACCCCGAGCACCTCGCCGCCGCGCTGGCCTCGCCGCCCGAGGGCACGACGGTGCGGGGCGTCGTCCCGGTCGACCTGTTCGGCCAGCCCGCCGCGTACGGCCCGATCGGCGAGCTCGCCGCCGCCCACGGCGCGTGGGTGGTGGCCGACGCCGCGCAGAGCTTCGGCGCGACGCAGGGCGGTCGACCCGTCGGCTCGCTGGTGGAGCTCACGACCACCTCGTTCTTCCCGGCCAAGCCGCTCGGCTGCTACGGCGACGGGGGTGCCGTCTTCGCCACGTCCGAGGAGGACGCCGAGGTCCTGCGGTCGCTGCGCGTCCACGGCTCCGGCACCCACAAGTACGACAACACCCGCATCGGCATCAACGGCCGGCTCGACACGATCCAGGCGGCGATCCTGCTCGAGAAGCTGCGCGTGTTCCCCGAGGAGCTCGTGGCCCGCCAGCGGGTCGCCGACCGCTACGCGTCCGCGCTGGCGGACGTCGCGGACGTGCCCGGGCTGGCGCCCGACCGCACCTCCGCGTGGGCGCAGTACACGATCCGGGTGCCCGACCGCGACGGCGTGGCCGCGCGGTTGCGGGACGCCGGCGTGCCCACCGCCGTGTACTACCCCCGGCCCCTGCACCGGCAGACGGCCTACGAGCGGTTCCCCGCCGGACCCGGCGGGCTGGCGACGTCCGAGGGGCTCGCGGACGACGTGCTGAGCCTGCCGATGCACCCCTACCTCGCCGACGAGGACGTCGACGCCGTCGCGGCCGCCGTGGCCGGGGCGCTGCCCGGTTGAGCACGGGAGCGGACCGGTGCGGGTCACCTTCGTCGCCATCAACTACGCCCCGTCCGTCGGCGGCGCGCAGGAGCTGGTGCGGCGCGTGGCGGTGGGGCTGGTCGGGCGCGGCCACGACGTCTCGGTGGTCACGAGCGACGCGCTGCACGCGCCCGGCGGCCCCGACCCCGGGCACGTCTCCCCGGCGACCGAGGTGATCGACGGGGTGCAGGTCGAGCGGCTGCCGGTGGCGCGCCGCGTGCACGAGCTCCGTCGGGCCCGGCGCCGCGTCGGCGGCCGCCTCGGCCGGACCTACGA
>JAEVZA010000411.1 GCA_023392475.1 Actinomycetes bacterium | reverse complement strand
GCTGCGCAACGGGCGCGTCGTGCTGCCGTGGGCGCCCGGCGGCACGCCCCACCGCGGGTGGCCGTCCGACGAGGACACGCGGTTGCAGGTGTCGTCGCTGGCGCACGCCGCCGTGCACGTGAACGTGTGCTCGTCGATGTCGCTCGACGGGGCCATGTTCGACCGGCCGCAGGTGGGACCGGCGTTCGTCCCGGGCGACGAGGCGGTGTCGAGGCGGCTCGCCCGCTTCTACCGGCAGGAGCACTGGCTGCCGATCGCCCGCTCGGGCGGGGTCGACCAGGTCGCCGACCTCGACGCGCTCGTGGCGGCCGTGGCCGACGGGATCCGGGACCCGGGTGCCCGCGGGGCCGGCCGCCGCCGGATGCTCGACGACGTCCTGACCTACACGGACGGGCGGTCGACCGAGCGGGTCGCGGCGGAGGTGGCGAGGTCCCTCGGGGTCGCGGCGCCGAGCTCGGGCCAGGACGGCACGAGCCGGCGGTAGGCGTCGAGGAACGTCGCCACCTGGCGGGACAGGTCGAGGTCGCGGTCGGCGCGCTCGGCCGCGGCCGCCCCGAGCCGGGTCCGGAGGTCGGGGTCGGCGGCCAGCCGCTCCAGCGCATCGGCCACGGCGTCGACGTCGGCGATCGGCACCACCAGGCCGTCGACGCCGTCGTCGACGACCTCGCGCATGCCCCCGCAGTCGGTGGTGAGGACGGGCCGGCCGGCCGCCATCGCCTCGAGCACGGCGTTGGAGATGCCCTCGCTGAGGCTGGGCAGCAGGAGCACGTCCGTGGCGTCGAGCTCCTCGCGGACCTCGGCGGACGTCCGCGTGCCGAGCAGCGTCACCCGGTCGGCGAGGTCGAGCTGGTCGACGAGGAACGTCAGGTGCGCCCGCTCGGGGCCGTCACCGACGATCCGCAGCTCCACGTCGACGCCGCGTCGGGCCAGCTCCGCGACGGCGCGCAGCGCCGTGTCGTGCGCCTTCTTCCAGTGGAGGCGCCCGACGGCGAGGACGCGGAGCGGACCGTCGTGGTCGCGCGCCGGTCGGCGGAGCGGCGCGAGCTCGGACACCGGGACCGCCGGCCGGTTCACCAGGATCTTCGCCGGCGGCGCACCGAGCGCCTCCACGGTGCGCCGCATGTCATCCGACACGCAGTGGACGAGGTCGACGAGGTCGAACACCCGGGCGAGGGCGTCGGCGCGCTCGGGGTCGACGAGCGGCTCGATCTGCTCGGCGGCGCCGCGGCAGCTGACCACGAGCGCCCGGTCGCGGGACAGGTCGGTCAGCGCGTCCAGGTAGGTGACGGCGATCCCCGAGAACTCGACGTGCACGAGGTCGGCGTCGAGCGAGCGGACGGGCGCCTGCACGACCCGCCGCCGCCAGTCGGGCGCTCGCCGGGCGATCGCGGTCGAGCCGGCGACGGCGGCGCTGAGCAGGGACCGCGGGTCGCGCGCTGCGTGCCGGGGATCGCTCCACGGGGTCAGCGCCACCGTGCCGAACCCGTGTGCCTCGGCGCCCGGGCCGAGCCGCGTGGCGGCGACGGTGACATCGACCCCCGCGTCGCGCAGTCCCGTGAGCTTGCGCAGGATGAAGGTCTGCGAGGGCGCGGGGAAGTCGCTGACGACCGCCACCAGCGATGGTGCGGGCGCGTCCGCGTGCCCCGGCCGGCTCCGCCCCTGAGCCATCCCCTCCTTGTACACGGGATCGGGCCCCGATCGGCGCGGCCTGTAGCGATCTGGTGCTCAGGCGGCCCCGTCGAGCCCGGCGACCCGCCGCGCGGCGCGCTGCCGGTCGACGAGGATCCACCACCCGGCGACGAGCAGCAGCACGAGCAGCGGGTCGGTCGGGGCCCGCAGGCGGCTGCTGCCGGTCTCGATCAGGCAGCTGACCGCGAAGCACGTCAGCGAGATCCCCGCGCACACGGCGAGGGTGGCGAGGAGGCGCGGGGCGACCTCGCCGCGCAGCGCGAGCCCCGGCACCGTCACGAGGGCCACCGCGAACGCGAGGACGAGGAGCAGGTGCACGACGTCCTGCGCCCACGCGCCGAGCCGCATGGGCCCCGCGGCGGCCGGCTGCGCGCCGATCTGCACGTAGCGCTCCGCCGAGCGGCTGACCGCGTCCAGGTACTCGAACGGGTGGCCGCGGATCAGCCCCGTGTTGAGGTCCCACATGCGGGCGTCGAGCGCGGTCCCGCGCAGGCCCGTCCGGTGCGACAGCTCGTCGCGGATGCCGAACTGGTAGTTCTCGGCGTCGGTCCCGGGCCCGAGCAGCAGGCGCCGGTCCCGCTCCCGGACCAGGAGGTCCCGCACGCCGTCGGGGTCCCGCGGCAGCTCCTGCACGTACGAGCTGGTCCTGGAGCCGAGGTACCAGCCGAGCAGCGGCGTGGTCCCCCAGGAGCCGAACCGCAGCCCGTTCGACAGCACCAGCGCCCCGACGAGCACCACGACCGGCGCGGCGAGGCACGCCACCGCCACCACCGGCCGCGCCGCCCCCCTCCCGTTCTGTGCTGCAGATCGGGACGGATCCGTCC
>JAEVZA010000396.1 GCA_023392475.1 Actinomycetes bacterium | reverse complement strand
GCCGGGAGCCGTACGCTCGCGGGCGGCGCGCGGCCGCACGCCGAGCCGGGCCTCGCCATGCTGGAGACCGTCGTGGACGTGAACGGCGTGATCCTGGCCGCCGGCGCCCCCCGCATCCACCCCGTGGGCAGCGAGCTGGATGTGCCGCTGCCGCCGCTCGGCCGCGAGGACGCGGGCGACGGCCGGACCGTGACGGGGCCGGCCGTCTGGCACGTCAGCCCGGTCCTGCGCAAGGAGCCGGCCGGGCCGCTCGGCTTCGAGGTGATCGGGTACGTGCACGTCCAGGCCCCAGCCGACGCCGAGGTCGCGTCCGTCCCCGACCTCACGCCCATGATCGTCCCGACGCTGCTGGTGCTGGGCCTGGTGCTGCCGGTGGGGCTGGTGTTCGGGCTGCTGAGCACCCGGCGGCTGATCGGCCGCCTGCGCCGGCTGGCCGCGGTCACGACGGCGGTGGCGGCCGGCGACTTCCGCCCCCGGGTCGCGGTCTCGGGCTCGGACGAGGTGAGCACGCTGGAGCAGTCGTTCAACGTCATGACCGACCGGCTGGGGGCCGCGGTCGAGTCGGCCAGGCTCACCGCGCGTACCGAGGCCAGGCAGGCCGAGCGCGGCCGGATCGCGCGGGAGCTGCACGACTCCATCTCCCAGGACCTGTTCTCACTGAGCCTGCTGGCCGCGGGCATGCGCCGGGCGGCTCCCGAAGGGCTGCGCGGTCAGGCGGAGGCGATGGAGCGGACCTCCGCCCGCGCGATGCGCGAGATGCAGGCGCTGCTGCTGGAGCTGCGGCCGGTGGCGCTGGAGGACGCCGGGCTGGTGCCCGCGCTGGAGGAGCTGTGCCGGGCGTACGAGACCAGGCTCGGCGTACGGGTCGAGGCGGTGCTGGAGGAGGTCGCGCTGGAGGCGGCGGCCGAGCACGCGGTGCTGCGGCTGGTCCAGGAGGCGCTGGGCAACGCGGTCAAGCACGCCGCCCCTTCCCGGGTGGAGGTGCGGCTGGGCCGGGACGCGGACGGCGCGGTCACCGTCTCGGTGTCGGACGACGGCTCGGGCTTCGACCCGGCGGACGTGGCCGGGCGGCACGGGATGGGGCTGTCGCTGATGCGCGAGCGGGTGACGGAGCTCGGCGGCCGGCTCGACGTCCGCAGTGACGCCAACGGGACGACGGTGACGGCGACGGTGACCGCGGCAGCGACCGCAATGGGGCGGTGAGGCGCGCGTGAGCGTCCGGGTGCTGATCGTGGACGACCACGAGGTTGTCAGGCAGGGCCTGCGCTTCGTCCTGGAGCAAGAAGACGAGATCGAGGTCGTGGGCGAGGCGGGCGACGGTGAGGCCGCTCTGCGGGCCGTACGCGCCCTGCGGCCGGACGTGATGCTCCTCGACCTCGTCATGCCCGTCATGGACGGCCTGCGGGCGCTGCGGGCCCTCAGGGAGGCAGACGACGGCCCGGCGCCCGCGGTCATCGTGCTGACGTCCTTCCAGGAGGAGGACAGGGTGGTGGAGGCGGTGCGGCTCGGCGCGCTGTCGTTCCTGTCGAAGACGAGCGCGGTGGACCGGGTGGTCGAGGCGGTCCGCGCGGCGGCCCACGGCGGCAGCGTTCTGGAGCCGGGCATCGCGGCGCTGCTGGTCCGCCAGGTGCGGCGCGCCGAGCGTCCGCGCCCGCTCGACACGCTCACGCCGCGGGAGCGGGACGTGCTGGCCGCGCTGGCCCGTGGCCGCTCGAACGCCGAGATCGCCCGCGACCTCCGCATGGGGAGGGAGACGGTCAAGTCGCATGTCAGCAGCGTCCTCGCCAAGCTCGGCGTGTCGGACCGCACCCAGGCCGCCATATACGCCCTCCAGCAGGGGCTCGTGCCGCTCGACGAGGCTCTTTGACGGCCCGGTGGGCAGCCCGGCGGCGGTCCTCGGGAGGCGTGACCGCTAGACTCGGCCGGCCGCCCGGTGACAGCCCCGTCCCTTCGTGGGAAGGGCGGGCGCGGCGGGCAGGGCCCCGTGGAGCAGGACCGGGACACGCGAGCGAAATTTCGTTCATTTTGCTGTCTTGTTAAAATGCTCCTGGGATGTAACCTTTGACTGCGAATCGTCCTACCATCGGTGGTCTAGGCCATCTGAGAGTCCCTGCCAGCAGGGACACGCTGGTTACCGGCCAGTAGAGATGCGTTTTCTACGGCTAGAGACCAGGATGGAAGACGACCAGACCAGACATCAGTCATTCTCGGAAGGCGAGACCCAGTGGCTTCCGGACGCCAGCGATTCTCGATCATCAGCGACGGCCTACCCAGCCAGCTGCCTGATGTCGACCCCAGTGAGACCAATGAGTGGCTCGAGTCTCTCGACAACGTCGTCAAGACCGAAGGCCGCACCAGAGCCCGCTACCTGATGCTGCGCATGCTGGAGCGGGCCCGCGAGCACCAGGTCGGCGTGCCGGGCCTGCGGAGCACCGACTACATCAACACGATCCCGCCGGAGCGCGAGCCCTGGTTCCCGGGTGACGAGCACGTCGAGCGCCGCATCCGCGCCTACATCCGCTGGAACGCGGCGGTCATGGTGTCCCGGGCCAACGCCCGCACCAACGTCGGCGGTCACATCGCGACCTACGCCTCCGCCGCGTCGCTCTACGAGGTGGGCTTCAACCACTTCTTCCGCGGCAAGGACCACGGCGAGTCGGGCGACCAGGTCTTCTTCCAGGGCCACGCCGCGCCGGGCATCTACGCCCGCGCCTTCCTGGAGGGCCGGCTCAACGAGGCGCAGCTCGACGCGTTCCGCCAGGAGCTCTCGCACGGTTTCCACGGCCTGCCCTCCTATCCGCACCCGCGGCTCATGCCGGACTTCTGGGAGTTCCCGACGGTCTCCATGGGCCTCGGCCCGATCGGCGCGATCTACCAGGCGCGGTTCAACCGCTACCTGCTCAACCGCCAGATCAAGGACACCAGCCGCAGCCACGTGTGGGCGTTCCTCGGCGACGGCGAGATGGACGAGCCCGAGTCGCTCGGCGCCATCGGCGTGGCCGCCCGCGAGGAGCTGGACAACCTCACGTTCGTCATCAACTGCAACCTGCAGCGGCTCGACGGCCCCGTACGCGGCAACGGCAAGATCATCCAGGAGCTGGAGTCCTACTTCCGCGGCGCCGGCTGGAACGTCATCAAGGTCGTCTGGGGCCGTGACTGGGACCCGCTGCTCGCCGCCGACGTCGACGGCGTGCTGGTCAACCAGATGAACACCACGCCCGACGGGCAGTTCCAGACCTACTCGGTCGAGTCGGGCGCCTACATCCGCGAGAACTTCTTCGGCTCCGACCCGCGCCTGCGCAAGATGGCCGAGCACCTGTCCGACGACGAGATCCGCAAGCTGTCGCGCGGCGGCCACGACTACCGCAAGGTCTACGCGGCCTTCAAGGCGGCCCGCGAGCACGTCGGCCAGCCGACCGTGATCCTCGCCCAGACCATCAAGGGCTGGACCCTCGGCAAGGACTTCGAGGCGCGCAACGCCACGCACCAGATGAAGAAGCTCACCAAGGCCGAGCTCAAGGAGTTCAGGGACCGGCTCTACCTGCCGATCCCCGACTCGGCGCTGGAAGGCGACCTGCCGCCCTACTTCCACCCGGGCGAGAACGACGCCGAGATCCAGTACATGAAGGAGCGCCGGGCCGCGCTCGGCGGCGTGCTGCCCAAGCGGGTCCAGCGGGCCAAGCCGATCAAGCTGCCGGGCGACGAGGTCTACAAGAGCTTCGGCAAGGGCTCGGGCAAGCAGCAGGTGGCCACCACCATGGCCTTCGTCCGCCTGCTCAAGGACCTCATGCGCGACAAGGAGATCGGCCACCGGTTCGTGCCGATCATCCCCGACGAGGCCCGCACGTTCGGCATGGACGCGCTGTTCCGCGAGCTGCGGATCTACGCGTCGCAGGGCCAGCTGTACGAGCCGGTCGACCACGACCTGCTGCTCTCGTACAAGGAGTCCGACGACGGGCAGATCCTCGAGGAGGGGATCTCGGAGGCCGGCGGCATCTCGAGCTGGACCGCCGCGGCCACGTCGTACGCGCACCGCGGGGTCCCGATGGTGCCGTTCTTCACCTTCTACTCGATGTTCGGCTTCCAGCGGATCGGCGACCTCATCTGGGCCGCGGCCGACGCACGCGCACGCGGGTTCCTCCTCGGGGCGACCGCGGGGCGCACGACGCTGCTCGGCGAGGGGCTGCAGCACCAGGACGGCCACAGCCACGCGCTCGCCGCGACGGTGCCGGTGTGCCGCTCGTACGACCCGGCGTTCGCGTACGAGCTCGCGCTGGTGATCCAGGACGGCATCGCCCGCATGTACCCGCCGGAGGGCCCGGAGCACGGCGAGGACGTCTTCTACTACCTGACGCTCTACAACGAGACGTACCCGATGCCGCCGATGCCCGACGCGCTCCTCGAGGGCGTCGGCGTCCCGCAGGGCGTGATCGACGGGCTGTACCCGTGGGCGGCGGCGCCCGAGGCGCCGGGTCCGCGCGCCACGGTGCTGTTCTCCGGACCCACGTGGCAGATCGCGGTCGAGGCGCAGCGCGAGCTCGCCGAGCACTACGGGGTCGGCGCCGAGCTGTGGTCCGCCACGAGCTACCAGCAGCTGCGGCTGGAGGCGCTCGACGTGGAGCGCTGGAACCGGCTGCACCCGGGCGAGGCGCCCCGCACCCCGCTCGTGACCGACCTGCTCGAGCGCTCGCACGGACCGGTCGTCGCGGTGAGCGACTACCTCCGCGCGGTCCCCGACCAGATCGGGCGCTGGGTGCCGCGCCGCTGGGCCTCGCTCGGCACGGACGGGTTCGGCCGGTCCGACACCCGCGAGGCGCTGCGCCGCTACTTCGAGACCGACGCCGGCCACCTCGTGACGGCGGTGCTCTCGGAGCTCGCGGCCGACGGGTCGGTCGCCGAGGCCGCGGTGGCCGACGCCATCGCCCGCTACGGCATCCAGCCGGACCTCCCCGTCCCCTGGCACGGCTGAGCGCCGCTCCCCCTCCCGACGAGCCCCCCAACCGCCCCGACCAGCGTCCGGAGCGTGGACGGGGCCCGAAACCCGGCAATTTCCAGTACATCGGTGGGGAAGGTTGCCAAGGGGTGCCCTCGAAGGCTACAAAGTCGACCTGTTAAGTCAGCTTTGAGCCAGGAGGCCCCGTGTCCCGTTCCCCCCGCCCCGTCCGACGCCTGCTCGCCGTCGCCGCCTGCCTGTCGGTGGCGGCACTCGCGCTCGCAGCCTGCGGCGACGAGAGCGACTCCGCCTCGGGCGCGTCGACCACCGCGGCGACCGGCGACGCCACGGCGCCCACGGTCCGGCTCGGGTTCTTCCCGAACATCACCCACGCCCCCGCCCTCGTCGGCGTCGCCGAGGGGACGTTCACGAAGCACCTGGGCAGCACGAAGCTCGAGACCAAGACGTTCAACGCCGGCCCCGAGGCCACCGAGGCGCTCTTCGCCGACGCCCTCGACATCACCTACATCGGCCCGAACCCGTCGATCAACGCCTTCCAGAAGTCGAACGGCGAGGCGATCCGCATCGTCAGCGGGTCCACGTCGGGCGGCGCGGCGTTCGTCGTGAAGCCCGACATCACGAAGGCGTCGGACCTCCAGGGCAAGAAGGTCGCGTCGCCGCAGCTCGGCAACACCCAGGACGTCGCCCTCCGCGTGTGGCTGAAGGACCAGGGGCTCACCACGACCACCTCCGGCGGCGGCGACGTCTCGGTCACGCCGCAGGCCAACGCCGACACGTTGACCGCGTTCAAGGCCGGCGACATCTCCGGCGCCTGGGAGCCCGAGCCGTGGGCCACGCGGTTGGTCCAGGAGGGCGGCGGCAAGGTGCTGGTCAACGAGGCCGACCTGTGGCCGGGCGGTCGCTACGTGACCACGCAGATCATCGTGCGGACCGAGTTCCTGCAGAAGTACCCCGGCACCGTGAAGGCGATCCTCCAGGGCCACCTCGACGCGCTGGCCTCGATCCAGAAGGACCCGACGAACGCGCAGAAGGAGGCCAACGACCAGATCAAGTCGCTGACCGGCAAGGCGCTCCCCGACGCGGTCCTCGGCACGGCCTGGAAGAACCTCACGTTCACGCCCGACCCGATCGCGTCGTCGCTGCACAAGTCGGCCGAGGACGCGAAGTCCGTCGACCTGCTGCAGTCGACCGACCTCAAGGGCATCTACGACCTGTCCATCCTCAACGGCCTCCTGAAGGGCGCCGGCCAGCAGGCGGTGACGGACTCGTGAGCGACGCCCGCACGTCCCTCGGCACGCTCCCCGACGCGCCACCGGACCCGCTCGACGTCCTGCGGCTCGACCGCGTGACGAAGGTGTACGGCAAGGGCCACGAGCGCCTGGTCGCGCTCGACGAGCTGTCGCTCGACGTGCGGCCCGGCGAGTTCGTCTGCCTCGTGGGGGCGTCGGGCTGCGGCAAGTCGACGCTGCTCAACCTGATCGCCGGGCTCGACCGCCCTACCACCGGCACGGTCGACGTCCGGGCCCCCGCCACCCTGATGTTCCAGGAGGCGGCGCTCTTCCCGTGGCTGACGGTGGCCGGCAACATCGGTCTGGCGCTCAAGCTGCGCGGCGTGCCCCGCCGCGAGCGCGGCACCCGCTCGGAGGCGCTGCTGCGCTCGGTGCAGCTCGAGGGCTTCGGCGACAAGCGGCCGCACGAGCTGTCGGGAGGCATGCGCCAGCGCGTCGCCATCGCCCGTGCCTTCGCGCAGGACGTGGACGTGCTCCTCATGGACGAGCCGTTCGGCGCGCTCGACGCCATGACGCGTGACCTCCTCCACGACGAGCTCGAGCGGCTCTGGACCGACCGCAGCCTCACGGTCGTGTTCGTGACCCACAACGTGCGGGAGGCCGTCCGCCTCGCCGACCGCGTGGTGCTGCTGTCCAGCCGGCCAGGTCGGGTCGTCGAGCAGTTCGACGTCGACATCGCCCGGCCTCGCCGCATCGATTCGCCGGAGGTCGCCACGCGGGCCGCCGAGATCACCACCCGCCTGCGCGAGGAGGTCCGTCGCCATGCGCACGATCCGGCCCGCTGACGGGCGGAGCGACCGGCCGCACGACGACGGCGACGCCGCCGACGGCGGCCGCACGAGCCAGGAGCTCGCCGGCCTCGACGCCCTCGAGCTGGCCGACCACCCGCCCCGCGCGGAGCGTCTGGTCCGCGTCTGGTCGGCGACCTGGCCGAAGCTCGCGGCGACCGCGATCTTCCTGCTCGTCTGGCAGTGCGTCGTGTGGACCGGCTGGAAGCCCGAGTACGTCCTGCCGGGCCCCGTCCCGGTGCTGCAGACGCTGTGGCAGGGCCTGACCGACGGCGTGCTCCTGCACGCGACCGCGGTCACGCTGCAACGGGCCGCCGTCGGCTTCGCCACCGCGCTGGTGATCGGCGTGATCATCGGTGCCCTGGTGTCCCGCATCCACCTGCTGCGCGTCGCCGTCGGCTCGCTGATCACCGGGCTCCAGACGATGCCCTCGATCGCCTGGTTCCCCCTGGCCATCCTGCTGTTCAAGCTGTCGGAGGGGGCGATCCTCTTCGTGATCGTCCTGGGCGCCGCACCGGCCATCGCCAACGGCCTGATCTCCGGCTCGGACAACATCCCGCCGATCCTGCTCCGCGCCGGCCGGGTGCTCGGCGCCGGCCGGTGGGCCCTCTACCGGGACGTCGTGCTGCCCGCCTCGATGCCGTCGTTCGTCGGCGGCCTCAAGCAGGGGTGGGCGTTCGCGTGGCGGAGCCTGATGGCCGGCGAGCTGCTCGTGATCATCGAGTCGAAGCCGTCGATCGGCTTCCAGCTCCAGTCGGCCCGCGACCTCGCCGACGCGCAGAGCCTGCTCGCCGTCATGGTGCTGATCCTGATCATCGGGATCGTCGTCGACTCGCTCGTGTTCGGCACCCTCGAGCGGCAGATCCGCCGCCGCTGGGGCCTCGTCGACCCGGCGGGCTGAGCACCGCCCGATCCGCTCACCGCACCCCGCACGTCACGCCGCCCGGTGCGGGCGCCGCACCGTCAGCCCCAGACGGCGTTGGCGACACCCGCACCGGCGGCGAACACGAGGACGAGCAGCATGAGCACGACGACCGCGATTGGCACGCCGGTCGCGTGACCGGGTCCGACCCGAACGCTGTCGACCGCCGTCGTGCCGTCCACCGCGGCCAGCACCAGCGGCCGGCCGCAGACGGCGCAGCTCCGTGCGTCGTCGTGCACGAGGAAGTGGCAGTGAGGGCAGCTCTCCACGATCCGTTCTCCAGGGTCCGATGCCGACACCGGGTGATCGGAGGGTCCCCGGGGGCCCTTGAGGTTGTTGGTCCGTACGACCGCGCCGAAGGTCCGTCCGGACCGGTCGCGGTGGTCCGTCCG
The DNA here is from genome assembly GCA_023392475.1 of Actinomycetes bacterium. Taxonomy (GTDB): domain Bacteria; phylum Actinomycetota; class Acidimicrobiia; order Acidimicrobiales; family Microtrichaceae; genus JAEVZA01. The sequence continues at coordinate 11,829 of JAEVZA010000396.1, read as the reverse complement.
GACCGCTGGTGGTCCCGACGGACCACCGCGAGCCCGTCCGTCGCCGTGCCGGCTGCCCCGACGGCCCGCCGCCCGGCCGATCGGTAGGTTGTCGCCGTGGCCGATCCCGCGATCCCCATCACCGGCGACGACGACGCCGACCGACTGCTCGAGCAGGAGCCCCTCGCCCTCCTGGTCGGGATGCTCCTCGACCAGCAGGTCCCCATGGAGTGGGCGTTCAAGGGCCCGGCGACCCTGCGGGAGCGGCTGGGCGGCTCGCTCGACGCCCGGGCGATCGCCGCGATGGACCAGGAGGCGTTCGTGGCCGTGTGCTGCGAGAAGCCGGCGATCCACCGCTTCCCCGCCGCGATGGGCCGTCGCATCCACGACCTGTGCGGCGCGCTCGTCGCCGACTACGACGGCGACGCCGCCGCCGTCTGGACCGGGGTGGGCACCGGCCGGGAGCTGTACGACCGGCTCCGCGCGCTGCCCGGCTACGGCGACGAGAAGACGAAGATCTTCATCGCCATCCTGGCGAAGCGCCTCGGCCGCGCCCCCGCCGGTTGGGAGGAGGTCGCGGCGCCGTTCTCCGACGAGCAGCCGCGCTCGGTCGCCGACGTCGACTCGCCCGAGAACCTCGTCCGCGTCCGCGAGTGGAAGCAGATGATGAAGGCGGCGAAGAAGGCGAAGTCCGACCCGGTCGACTGACGCCCGCGCACGCTCCACATCGCCCTTCGGCGTACCAGGTGGTCGGATCACGACCACGAGGTACGCCGAAGCCGGTGGTCGGGGGTGCGTTTCCTCCCGGAGGGGCCGGACGCGCGGCGGTCAGGCCCCGGCGACCGCCGCCTCGATCTGCTGGCGGGCGAGCCAGCCGAGCAGGACCGCGACCGCACGGGGGTCGTGGCGCAGCTCGTGGCCGGCGCCGTTGATCACGCGCAGCTCCGCCTGGCCGTGCGCCTCGGCGATGGCGCGACCGTCGGCGAGCGGCGTGAGGTCGTCGCTGTCGCCGTGGACGACGAGGAGCGGGCGCGGCGCGAGCCGCCGCGCCGACGCGACCGGGCGGACCTCCCGGAGCTCGGCCGACCAGCGGTCGAACGCGACCGGGAAGTCGGGATCCTTGATCACGCCGGTCTGGCGCGCGTGGAGCAGCAGCCGGCGCGGGTGGCGCGCCCAGTCGTCGAAGTCGCCGGGTGCCGCCATCGCGGCGACGCCGCGCACGTCGGGGTTGCGGGCCCCCTCCCCCAGCGCGAGCGAGCCGCCGGTGCCGAAGCCGCAGAGCCACACGCCCGTGACGCCGAGCGTCGCGATGTGGCCGACCGCGGCGTGCACGTCGTCCAGCCATCCGACGAGCGAGAAGTTGCCCTCGGCGCCGCCGCAGCCGCGGAAGTTCATCGTGAGCACGACCCACCCGAGCTCGGCGGCGATGCGCTCCGCGAGCTCCGGGAACGACTTCCCCGACTGGGGGCTCTCGCGGCCGCGGGTGGGGAACCCGTGGCACAGCACCAGGCCGGGCGCCTCGCCCGACGCGCCGGCCGGCTCGGCGAGGTGCCCGCTGAGCGCGAGCGACCCCGACTCGAACGTGTAGTCCATGACCGGCGCGGCCGACGTGTCGTCGGCGGGCACGTCGCGCCGGTCGCTCACGGTCGGGCGCCCGTCGTCACGCCTCGGCGCGGTCGCGCTGCTTGGCGAAGAGGCGGTACCCGCGGTTGCGGGCCTCGGCGAGCGTGTCGGGACCGAAGCACAGGTAGGTCTCGGCCTGCATGAGCTCCTCGATCAGGTGCTCGTCCTCGGGGCCGAGCGCGTCGACGTCGTAGACGACCTGCGTCCGCTTGTCGCCGACGTACTGGTGGTGCTCGAACTTGCCGGGGCGGTCCATGGCTGCTCCTCCGATGCGCTCGACGCCATCGTACGGGTCGGCGGCGCGGGCGCCGAACCCACGCCGGCGCTCAGACCTGCGGGCCGATGGCGCCGATCGCCTCGTAGTAGCGGAGCTCGACGTCGAGGACCGCGACGACGCGGTCGTCGGGGATGTCCAGGCCCTGCTCCTCGACCTTGCCGAGGATGTAGGCGAGGGGCTCGTCGTCGGGCACGACCACCAGGTCGGTGCCGATGTCGTCCGCGGTCCGCGTCGAGGCGACGCCCTTCTCCGCGAGGTAGTCGCAGTGCGCGAGGAGCACGGCGCGGACGTCGTCGTAGCTCAGCTCCGCGGTGAGGTCCTCGGGCAGCCGGTCGGCCACGAAGTCGACGGCCTCCTCCAGGTCGTAGACGCTGCGCCGCGGGCGCATCGCGAGCGATCCGGTCACCGTGCCGATGGCGACCGCGGCGATCACGAAGCAGCCGAGCGCCGCGAGCACGATCCAGATCCACATCGCCCGCAGCCTGCCAGACGCGCCCCCGACCGGCCCAAGCACGCGCCGAGCGCGCCGGTCACCCGCCCGCAGACCCGTTCTGTTCGTCGAGCGTCAGGAAGACCCGGACCCTCGACGAACAGAACAGGATCGGGTTCAGATCCCGATGCGCTGGGCGAGCAGCTCCCGGTGGTAGGTCGGGTCGCCGAACAGCAGCTCGGAGCTCTTGGCCCGCTTGAAGTACAGGTGCGCCGGGTGCTCCCAGGTGAAGCCGATGCCGCCGTGGATCTGGATGTTCTCCGCCGCGGCGTGGAAGTACGCCTCCGAGCAGTACGCCTTGGCGAGCGAGGCCACCGACGGCAGCTCGTCGTTCAGCTCCGATGCGCACCAACCGGCGTAGTACGCCGCCGACTTGGCCGACTCGACCTCGAGCAGCATGTCCGCGCACTTGTGCTTGATGGCCTGGAACGAGCCGATCGGGCGACCGAACTGCACGCGGTCCTTCGCGTACTGCACGGCCATCTCGAGGACCTCCTGCGACCCGCCGACCTGCTCGGCGGCCAGCGCGACCGCGGCGAGGTCGAGGACCTGCGAGAGGACGTCCCAGCCGGCACCGTCGGTGCCGATGAGGGTGGCCGGCACCGAGGCGTACTCGAGGCGGGCCTGCTTGCGGGTCTGGTCCATGGTGGACAGCGCCGTGCGGGTGAGGCCCGAGGCGTCGCCGGCGACGGCGAAGAGGCTCACGCCGGCGTCCGTGCGGGCTGCGGTGATGATCAGGTCCGCGACGTGGCCGTCGAGCACGTAGAGCTTCGTGCCGTCGATCTTCCAGGCGTCGCCGTCCTTGGTCGCCGTCGCGGTGACGGCCGACTCGTCCCACTTCCCGTTGGGCTCGGTGTAGGCGAGCGTCGCGATCGTCTCGCCCGAGGCGATGCCGGGGAGGTGCTCCTCCTTTGCGCCCTCGTCACCGGAGTGGATGAGCGTCTGGCCGGCGAGCACGACGGTCGAGAAGTACGGGGCGCACAGCAGGCGCCGGCCCATCTCCTCGAGGACGACGATCAGCTCGACGAAGCTGTAGCCGGATCCGCCGTACTCCTCCGGGATGACCAGGCCCTGGAGGCCCATCTGCTCGGCCATCTGGGTCCAGACGGCGGCGTCGTAGCCGGCCTCGGTGTCCATCAGCTCCCGGACGGTCGGCTCGTCGGACTTGGCGTTCAGGAAGTCCTTGACGACCTTGCGCAGCTCTTCCTGCTCCTCGCTGAAGGCGAAGTTCACGGGGGTCCCCCTGTCGTGGCTCTCGATGTGCGGTCGTGTCGGGGGCGTGTCTACACGGCCGCCACGGACCGCGCACGGCGGATGGTGTCCACACGCGTACACCACTGGCGCTCGATCGGCGCCACGCCGCCGTTCCCCACGGTCCCGGCCGGCCGCAACGGGCCGTGGCGCCGATAGCCTCCGACGGGAACCCTCGAACGGAGCCCCCCACCATGACCGAGCGACGCATCGGGTACGCACCCGGGGTGTACGACCTCTTCCACGTCGGCCACCTCAACATGCTGCGGAACGCCACGGAGTTCTGCGACTACCTCATCGCCGGCGTCGTGACGGACGAGATGGCCCACCGCAGCAAGGGCAACACGCCGGTCGTGCCCCTCGCCGAGCGGCTCGAGATCGTGAGCTGCATCCGCTTCGTGGACGAGGCCGTGGCCGAGGACGTGCCCCACAAGCTCGAGATGTGGGAGCGCCTCCGCTTCGACGTGATCATCAAGGGCGACGACTGGCGGGGCACCGACAAGGGCGACAAGTTGGAGTCCGACTTCGCCGCCAAGGGCGTCGACGTGGCCTACGTGCCCTACACCCAGCGCACCTCGTCGACCATGCTCCGCCGGCTCCTGGAGCGCGAGCTCGACGGCTGACCCCGGGCCCCGCCCCCGGTGGCCCGGTCTACCCACCGCAGCGCGCGTCCATGACACCGCTCTGGGTGGAATCACCCGTGCCCGGCCGGGTGAGCCAGATCGCTCACATGACGATCCTCGTCACCGAAGCGACACAGAAGTTCCCTTGAAATCTCAGGGTTCTGCGGTGGCCGACATGCAATCGCAACAGAACTTGCTAGGGTGACGGGCGCATGGGGATGCCTGAAACGTCGCTCAACCTTCGCGGCGCCTGGGCCGATGGACCTACCACGATCGCCGCCGGCGGCCGTGGCCCCACCGCAGCACGCCCGCTCAAGGGAGCACCCAGGTGAAGCACCGCAAGCACGTCCTCGTCCTCGCACTCGTCGGCACGGTGGTGCTCGCCGCGTGCGCGGGGCCACCGCCCCGGCGGCGCCCGCACCAGTCGACGACGACGACCACGACGGCCGCGGTCCGCACGCCCACGACGCTGCGCGCCGGTGAGCACACGTCGACCACCACGACCACCGTCGACGACGGGTCCACGACGACCTCGGTCGCACCGGGCTCGACCACCACCACGACGGTGCGCCCGCCCACCTCCGCTCCGGACACCACCGCGCCGACGACCACGGAGGCCCCGACGACCACGACGACCGTCGCGCCGACCACCACCGCGGCGCCGACCACGACGACGACGGTCGCGCCGACCACCACCGCGGCGCCGACCACCACCGCGGCGCCCGCCACGACGTCGACCACGCAGCGGCCCACCACGACCGCCGCGCCGACGACGACCGCGCCGCCCACGACGACGCCGACCGGCTCCGGTCCTCCGGGCATCGGCGAGGCCACGTCGCTCGGCAGCGCCGACTACCCGGTGCCGAGCGGCGCCATCGTCGTCGCCACGACCGGCAACGACGCCAACCCCGGCACCTCGTCCTCGCCCGTCCGCACGATGAAGCAGGCGCTCGCGATCGCGTCGTCGGGCGCCACGATCGTGCTGCGCGGCGGCACGTACCACGAGTCCGTGTCGATCCCGTCCGGCAAGACGGTCACCGTGCAGCCCTGGCCGTACGAGACGGTCTGGTTCGACGGCAGCGAGGTCGTGAGCGGCTGGGCCGCGGACGGCAGCGACTGGCGCAAGGACGGCTGGACCTACGAGTTCGACGCCTCCCCCACCTACACCCGCGGCGCGGCCGACTACACGCAGTCCTCCTGGACGGTCCTGAACGCGGCGTACCCGATGGCCTCGCACCCGGACCAGGTGTGGATCGACGGGACCGCGCAGGCGCAGGTCGCGTCGGTGGACAAGGTCGTGCCCGGGACGTTCTACAAGGACGACACGAACAACCGCCTGTACCTCGGCACCAACCCGTCGGGCCACGAGGTCCGCGCCGGCACCATGATCAAGGCGCTGTCGATCAAGTCCGCCAACTCGACGATCCGGGGCATCGGGTTCCGGCGCTTCAACCCATCGGTCCCCGACATGGGTGCCATCACCGCCGAGGCGCCGGGCATCACGCTGTCCGACCTCGTCGTGAACGACATGGCGACCACCGGCATCAGCGTGCTCTCGACCGGCGCGACGCTCCGCAACGTCGAGGTGGCCCGCAGCGGCATGCTCGGCATCCACGCCAACTACGCCGACCGCCTCACGCTCACACGGGTCGTCTCGCACCACAACAACACCGAGCACTTCAACAACTCGCCCGTGTCCGGCGGCTTCAAGGTGACCCGCACCCGCGGCGTCACCGTGTCGGACAGCACGTTCCGGGACAACATCGGGCCGGGCCTGTGGGCCGACGAGTCCGTCTACGACATCAAGGTCACCGGCTCGAACATGGTGAACAACACCGGTCACGGGACCTCGCTCGAGCTGTCGGCGAAGGCGCTCTTCGCTGACAACCTCGTCTCCGGCAACGGCGGCTACGGCGTGAAGGTGAACGACACGTCCGACGTCCAGCTCGTCAACAACACCTTCGTGGGCGGCAGCAACCGACCGATCACGATCGCCCAGGACGCGCGTCGCGCCGCCGACCAGTCCGTCCCGGGCCACGACCCCCGGCAGCCGTTCCCCGACCCCACGATGACGTGGATCGTCGGTCCGGTGCTCGTCCAGAGCAACGTGATCTCGAACCCGAACGGCGCCAACTGCCTCGTGTGCGTCGAGGACTTCTCGCACGAGTACAGCGCCGAGCAGCTCAGGGTCACGGCGCCGGGCAACTCCTACAGCCGGTCGTCGACCAGCAACCCGACCGTGCTCGTCGTCTGGTCACGGGGCGTCGGCAACCCGGCGGTCTACAACGACCTGCAGGCGTTCCAGGCCGCCACGGGCCAGGAGGCCGCAGGCCGCCTCGTGAACGGCACGACGATCGTCGACGCCGCCGGCCGTGCCACCGGTGCCGACCTGTTCGACTCCTGGGCGCCGGCCCTGCCGTCGTCGATCGCGTCGATCATCGGGCAGCCGTCGGGCACCCGGCACTACGGCGCCTTCCGCTGATCACGCTCGGGCCCTGGCAGCGCACCGCCCCGCCGGTGCGCCGTGGGACGCGCGGGCCGGGTCGACGATCGCCGGGGGTTCGGCCTCGGGCCTGAGGCTCCGGGCTCGGAGCACGACGCCCCGGCGCCCCGCCCCGCTCGCTCGGCGATCGGTCCAGGAGGATCAGGCCTCGACCGCCGGGGGGTCAGGCATCGACGGCGGGGCGCACCGCGTCGGCCTGCACGGCGGCACCGCGCTCCGACGCCTTCCGGGCGACCACGTACCAGCCCACGCTCAGGAAGAACCACGTGCTGGCGACGTTGGCCAGCGCACCAGCTCCCTCGAAGAAGATGCCGTCGACCACGAGGAACGTGATCACACCGAGCAGGAGCGACCGGTCGAGCGCGACCGATCGCGGCCCGGCGCGGGTGAGCCGGCGCACGCCGAGGACCAGCGACACCACGATCGCGACCCAGATGCCGAAGCCGAGGAACCCGAGCTCGACGAGCACGTTGATCGCCGCGTTGTGCCCGCCGCCGAGGCCGATCTCGGAGAAGAAGATCCCTCGGGAGGAGGTGATCCCGTTGCCGAACACCGGGTGCTTCCGGATGGCCTCCGCGGCCAGGTCCCAGAGCTCCGTCCGGTTGTTCAGCGTCGTGAGCTCCGACGCGTCCTCGCCGCGCTGGAAGTAGGTCTCGATCTTGCTGCTGCCGACGATCGCCACGCCGGCGACCAACACGATGCAGATGAGGGCGGTCTCGATGAACGCCCTGCCTCGCCGCGACGAGAGGATGACCACGAACGAGCCGGCGACGCCGCCCAGCAGGGCGCCGCGGGTCTGGGCAGCGATCCCACCGCCGGCGACGACGAGGAGCACCACGACGTAGAGGGCGGGCGGCCAGTGCGGGCCGGGTCGCTCCTTCCGCCCGCTGATGACGTAGCCGGTCGCGACCACGCAGGCGAGGCCCATCATGGCGCCCGACACCGTGGGGTGGATCGCGAGCCACGTGAAGCGACCCACCTGGATGTTGTTGATCGGTGTGCTCGGCACGACGAAGCCGTACGCGATCGACAGCGCGATCAGCACCAGGTACGCGTGCGCGAAGCGGTGGAAGTGGGCGCGGGTGCCGTCCATGCACGCCACGACCACGACGGCGAACAGGATGCAGGCCTCGAGGCAGCGGACCAGCGCGTACTGCGGGTACGGCGTCCACGCGACGGAGAGCACCGAGAAGGCGACGAAGCAGCCGAGCAGGTAGAGCGGCAGCGGCACCCGACGGGCCCGCGGGATCCGGAACCGGGCGAGGAACAGGTAGCCGCCGACGAGGGCGTACAGGGCGAGCTCGAACATGACGCTCGAATCGATGCCACCGCCCTGCGCCAGCCCGGGCGGGCGGGTGCGGAACTTGTAGTCGCTGCCGATGATGAAGGCGATGCCCGCGGCAGCGACCCACCAGTCGTCGACGACGTGCAGCGCACGGTCGAGCACGGAGCCCTGCCGGATGGCCACCCCGTCAGGATAGGGGTTCGTCGTACACGCCCGGCTCCCACCGCCCGGATGCTGGATCGGGCGGCGGCGTGCCGGCCTGGGTCGGCGGGGCGGGCGACGACGCCGGGCCGACGGTCGGCGCTGCGGCAGGGGTGGCCCCCGCCGATGCGACCGCGGTTGCAGGGGCGCCGGCGACCGTGACCCGGCGCCCGAGCCGGCGGCCACGGGGTCCTCGCTCCTCCTCGACGGCGCCGGGGACGAGGATCATCTGCCGGATGGCGATCCCCATCGCGGCCGACCCCACCGCCATGGCGTACGGCGCCCACCAGACGTCCACACCGACCGCGAGGAGCACGAGGGCCAGTGAGGCGAGCGACACCACGGCCTCGATGACGCGCGTGCCCATCACGGCCGCCTGGCGGCCGCGGACGGCGGCGAGGCTGCCGTACGGCATGATCACGGCGGTGGCCGCGGCGTAGACGGACCAGCCGAACACGGCGACGGGGTTGAGGTCGAACTTGTCGTTGGTGATGATCGGGCCCAGCCACGGCAGCAGGACGAGCGAGACCACGCCGAGGCCGAACGAGAGGCCGACGAGCATGACCGTCGCGCGGTCGGCGAGGGGGATGAGCTCGCGCAGCGAGTCCTTGCGGCGTGCGGCGTACGACGCGAACAGGAACCCACCGGCGCCGTTCACGATCAGCGAGGCAGGCGCGTACACCCGTGCCGCCTCGAGCTGGCCGAAGAGCGTCTCGCCGACGGCCACGATGATGATCACGCGGGCGGCCGCCATCACGGCGGGCCGCACCGCCTGCTGCGCGGCGCGCCACCCGCCGTACCGCAGCACGTCGTGCCAGCGGCTCCGCCGCATCGACGCCCACCACCGCTCCGTCCGGGGCAGCAGCACGATGCCCACGAACATGCCGACGATCTGCGCCACGACGAGGGACGAGAGCAGGTCGCGCATGAGCAGCTCGCCGTCGACGAGGCGGAACCCGAGCAACCAGAGCAGCGTGACGGTGAAGCTCGTGGCGTCGACGGCGACCACGTACCAGAACCGCATGGCCGCCATCAGCATCCGGCGGACGAGGTCCTCGAGGACGAAGATCGCCGTGGCGAGCCCCATCAGCGGGGTCAGGTTCCACTCGAGCAGGCCCGTGGCGCCCGTGATGAGCACGGCCAGCAGACCACCGCTGACGGCGACGCCGATCGACACCACCTGGAGCCCGCCGCGCACGTCGCGGCGGGTCCGGTCGAGCACGGTCAGCGAATCGCCGATGAGACCCGTGGTCACCGCGCAGGAGAGCACGACGCAGTTGTAGAGGAGGACGAACACGCCGAGGTCGCCGGCGCCGAGCTCCCGGACCGCGACGAGCGAGAGCAGGAAGCTCGTGCCCGACTGGATGATCTCGGCCGAGATCGACGCCGCCGCCTTGTGGACCTTGGCCAGCGCGCGCCCGACGGGGCCGCGGGCACCGCCCGAACCGGCGGAGCGCGCCTCGGCGTTCGGCTCCTGCCCGGTGTCGGTGCGTGTCATGACCTCAGGTGCGTCCTGTCGTTCCGGATGTGGCGTTGGGTCGGTGCGGTGGGGTGCGCCGCACCTCGGCGACGGCCGTCAGGCCCGTCGGGCTGCACCCCAGCATGCCCGACGGACCCGTGATCGACGCGCGCTCCGGGGAGCGGATCAGTGCAGCGGGCCGGCGACGAAGTTGTCGATCGACAGCACCATCGGCGTGGTGGTGGCCGTCCCGGAGAGGTAGTGCCAGATGCCCACACCACCGTTGGCCTGGAGGGCGGCGGTCGTGTCGGCGGCCTGGAGCTGCCAGGCGGCCGGCTCGGCCGAGCCGTCCTTCCACACCTTCGCGGCCAGGTTGGTCGTGCCCGTGCCGCTCACCTGGAGCCGCACGTGCAGGACCTCGCCGGCGCCCCAGCTCAGGCCCGGGACCGTCGTCACGTTCTGGATGACGGTCTCCGTGCCGCCCACGACCCGCACCAGCTGCGCCGTGACGGCGCCGCCGGCCTGGGCCCGGAGCTTGAGCCGGTAGTCGTTGCTGGCGTTGACCCGGCGGCCGATGACGGCCACGTAGGTGCCGCCGCCGGTCTGCGCCTGGCCGAGCGACAGGTCGACGTCCACCTCGGTGTTCGTCTGCTGGACGCCGTCCAGCGTCGCCTGGCGGCTGCCGCCGGGCGTGGTCGACAGGCGGCCGACGCCACCCGACACCGAGTAGTTGGCCGCCGCGCCGGACACCGTCCAGGTGCCGCCGAGATCCGCGGTGCCGAGGCCGGAGGCCAGGGTGCGGGAGAACGCGTCGGAGGCGTAATTGGACCCGACGGGGGCGGTCACCGTGACCTGGCCCGACGACGTGCCCGTGGCGCCCTGGTTGTCCGTCACCGTGAGGGCCACGTTGTACGTGCCTGCAGCCGCGTAGGTGTGGCTCGGCGTCACGCCGGTGCCGGTCAGGCCGTCGCCGAAGGTCCAGGCGTACGAGGCGATCGTGCCGTCGGGATCCGAGGAGCCGGAGGCGTCGAAGCTCGCCACGAGGTTGTTGCTGCCGGACGTGAACGACGCCGTGGGGGCGACGTTCGACGGCGGCGGCGTGACGCCACCGGTCGGCCCGGCCACGAAGTCGTCCACCGACAGGGTGAGCGGTCCGTTGGTCGAGGTGCCAGACAGGTAGTCCCAGATCCCGAAGGAGCCCGCGACCTGCAGCGCCGCGGTGGCGTCCGTCCCCGTCAGCGTCCACGCCGACGGCTCCGAGGTCCCGTCCTTCCAGACCTTGGCGTTGAGGGTGGTCGGCGACGTGCCCGTCGCCTGGAACCGCACCTTCAGGAACTCGCCGGCGTTCCAGGTCAGACCCGGCACCGTCGTGCGGTTCTGGATGACCGTCTCGGTGCCGCCCACGACCCGCACCACCTGCGCCGTGACGGCGCCGCCGGCCTGGGCACGCAGCTTCAGCCGGTAGTCGTTGGAGGCGTCGACCCGGCGGCCGATGACCGCCACGTAGGAGCCGCCACCGGTCTGCGCCTTGTCGAAGGACAGGCGGGTGGCGACCTCGGCGTCGGTCTTCTTCGTCGAGTCGAGCGAGATCGTGCGGCTCGCGCCGGCCGTGGCCGAGACCCGACCGACGCCGCCCGAGACGGAGTAGTTCGTCGCCCCGCCGGTCACCGTCCAGGCGCCGCCGAGATCCGCGGTGCCGAGGCCGGAGGCCACGGTGCGGGAGAAGGTGTCGGAGGCGTAGTTGCCCGTGACCGGGTTCGTCACCGTGACCTGGCCCGTCGTGGAGCCCGTGGCGCCCTGGTTGTCGGTCACCGTGAGCGTGACCGTGTAGGCGCCCGGCAGGGCGTACGTGTGCGAGGTGGTGGCGCCGGTGCCGGCCTGGCCGTCACCGAAGTTCCACGCCCAGCTGACGACCGAGCCGTCGGGATCCGACGAGGCGGTCCCGTCGAACGTGCCGGTCAGGTCCGTGTGGCCGGAGGTGAACGACGCGGTGGGGCTGACGTTCGCCGGCGGCGGGTTGGTCACCGTGACCTGGCCCGTCGTGCTGCCGGTGGCGCCCTGGTTGTCGGTCACCGTCAGCGAGACGGTGTAGGTGTTCGCCGTGGCGTAGGTGTGCGACGGCGAGACGCCGGTGCCGG
>JAEVZA010000388.1 GCA_023392475.1 Actinomycetes bacterium | reverse complement strand
CGTCCCGACCCGGCGACGGACCACGTCGCGATCGGGTCGGCCTGGGACGAGGCGCTCCGGGCGGCGTCCGACGGGGTCGCGCCGTCCTGGATCCACGGCGACCTCGGGCCCGGCAACCTCCTCGTCGGGCCGGACGGGCGCCTTGCCGCGGTGATCGACTTCGGGACCGCCGGCGTCGGCGACCGTGCCCTCGACCTCATCCCGGCGTGGACCGTGCTGCCGCCCGGCGCCAGGGCGACCTTCCGGACCGGGCTGGCCGTCCCCGACGACGAGTGGGCGCGCGGGCGTGCGTGGGCCCTGTCGATCGCCACGATCCAGCTGCCCTACTACCGCGACACCGACCCCCCGTTCGCGGCCCAGAGCCGGCGGATCATCGCCGCGGCGCTCGAAGGGGGCGGCTGACCGGGCAGGCGCTACGGTGCCCGCCCGTGCGGGTGGGTCAGGCGGTGGATGTCGTGGTCGTGGGCGCCGGGACGGCGGGGGCGAACGTCGCGCACCAGCTCGTGCGCCGGGGTCGGTCCGTCGTGCTGCTCGAGCGGCGTGGACGGGGCCGGGGCGGCGCCCAGTGGCACAACGGCGTCCTCGACTGGCAGTTCGAGGCGGCCGGGCTGGCGCCTCCGGCCGCGCCCGAGCGGGTGACGGCCAACATCGTCACGCACCTCGTCGGGCCCGACGGAACGGCCGGCGTGACCGTGCACCGGTCCCCGACGGTGCGGGCGGACATGCACCTGCTCGGCGAGCGGCTGCGGGCGCTCGCCGAGTCGTCCGGCGCCGAGGTCGTGCACGACGTCGAGCGGCTCGACGTCGAGGTCGTCGGTGACCGCGTCGCCGCGGTGACCCTCCGACGCGACGGGGAGGCCGACCGCCGGATCGAGGCGCGCCTGGTGGTGGACGCATCGGGCCGGCGCGGCGCCGTCCGCCGCCGGTCACCACTGCTGCGACGATGGTGCCCCGAGGTGCGCGGCGACGAGCTGTGCTCGGCCAGCGACCACGTGTTCCGGGTCGCGGATCCCGACGGCGCCCGTCGCTTCCTCGACCGCCACGGCGCCCGCCCGGGCGAGGGGGTCACGATGGTCGGCCTGGCCGGTGGTTACTCGACGCGGGCGATCACGGTGTCGTCCGACCTCGCCGAGGTGTCGGTGCTCGTGGGCTGCCTCGCGAACGGGCGGTACGGCACCGGGCCGCAGATGATGGCGGCGACGCGCGCGGACGAGCCGTGGCTCGGCGACGCGATCGAGGGCGGCTCGGGCGTGATCCCGCTCCGCCGCCCGTACGCGCGGCTGACCGCGCCGGGCGCGGCGCTCGTCGGCGACGCCGCCTGCCAGGTGTTCCCCGCGCACGGGTCGGGCATCGGCTTCGGGCTGATCGCCGGCCGCGTGCTCGCCGACGCGGTCGCCGACGCCGACGATCCCGGCGACCCGGCCGCGCTGTGGGGCTACCAGGCCGCGTTCCAGCGCGAGCACGGCGGCCTGCTCGCCGCCCACGACGCGTTCCGCCGGATGAGCACGTCGCTCGGCACGTCGGGCGTGCGGTCGATGGTGCGGGCCGGGCTCCTCACCGAGCACATGAGCACCGGCGGCCTCGACCAGCGCTGGCCCGCGCCGCGCCCGGCGGACCTGCCCGGCATGGTGGCGCGGCTGGCCACCGTCCCAGGCGTGGCGGCGCGGATGCTCCCGATGCTGGCGCGCGGTCAGGTGCTGGTCGGCGCCGGTGCGCGCTACCCGTCGTCCCCCGACGAGCTCGCGCTCGCCCGGTGGGACGCGCGGGTGAACCGGTTGCTCGGCCCCCTCCCGCGCTGACCGTCGCCCCGGCGCGGCGGAGCCCCTGCGGCGAGGTGCGGCAGGGGCTCCCATCGGCGACCTGGTCGCTTGGAGCGGGTGAGGAGAATCGAACTCCCGTAATCAGCTTGGGAAGCTGAAGTGGGAGCGAAGCGACCGGAGGAGCAGGGCCTACCGGGAGAACATCAGCTTCACGTTCGCTTGGAGCGGGTGAGGAGAATCGAACTCCCGTATTCAGCTTGGGAAGCTGATGTTCTACCATTGAACTACACCCGCATGGCCGCCCCGGAGGGCGGCGGACCGCCACTGTAGCGGCCGTCCGGCGGGCGGTTCCCACCCGGCTACCGTGCCGATCGTGATCCTCTCCGACCGGACCATCCGCGCCGAGATCGAGGCCGGTCGCATCGTCGTCGACCCGTTCGATCCGTCGATGATCCAGCCGAGCTCGATCGACGTGCGCCTCGACGACCGGTTCCTCGTCTTCCGCAGCCACACGCGCCGCGTGATCGACGTGAAGGAGGACCTCACGGACCTCACGGAGCTCGTCCGCGCCGAGGACGGCGAGGCCTTCATCCTCCACCCCGGCGAGTTCGTGCTCGGCTCGACCGCCGAGCGGGTGGGCCTGCCCGACGACATCGTCGGGCGGATCGAGGGGAAGAGCTCGTTGGGCCGGCTCGGGCTGCTGATCCACACCACGGCGGGGTTCGTCGATGCCGGGTTCGAGGGCTACCTCACGCTCGAGCTGTCGAACGTCGCGACGTTGCCGATCACGCTGTACCCCGGCATGAAGATCGGCCAGATCTCGTTCCTGCGCATGGACGGCCCGGCGGAGCACCCCTACGGCTCGGGCGCGCTCGGCTCGAAGTACGCGGGTCAGGTCGGTCCGACCGCGAGCCAGTACTGGAAGAACTTCGACGCCTGACGCCGGCCCAACACCAGCCCCGTTCTGTTCGTCGAGCGTCAGGAAGAGCCGGATCCTGGACGAACAGAAGGGGTGGGTCGAGCAGGTGAGCGGGATCGGTGCCGAGGGCGTCAGCCCTCGACGACCTCCTCGATCGGCGGCTGCGCCAACGGCTGCGCGTTCTCGATCGCCTCGAGCAGGTGCATGGCCAGGTCGCCGACCTTGACCTCGTCCTCCTCGACGCCCTGCGCCTTCACGCCGTCGTCGATCATCACGTAGCAGAAGGGGCACGCGGTGGCGATGCGCGAGGCGCCCGTGGCGAGCAGCTCCTGCGAGCGCTCCACGTTCACCTGCTTGCCGATGTGCTCCTCCATCCACATGCGGGCGCCGCCGGCGCCGCAGCACATGCCCTTCGTGCCGTTGCGGCCGGCCTCGACGATCTCGATGCCGGCGAGCTTGCCGATCACGTTCCGCGGCGCCATGTACACGTCGTTGTGGCGACCGAGGTAGCAGGAGTCGTGGTACACGATCCGCTCGTCGAGCTGGGCGCCGGAGAGGTCGAGGCGACCCGAGTCGATGAGCTCCTCGAGGAACTGGCTGTGGTGCACCACCTCGTAGTGGCCGCCGAGCTGCGGGTACTCGTTCTTCAGCGTGTTGAAGCAGTGCGGGCACTGCGTGATGATCTTCCGCACGCCCATGCCGTCGAGGGTCTCGATGTTCTGCATGGCGAGCATCTGGAAGATGTACTCGTTGCCCGAGCGGCGGGCCGGGTCGCCGGTGCAGTTCTCGGACGGGCCGAGGATGGCGAAGCTGATCTCGCTGCGCTGCAGGAGCTTCGCCATCGCCTGGGTGACCTTCTTGTTCTTGTCGTCGAAGGACCCGGCGCAGCCGACCCAGTAGAGGTACTCGGCGGTGAACGGGTCGCCGCCGTCGATGATGTTGATGCCGTCGAGGTCCTTCGCCCAGTCGCCGCGCTCGGCCTGGCTCATTCCCCACGGGTTGCCGGAGTTCTCCATGGCCCGGTAGGCGGCGCCGAGCTCGGTCGGGAAGTCCGACTCCATCAGCGTGAGGTAGCGGCGCATGTCGAGGATCTTGTCCAGGATCTCGATGTTCACCGGGCAGTTCTCGTCGCAGGCCTTGCACGAGGTGCAGGCCCACACCTCCTCGGCGGTGATGCGCTCGAAGAGGAGGTCCGCGTCGACCTTGATCTCACCGTCGACGCCGATCGGGGGTGAGACGACCGGGTCGCCGGTGGCGGCCATGACCTCGCCGGTCTTCAGGACGATCTCGCGCGGGTCGAGCGGCTTGCCCGTGGCGTGCGCCGGGCAGACCGAGGTGCAGCGGCCGCACATCGTGCAGGCGTCCGTGTCGAGCAGCTGCTTCCAGGTGAAGTCCTCGACCCGGTAGGCGCCGAAGCTCTCGAGCTCCGTCTCCATCAGGTTCGGCATCGCCTTCATGGCGCCCTTCGGGCGGTCCTTCTCGGACAGGTACATGTTGAGCGGCGACGTGAAGATGTGGCGGAGCATCGTGACCGGCAGGATGACGAGGAAGGCCACGAACGTCAGCACGTGCACGACCCACAGGGCCTGGTGCCAGGTGTCGACGCCGCTGAAGTGCTTCGCGACCTGGGCGAGCGGGTAGCCGATGAAGGACCACTTCTCGAACGACGGCGAGCCCTCCTCGGCGATGCGGAACGCCTCGGTGATGAAGCCCGTGAGCCCGATGGCGAAGAGGATGCCGAGGATGACCGCGTGCTCCGGCTTCGACTTGATCCGGATGCGGTACGGGCGCTGGATGTAGCGGCGCACGATCGCCCAGGCGACGCCGGCGAGGAAGACGATGCCGCCGAGGTCGCCGATGAACGCGAAGCCCTCGTACACCTTGCCGTTGAGGAACTTGGCCGACTCGGGGAGCTGGTGGTCGATCTCGAGGACCGTGGTGACCGCGAGGAGCACCAGGAACCCGAAGTAGATCATCGAGTGCATGATCCCGGCGGCGGGGTCGCGCAGCAGGGTCTGCATGTAGAGGCCGGAGCGCAGCCGCTCGAGCCGGCGCTTCGCGTTCTTCGGCGTGATGTCGCGCCGGTCGGGACCGCCCCGCTCCCAGTTGCGGATGCGGTTCGAGAACATGACGGCGCCGAAGATGAACATGATCGGGATGACCACGTAGAACGCCACCTGGAGGGCGCCGGGGATCCCGCCGAACACCTCGCGCTGGACCGCGCTGTCGTCGTGCCACTGCTCGAGCGCCGCCGCGATGCCCGAGATGGCGACGATCGCCGCGATCACGATGCCGATGACGACGGCGATCTGGTGGGGCTGGAGCCGCGTCGGACCCGGGACCGGCCCCGCGTCGGTGTCGGTCTCGGTGGTGGTGTCGGTGGCGCTCATAGCGGCCCCGAACCTAGTCGGCACGTCCCCGATCGGGTGAAGTTGAGCGGGGTCTCAACTGACGTGGGCGACGTCCTCCGCGGCCCGCAACCGGCGGGCGAGTGACACCGCCAGCCGATGCGCCAGCGTGGGGATCTCGTCGAGCACGCCGTTGAACGCCGGGACGCTGAGCACGAGCAGGTCGACGTCGCTCGTGGCGGTGACGGTGGCGGTGCGCGGTCCGCCGTCGAGCAGCGACAGCTCGCCGACGTGGTCGCCCGGGCCGAGCGAGGCGACGACCGCGCCGTCGCGCACGACGTCGGCGGTGCCCGACAGCAGCACGAAGGCCTCGCGGCCCACCTCGCCCTGCGTCGTGAGCGTGGTGCCGGTCGACACGCTGACCTCGTCGCTCGCCCGGACCAGGCGCTTCAGGTCCTGCTCGGAGCAGCCGGCGAAGAGCGAGATGTCGGCGAGGTGGTCGGTCAGCCGTGACACGCCGCCGAGACTACGGGGCGGACCCCGTGTCGCGGCGGTCCGACGGCCCGGCGCGCCGAGGACGCGCACCCGGGGACCGGGCTTCGGGTTGAATGGGGCCCACGCGCTGGGGAGCGTCGGGGTGGCCGACGTTCGCGCACCGAGCAGGGAGCGGATGATGAGGGTCGTCGCCGTGGCGGGTGCCAAGGGCGGGGTGGGCAAGACCGCCGCCGCGGTCAACCTCGCGATGCTCTCCTCGGCGGCCGGCTACCGCACGCTGCTCTGGGACCTGGACCCGCAGGGTGCGGCCACCCACTGCTACCGGGCCCGGGCGAAGGTGAAGGGCGGTGCCGTGCGCCTGCTCGGCGGCAAGCGCGGGCTGGACAGCGCGATCCGCACGACGGACCACGTCCGGCTCGACCTGCTGCCCGCGGACCCCTCCTTCCGGGTGGTCGACACCGTGCTGTCGGCCCGGCGGTGGCCGGAGCGGGTGATCCGCAAGCTGGTCCGCCCGCTCGACAGCGCCTACGACGTCGTGGTCCTCGACTGCGCCCCCGGGCTCGGCGTGGTCACCGAGTCGGTCGTGGCGGCGTCCGATCTCATCCTCGCCCCGGTGATCCCGGCCCCGCTCGCCGTCCGCAGCCTGGACCAGCTCACCGAGTTCGTGGCCGCGCACCGCCCGGGCCTCCCGGTGCTCGCGTTCCTCTCGATGATCGACGAGCGCAAGGTGCTGCACCGGCAGGTGGTCGCCCAGGTGCGCGGCGACCGGCGGTTCGGCCTGACCGCCGTCCCCGTCTCGTCCGCGGTGGAGCGCATGGGGATGGAGCAGATCCCCGCGGTGGTGGCGTCACCCCGCAACCTCGCGGCGGTCGCGTACCGGCGGCTCTGGGCCGAGGTCGAGGACCGGCTCGCGCTCGATCCGCCGGCCGGGTCGATCATCGACCTGACGTCCCCGCGCCAGGACGTCGTCGCGCCGGCCACGCCCACGCTCGGCTGATCCCGCGGGCCGCTCGTCCCCGTTCTGTTCGTCGAGGGTCCGGAGAATCCTGACCCTCGACGAACAGAACGGAACAGGGGGCCCGGGTCAGCCGCCGGTGGCCTGCTTGGCGACCGCCTCCGCCTTCGCTCGCACGGTCTCGGCGTCGACGAGGTACCGGTCCTCCACGGAGCGGTCGTCGACCGGTCGGAACTCGTCGTCCAGCTCGTACAGCAGCGGGATGCCGGTCGGGATGTTGAGCCCGGTGATGTCCTCGTCCGAGATGCCTTGGAGGTGCTTGACCAGCGCACGCAGCGAGTTGCCGTGCGCGACCACGAGCACGTCGTGGCCGGCGGCCAGGTCGGGGACGATCGCGTCGTACCAGTAGGGGAGCATCCGGGCGACGACGTCGCGCAGGCACTCCGTGGCCGGCACGAGCTCGGGCGGGAGCGACGCGTAGCGGGCGTCGTGGTTCGGGTTCGACGCGTTGCCGTCCGAGATCGGGGGCGGCGGGACGTCGTAGCTGCGGCGCCAGACCTTGACCTGCTCCTCGCCGTACTGGTCGGTCGTCTCCTTCTTGTTCTTGCCCGTGAGGTCGCCGTAGTGGCGCTCGTTGAGCCGCCAGCTGCGGCGGACCGGGACCCAGAGGCGGCCGAGCGAGTCGAGGGCGAGGTTCGCGGTGCGGATGGCGCGCAGCTGCACCGAGGTGTGCAGCACGTCGGGGGCGACCCCGGCGTCGGCGAGCATGCCGCCGGCCGCGGAGGCCTCCGCCCGGCCCGCGTCGGTGAGGTCGCAGTCGTACCAACCGGTGAAGAGGTTCTCGCGGTTCCACTCGCTCTCGCCGTGGCGGAGCAGGACGAGTCGGTGCATCTGGCCCTCCAGGTCAGGCCCCGTCGAGGCGGGACGGCTCGGGCGATGGTGCCGCACGCCCGGCGGGGCCGCCAAACGCCGCCGGTACACTCGCTCGTCGTGCCGACCTCGGTCGTGATCCCCTGCTACAACTCGCTGCGGTTCCTGCCGGAGACGCTCGCGTCCGTGCTCGCGCAGGGCGATCGGGACCTCGAGGTGGTGCTCGTCGACGACGGCGGCACGGACGACCTGGCCGGCTGGGCCGCCGAGCAGGGCGACGACCGGGTCCGCGTCGTCCGGCAGGAGAACGCGGGTCCGTCCGCGGCGCGCAACCACGGCATCCACGAGGCGACCGGTGACCTCGTCGCGTTCCTCGACTCCGACGACGTGTGGGAGCCGGACTTCCTCGAGCGGGTCGTCGGACGGCTCGAGGACGACGGCGTGGCCATGGCGTACGCCGGGTGGGACGTGGTCGACGAGCACGGGGCCCCGAACGGCCGGGTCAACGTGCCGTCGTGGGAGGGCGACGTCTGGGACCGGTTCGTCACGCGCAACCCGGTCGCGTGCTCCGGCGTCGTCGTGCGGCGCTCGGTCCTCGAGGAGCTCGGCGGCTTCCGCGTGAACCGCGACCGGTTCCCGATCGACGTGGAGGACTGGGAGCTCTGGGTCCGCATCGCCGAGCACCACCGCGTCGCCGCGGTGCCCGAGGTGCTCGTCCACCACCGCCGGCACGGCTCGAACAGCTCGGCCGACCCGCGCTCCCTCGACGCCGCGTACCGCCACTTCCTCGACACGGTCTTCGCGGACGTCGCGCCCGAGCGGCTCGCGCTCCGACCGCTCGCCACCGCCCGGACCGAGGTCCAGCTCGCGTGGCACTCCCTGTCGGACGACCGCGACGCCGCGGCCGCGCTCGGCTACCGGCGCTCCGCGGCGCGCCACGCGCCGGAGCTGCGCCGCAGCGTCGAGTACTGGCGCCTGGGCGCGGCGGCGCTGGCGCTGCGGGTGGCCGGCGAGCGCGGCTTCGCCCTCGTCCGCGACGCCAACGGCCGCCTCCGCCGGGCGCTCGGCCGGGTCCGCGTCGGCCGGGTGGGCCGCGAGGGCTCCTTCAGCCCCTGACCGGCCACCGGCCGGACCCGCTGCCCCCGAACGAGATCCTGTGCGGAGGGGACGCTGAGCGTTCCGCACGCACAGGATCTCGGTCGTTCGGCAGCGGTGCGGGGGTGTCGCTGCTGAACGGTCCTTCAGGCGCGCGCCCCGTCATGGCAAGAACCTGACAACTCAGCACTCAACTTTGCTACACTGCTCCCTGTCACCAACTGCCCGAACGGCCGCTGCCACCCCTATCCTCCGATGTGGAGCGGGTCGCAGCGACCCCGCAGGACCAGCAACCCCTGACATCCCCCAACATCCGCACGGCGGGTCCCCCCGGGCCCGGAGGAGAGTGAGTTCCCATGCCCAAGGCTGTCGGTATCGACCTCGGCACCACCAACTCGGTCGTCAGCGCCCTCGAGGCCGGCGACGCGGTCGTCATCCCCAACGCGGAGGGCGCGCGCACCACGCCGTCCGTCGTCGCCTTCGCCAAGGACGGCGAGGTGCTCGTCGGTGAGGTGGCCAAGCGCCAGGCCGTGACCAACGCGGATCGCACGATCCGGTCGGTGAAGCGCCACATGGGCACCAACTGGAACATCGAGATCGACGGGAAGAAGTTCACGTCCCAGGAGATCTCCGCCCGCATCCTCATGAAGCTGAAGCGCGACGCGGAGTCCTACCTCGGCGACACCGTCACGCAGGCGGTCATCACCGTCCCGGCGTACTTCGACGACGCGCAGCGCACCGCCACCAAGGAGGCCGGCGAGATCGCCGGGCTCGAGGTGCTCCGCATCATCAACGAGCCGACGGCGGCGGCCCTCGCCTACGGCATGGACAAGGAGACCGACGACCAGACGATCCTCGTGTTCGACCTGGGCGGCGGCACCTTCGACGTGTCGGTCCTCGAGATCGGCGACGGCGTGTTCGAGGTGAAGTCGACCCACGGCGACACGAACCTCGGCGGCGACGACTGGGACCAGCGGGTGATCGACTGGCTCGTCGACTCGTTCAAGGGCGACCACGGCGTGGACCTCGGCAACGACAAGATGGCCCTCCAGCGCCTCAAGGAGGCCGCCGAGAAGGCGAAGATCGAGCTGTCGCAGGTCACCCAGACGCAGGTCAACCTGCCGTTCATCACGGCGACCGACGCCGGACCGCTCCACCTCGACTACAGCCTCACGCGGGCCAAGTTCCAGGAGATGACGCAGGACCTGATCGACCGGTGCAAGGTGCCGTTCGAGCAGGCCCTCAAGGACGCCGGCATCACCAAGGAGCAGGTCGACCACGTCGTGATGGTCGGCGGCTCGACCCGCATGCCCGCCGTCCAGGAGATGGTCGAGGGCCTCACCGGTCGCGAGCCCCACAAGGGCGTGAACCCCGACGAGGTGGTCGCCATGGGCGCCGCCATCCAGGCCGGCGTGCTGAAGGGCGACGTCAAGGACGTGCTCCTGCTCGACGTCACGCCCCTCTCCCTCGGCATCGAGACCAAGGGCGGCGTCATGACGAAGCTCATCGAGCGCAACACGACGATCCCCACCCGCAAGACCGAGGTGTTCACCACGGCCGAGGACAACCAGCCGTCGGTGGAGATCCACGTCCTGCAGGGCGAGCGCGAGATGGCCGACTTCAACAAGACGCTCGGCAAGTTCCAGCTCGTCGACCTGCCCCTCGCGCCCCGCGGCGTGCCGCAGATCGAGGTCACGTTCGACATCGACGCCAACGGCATCGTCAACGTGTCCGCGAAGGACCGGGCGACGAACAAGGAGCAGTCGATCACGATCACCGGGCAGTCCTCGCTCTCCAAGGACCAGATCGACCAGATGGTGCGCGACGCCGAGTCCCACGCGGAGGAGGACCGCCGCCGCAAGGAGGAGGCCGACGTCCGCAACCGGGCCGACACGCTCGTGTACCAGACCGAGAAGATCCTCCGTGAGCAGGGCGACAAGGTCGACGAGGCCGAGAAGGCCACCGTCGAGTCCGCGCTGGCCGAGCTCAAGGAGGCCCTCAACGGTGGCGATCTCGATCGCATGAACACCGCATCCGAGAGCCTCATGGCGGCCAGCCAGAAGCTGTCGCAGCTGCTCTACGAGCAGGCGGCCAAGGACGAGGCCGCCGGCAACCCGGGTGCCGCGGGCGCCGCGGGCGACGCC
>JAEVZA010000376.1 GCA_023392475.1 Actinomycetes bacterium | reverse complement strand
CCGTTCCCCGGCTCGTTCGGCGAGCCCGGCTGAACCCGCGCCGACCTCGACCCGCGCCTCGCGACGCCGCGGCTCAGTGCGCGGCAGCTCGGGCCCGCAGCGGGGATCAGCGCCTGCCGCGGCTCAGCCCGCGGCGCGGAGCGTGACCTGCACGGCGCCCGAGTCGTCGCGCAGCTCGAGGGTCGTCCCCGACACCTTGGCCGACGTCGCCTTCTGCAGCGCGGCCAGGTAGTCGGTCTCGAGGGCCATCACGTCCTGCTCGCAGCCCATCATCGTGGAGCCCACGTCGGTGATGGCGATCGTCGTGCCATCCTGCGTGTACTTCCCGGTGAAGCGGTTGCACCCGCCGTCGCCCGACACGGTGCCGTCCTTGCCGAAGTCGGCGGTGAGCTTCTCGGTCAGGGCGCTCGTCTCGACGCCGCCGTTGCGGTTCACACCGGTCACCTTCCACGAGGTCCCGGCCAGCTCGTTCGACACGGCCGAGTAGGACAGGAGGTCCTGGTCGTCGCCGTCGGCGAGGGTGATGTTCCGGCCCGACTGCTCGACGGTGCGCACCTTCGGCAGCGCGGCGAGGATGCGCTCCTCCTGGGACTGCAGGTCCTTCGAGGTGCACGCCGCCTTGGTGACCGGTCCCAGCTGGATCCGGAGCTTCGAGCCGTCCTGGGTGTACGTGCCGGCGAAGCGGTTGCAGCCGGTCGAGCCGCTGAGGCGGCCCTCCTGGTCGAACTCGAGGGTGGGCGTCGAGCCGCCCGACTCGGCCGACCGGAGCGACCACGACGTCCCGGCGAGGTCCTGCACCTTGCCACCGCCCTGATCGCCGTCGTCGCCGCCGCAGCCGGCCGCCACGAGGGCGACGCCGACGAGCAGCGCGCCGGCCACCGCGACGGACCGCCGTGCTCGCGACCGCAGGGGCGCTCCTCGGCTCCCCCGCCCCGTCCGTGCCGTCCGCCCGTTCCGCTCCTCGTCCACGGCCGTGATCGTAGGCACCGCGCCGGGGAGGCGCGACCGTGGGCTCAGCGGGACGCCGGGTCCTGCCGGTAGAAGTCCGCCAGGCACCCGTACAGGTCGGGGTGCTCGGCCCGCAGGCCGTGCGGGTCGTCGAAGAAGGTCTCGGTGGCGACGGCGAAGAACTCGGCCGGGTTCACGCCCGCGTAGGAGCTGAGCGCGTGGCCGCCGGCGCCCGCCGCGACCTGCTCGTACACCCGCGTGCACACCTCGACCCACCGGTCGAACTGCTCCTGGGTGGCGAGCGGCGGCGTGCCGTCGGTCGTGCCGTCGAGCATGTCCAGCTGGTGTGCGAACTCGTGGAAGACGACGTTGTGGCCCGTGCCGGGGTGGCGGGCGTCGTCCAGGACCTGGTCCCACGCCACCAGCACGGGCCCGTGGTACTCGGCCTGGCCGAGGATCTCCATCGGGTCGTCCGACACGAGCCCCTCGACCTGCGAGTGCTCGCCGGTGAGGACGAGGGTGGTCGGGTGCACGACGATGGCGTGGACGTCGTGGTACGGGTCGTCGATCGGGAGGCCGATGACGAGCAGCGCGGCCTGCGCGGCGATCACGACGGTCATCTCGTCCGTGACGGTGAAGTCCCGGGCCGCCTCCCAGTCCTTGTCCACGACGAGCCCGAGCGCGATCGACTCGAGTCGGGAGCGCTCGTCGTCCGAGAGGGACGGCCACCAGCGGAAGCGCCGCTCGCAGACGGCACGCCACTCGTCGGTGAACCCGGCCTCCAGGAGCTCGCGGCGATGGCGGTGCTTGCGGGTCTCGAACAGCATCAGGACGGGGCCAAGTGTGCCACCTCGACCCGGTGGCGCCCGCGCGACTTGGCCCGGTAGAGGCTGGCGTCCGCGAGGGCGATGAGGGCCTCCGCGGTGCGGCCGGCGCCGCCGGCGCCCTCGGCGAGCCCGATGCCGACGCTGACGCCCACGTGGAGCTCGAGGTCACCGACGACGAAGCCGGGCTCGAACGCGGCGACGATCCGCTCGCCGGCGCGGCGTGCCGACGCGTCGTCGGAGGCACGGAGGAACACGGTGAACTCGTCGCCGCCGAAGCGGCCGACCAGGTCGTCGTCCCGGACGGCCCCACGGAGGCGGTCGGCCACCTGCACGAGGACCTGGTCGCCGACGAGGTGGCCGTGGACGTCGTTGACCTGCTTGAAGTGGTCCAGGTCGAGGAAGGCGATCGCCGGTGCCACGTCGCGCGGCAGGCCGCCGGCCGCGAGGCCGACGGTCACGAGTTCGATGAAGGCGGCGCGGTTGAGCAGCCCGGTCAGGTGGTCGTGGCGGGCCTCGTGCTCGAGCCGGTCGTGGTCCCGACCGAGCTCCCGCAGGAGGGCCTCGTTCTCGACCGCGAGGCGGATCCCCCGGACCGTCGCCCACCGCATGTGCCGTTGCAGCTGCACGAGGATCAGCACATAGACGGGGACCGCCAGGGCGAGGTAGCGGTTCACGCCGAGGCCCCAGACCCAGAGCGACACCATGATCGCCCCCGACAGGACGACGATCGAGACGAGGAACAGGCGCGGCAGGAAGGCGCCCATGAGCACGAGCGTGTTGGCGATCGCGACGAGCACGAGCAGCTGGGCGGTCTGGAGCGAGGCGACGTCGGGCTGCATCAGCGGGATGGCCGAGGTCCAGATCAGCAGGTTGACGATCAGGTACGGGCCGTACCAGCGCTCCCAGCGCTCGAGGGCGGCGACGGGCGCCCGCCTGGTCGGCGTGCAGGCCACGACGACGGCGGCCGGCACGAGCAGCAGCCCCGCCCACACGGCGCCGACGACCCAGCTCGGCCGGATCATGAACAGCATGAGGACGACCGCGATCGGCCCGGTCATCGTCAGGGCGCGCATCAGCGGCACCACCTGCCGCAGGCACTCCTGCCGCACCCGGCGCGCGTCCACCACGGAGCCGGTGACGGCGTGGTCGTCCATCGGGCTCTCCTGTCGGCACGCGCACCCGACGGCCTGAGGACATGGGCGGGCCCGTGGTCGGCCGGTCAGGCGGAGCGGGGCACCTCCTCGACCTGGTCGACCGCCGGCACCGGGCGGGGGGACGCCACCCCGAGGTCCTCGAAGCGCCGGGCCGACACCATGACGCGGCGGTCGAACGAGCCCACGGCCTCGTTGTACGAGCCCACGGCCCGGCCCAGGGCGCCGCCCACGCGCCCGAGGTGCTCGGCGAACACGCCGAGCCGCTCGTGCAGCTCCCGGCCGAGGGCGGCGATCGTCTCGGCCTGGTCCGCGACCTGGCGCTCCCGCCACCCCAGCGCGACGCCCCGCAGGAACCCGAGCAGCGTGGACGGCGACGCCAGCACCACCCGCTGCGCGTAGGCCTCCTCGAGCAGGCCGGGGCGCGCCCGGAGCGCCGCCGTCAGGAACGCGTCGCCCGGCACGAACATCACGACGAGGTCGACCGAACCCGGGACCAACCGGTCGTAGCGGCGGCGGGCGAGCGCGGTGACATGGCCGGCGACGGCCTTGGCGTGCTCGGCCAGCAGCGAGTCGCGTCGCTCGTCGTCCTCGCAGTTGGCGGCGGCGAGGTAGCGGTCGAGCGGCGCCTTGGCGTCGATCACCACGGCGCGCTCGTCGGGCAGGCTGACCACGACGTCGGGCCGGCCGGCGCCGTCCGCGTCGGACACGGAGCGCTGCTCCACGAAGTCGACGTGGTTCGCCATCCCGGCCTGCTCGAGCACCCGGCGCAGCTGCACCTCGCCCCACGCGCCCCGCACGGTGTTGTCCTGCAGCGCGGACGACAGCCGGGACGCCTCGGCGCGGACGTCCTCGTTGCTGCGCCGCAGGTCGCCCACCGCAGTGGCCAGGACGGCGGACTCGGAGCGGCGCTGCGCCTCCAGCTCCTGCAGGCGCGCCGCGTACTGCTCGAGCCGCTGCGCGACCTGGTCGCCCTGCGCCTGCCAGTGCGACAGCGCCGTGGTCTCGAGCGTCTGGTAGCGGGTGGCCGCCAGCTGCAGCAGCTGCTGCGACTGCTCCTGGAGCGCGCCGCCGGCGACGGCCCGGTACGCGTCGAGCAGCTGGTCGTCGGTCCGGACGGCGGCCTCGGCCGCGGCGACGCGGGCGCGCAGCCCGGCACCCTCCTCCGCGGCACGACGGGCCCAGCGCAGGTGCACGACGAGGGCCGAGGCGGCGGCACCGACCGCCAGCCCTGCCAACGCGGCGATCAGGATCGGGACGGGGTCCATGCCGCCGATGCTGCCGGAGGGGTGTGACAGCGCGGAGGACCGATGTCCGGGAGGGCCGGCCGGGTACGTTGTCAACGGCGACAGGGGGCGAGGGGCGATGGGCACGGCACGGCTTCGTCAGTGGTCCGCGATCGGTGTGGCGGTCGCCGCCGCGGTGACAGCGGCGTGCGCGCCCGCACCGACGCCACCGACAACGTCGACCTCGACGACGAGCACCACGAGCGAGTCGACCTCCACGACGGCGTCGACGACCACGACCGAGGTCACCACGACCACCGGACCGACGACGACCACGACCGAGGCCCCAACCACGACGTCGATGGTCAGCACCACGACGACCAGCACCACGACATCGACGACCACGACCACGGCGCCGCCGGTCTCCGACTGCAACAAGCGGCCGGTGCCCTACGTCGACCTCCACGGCTGCAACCTGCAATCGCGCCACTTCGAGGGACTCGACCTCCACGGCGCGAACTTCAGTGGCGCGTCGCTGTCCTGGGCCAGCTTCGACGGCGCGGACGTCTCGGGGGCGCACTTCGACCACGCCCGGATGGAGAGCACGATCCTCGAGGAGGCGACCGCCATCGGCGCCGACTTCAACTGGGCGATGATGAACAGCGCGGAGACCTCGTACGGCGACTTCTCCGGCGCGGACTTCTCCCACGCCGATCTCGGTGGTGCCTTCGGTCCGGGCACCGTCGCCCGCAACGCGACCTTCGACGATGCCGAGCTCTACGACGCATTCATGCCGGGCTCCGACCTGTCCGGCTCGACCTTCCGCCGCGCCGACCTCTTCATCACGAAGCTGCGGTCGTCCAACCTCCGCAACACGATCTGGACCGGCGCCCACCTCTCCATGACGGATCTCGGCGGTGCCGACCTCACGGGCGCGGACTTCACGGGGGCGATCATCGAGCCGTGAGCTCGGGTGCGTGCTGGAGGCACGCGTCAGCCGAGCCGGGCGGCGAGCCCCGACGACCGGGCGACGGGCCGCTCCACCGCGGCGCGCACCGCGGCCTCGGTGGCGACGAGCGTGACGCGCTCCTTCGCCCGCGTCACCGCGGTGTAGAGCAGCTCGCGGGTGAGGATCGGCGAGGGCGGCGGCGGCAGCGTCACCACCACGTGCGAGAACTCCGATCCCTGGCTCTTGTGGATGGTCATCGCCCACTGGGTCTCCACGCGGTCGAGCCGCGACGGGTCGAGCAGGCGGGGGCCGTCCGAGCCGTCGAAGGCGACCTGCACCCGGGCGGGACCGCCCGCACCGTCGGTCCGCACGACCACGCCGACGTCGCCGTTGAACACGCCGTTGAGCTGGTCGTTGGCCGTCACCATCACGGGCCGCCCGGGGGACCAGCGTCCGCGGACGAGCCCATCGGCCAGCAGCGACCGGTCGACCCGCTGGTTCCAGTCCTGGACGCCCAGCGGTCCCCGCCGGGTCGCGGCGAGCAGCTGGAGCCGGCGCAGCTGATCGAGCGCCGCAGGGGCGTCGCCCGAGCGGCCGACCCGGACCAGGTCCACGGCGCGCTCCACCACCGACGCCGCGACCGCGCCCACGGCGGCGGCGTCGTCGGGGTCTACGAGCTCCACGCGCTCACCGCCGGCCCGGGACGAGCCGTGGGCCAGGAGATCCAGCACCTCGTCGGCGTCACCTGCGTCGATGGCGCGGGCGAGCGCGGCGATCGGCGAGTCGGCGCCGAACCGGTGCGCGACGTCCAGCGTCACGACCCGTCCCTCGAGCTCGGCGGGCGTGGGCCGACCGCGGGTGCCGACGACGTCGCCGAGCACGGCGCCGGCCTCGACGCTCGCGAGCTGCGACGGGTCACCCACGAGCACCAGCCGGGCGTCGGGCCGGACGGCGTCGAGCAGCCGGGCCGTCATGGGGAGGTCCACCATGGACATCTCATCGACCACGACGACGTCCGCGGTCAGCGGGTTCGACCGGTCGTGGCGGCAGGTGCCCGACGGTCGGACGCCGAGGAGGCGGTGCAGCGTGGTCGCCCGCAGCGCCTCCAGGTGGTCGCGGACGGTGCCGTCCACGTCGGAGCTCGCCACCTCTCGGCGGACGGCCTCGGTGAGCCGAGCCGCCGCCTTGCCGGTGGGCGCCGCGAGCGCGACCTGCGGCGCCGGGCCGTCGCCCGATCCACTGAGGAGCGCGGCGAGGAGGCGGGCGATCGTCCGGGTCTTGCCGGTGCCCGGCCCCCCGGCGATGACGACGAGGTCGTGCTCGAGGGCGGCGCGGGCGGCCCGCTGCTGCGCACTCGGACCGTCGGGACC
>JAEVZA010000338.1 GCA_023392475.1 Actinomycetes bacterium | reverse complement strand
GGCTCCTGCCGCTCGCGGCCCTCGCCGCGAGCGCGCGGGCCCGGAGCGCACGGGGGTTCGTCCTGCCGATGGCCGGGTGGCACCTGGGACGCGGCCGCGCGACGCAGGGTGCCTTCCTCCTGGTCCTGGCGACCGCCCTCGCCACGCTGGGTGTCACCTTCCTCGGAACCTGGTCGGTCTCGCAGGACGACCAGGCGGCAGCCCTGGTCGGCACCGACCTCGTCGTCGCGCAGGCGGGGGGGCCGGGAACGGCCGGCGCGGTGGCGAGCGTTGCCGGCGGCACGGTGGCGCCCGTCGCCGATCGCGCCGTGGTGCTGGGCAGCCGGCCCCAGGGCGTGAAGGTGCTGGCCCTGCCGGCGGAGAGTGCGGAGCGGCTGCTGCACAGCCGTCCGCCGCAGGACGCG
The DNA here is from genome assembly GCA_023392475.1 of Actinomycetes bacterium. GTDB lineage: Bacteria > Actinomycetota > Acidimicrobiia > Acidimicrobiales > Microtrichaceae > JAEVZA01. Next base: position 2,960 of record JAEVZA010000338.1, on the reverse strand, counting down.
TCCTGGCCGGCGGTGATGGCCGGCCTGGCTCCGCAGGAGGTCGGCGCGCCGCTGGTCCTTCCCGCCCCGCCCACCCGGATCACCGTCGCCGGCGGCGTCCGGCAGCGCTCGCTGCTGCCCGGCCTGCCGGAACCGGCGGTGGTGGCGACACCCACACTGGTTCTGGCCGACGAGACCGGGGCGACCACGACGCTGGCCGGCGCGGACGTCGCCCTCGACGGCCGCCCGCACCCGACGAGGCTGCCGCTGCCGGGCACCCGGGCGCTTCCCCAGGGCACCTGGCGCGTCGTCGCGATCAACCTCCACCTCGCCGACCGCTCCGCCGGCGACCTGATCTCCTGGGGGAACAACTCGGTGATGATGACGGCGAGCGTCACCGTGGAAGGTGCGTCCTCCTCCGGTGCCGGCTGGGACGCCACCGGGGACGACGGCCAGGCCGCCGTCCGTCCGGACCGGGTGTCGGTGCACGGCGACACCGTGGAGGCGTCCTTCAGCTACTCGGTGCTCGGGCTGTCGTGGGAGCAGGGCGATCTCACGCTGCTGAGCTTCCGCGCGTCCACCCGGCTGCCGGTCGCCATGAGCGCGGGGCTCGCCGACGACCTCGGGCTCGCGCCGGGCGACCGGATGGCGATGACATGGGGCACGACGCCGGTCGAGGTGGTCCTGGTGCGAACCGTGCCCTACGTGCCCGCCCACGTCCGGGAGGCTGCCCTGCTCACGGACCTGACGTCGCTGCAGCGGGCATTGCTGAGCGCTCGCCTGATCGAGCCCGCGCTCGACGGGTGGTGGGTGGGAGGCCCCCGACCCGGTGCGGCGGCGGAACTCCGGTCGAGGGGCACGGGTCCGGTGCTCGACCGGGTCGAGGTCGCCGCGGCCCAGCGGGACGGCCCGTTGCGCGCGCCGTTGCCGAAGGCGTGGCTGCTCGCCACCGCGGTGGCGGTGGGACTCGCCCTCGCGGGAGCGGCGCTGCTGGCCGCGGCAGAAGCCCAGCGGCGCGCGATCACCGTCGCGCGGGTGCGGGCCATCGGCGCCTCGAGGCGGGAGTCGCTGGCCGGCCACCTGGCGCAGCACGCTGCGGTGGTGTGCGTGAGCGTCGTCCTGGGGCTGGCGTGTGGTGCGCTCCTCGCCGCACTGCTCGCGCCGTTGCTGGTCCTCACGCCGGCGGGAGAGCGCGCCGTCCCGTCCGCGGTACTGGTCTGGACGGCCGTCCCCACCGCGGTCGTCGTCGGCGTCGTGCTCCTTGGCGGGCTCCTCGCCGGCGTTCCGGCGGGACTGGCCGTGGTGCGCCGCTCCACGGTGGCCGCCTTGCGCGCGGGGGAGGCGCCGTGAGCGGGAGCCGTGCCGGTCCGCGGCGCTCGGGCCTGCTGCCCTGGCGGGGGCTGTGGCGCCAGTCCCGGTACGATGCGGGCCCTCTGGCGGTGGGCGTGGTGGTCGTCGCCGCGGCAGCCTTCCTCTCGGCCGTGGTCCCGCAGGCGATGGACACGGTCGCGACCGCGACGGTACGCGCGGCCGTCTCCGACCCAGCCGCGGGTGCGGAGGTCAGGGTCGGCGTGCCGGTGGACGCGGGCTATCGGTTCAGCTCCGACGCCGCCGCCGCAGCAGCGGGCGTTCGCGACCTCGTCGATGCCGGCATGCCCGTCCCGCTCCGCTCGGTCCTCGGCCGGCCGGTGACATCCATGGTGGGCCCCGAGCTCAAGGCGGGCGTGATCGCGGGCCGGCCCGGCCGGGTGCGGTTCATCTACCTGTCGAGCGACACCGGTCCCGCGGTGCAGTGGGTCGAGGGGAGGGCGCCGGTGGCGACCGGCGACACGTCCGTCCTCGAGGGCGACGCCGCGCCGCCGGTCGAGGTTGCGGTCTCGCAGGCGGGCGCGGAACTGCTCGGCGCGCACCCCGGGGAACGCCTGCAGGTCGACGATCCCCAGGGTGGCCCGCTGGAGGTGTGGCTGAGCGGGGTGTACCGGGCCGACGACCCCGACGACGACGCGTGGGCGGTGGAGCCGACGCTGCTCGTACCGCAACTCGTCGACGGCTCGGCGGCCGTCGCTTCGGTCGGGCTGCTGGTGTCCGCGGCGTCGCTGCCGTTCGCGCAGGTGGCCCTGTATCCCGCCCTCATGACCCAGAGCTACACCTACCCGGTGCGGGCCTCCGCCCTGGACGCGCCGCTCGCGGCCACCGTGGCGACGCAGGCTCGCGGCCTCGCCTCCGGCCGGGAGACCTTCGACCTCGGTGGCGTCCGGCCGGTCGTGACCACCCGGCTCGACCGGCTGGTCGATCGTGCGCTCGCGCAGGTGTCGGCAGCATCCGCGCAGGCTGCGGTCATCCTTCTCGGCCTGCTCGTGGCCGCGCTCCTGGTGGAGTTCCTGGCGGCCGGCCTCGTGGTCGAGCGCCGCTCGTCGGTGCTCGCCCAGTGGCGCGCCCGGGGCGCCTCGCTGTCGACCATCGGCTGCGCGAACGCCGTCGAGGCTGCCGCCCTCGCCGTGGTCGGGGCTGCGGTGGGCCTCGCCGCGTCCGTCCTGGTCGCGGGGGGAGTGCCGCCGCCCGCCTGGGTGCTTCCGCCGCTGCTCGCGGCGACCGTCCCCCAACCGGCACTCGCCGTCTGGACCGCCTCGCGGGCCTCGGGTCCGGCACCCGCCACGCCGGGTGGTCGTCGCGCCGGGCTCCCCGCCGGCCAGATCCGCCGGCTTGCTGCCGAGGGCGCGCTCCTGCTGCTCGCCGCGGCGTCGCTGGCCACTCTCGTGGTGAGGGGCGCGACGGCGTCGGCGGGCTCGCTGTGGTCCGACGGCGTCGTGCTCGCCGCCCCCGTGCTGGTGGCTCTCGGCTTCGCCCGGGTGCTGGTTCGGCTGCAGCCGCGGGCCTTCGCCACGGCGAGGTCCGCTGCGGCCCGGCGAACCGGCGAGGTGGCGCTGCTCGCCGCGGCGCGCTCCCGTCCCGACGGGTGGGCCACCGCTGCGGTGGTGGTG
>JAEVZA010000238.1 GCA_023392475.1 Actinomycetes bacterium | reverse complement strand
GTCGACGGCCGCCCGCCGCCTGCTCGACGGACATCATCCTCCCGGTGTTGAGGTCGAGGACCTCCTTCTCCGACGCGTACCGGAGCTTCACCCGGAGCATGCGCTGCTCGACCCCGTAGAAGATCGGCAGGCAGCACACGATCGTGACGGCGGCGAGGATCGGCACGCGGGTCTTCTGGCCCAGCTTGTCGTTCAGGCCGAGGCCCTCGAGGATCACGAAGTAGAAGAACGTGTGCCACACGTAGACCGTGTAGGACATGCGCCCCATGAAGCGCAGCGGCTTCCACGACAGGGCGCGGTTCGGCCACCAGTCCTTGACCCGTGCCATCGCGAGCATCGCCGGGGCGAACGCGATCGCGGTGAGCGTGTAGCCGAAGTTGATCCAGTACGTCCCCGACTGGCCCTGGACCGGCTGCATCGTCTTCAGGTCGTACAGCGGCGCCATGGGCACGAACGGGTACGGCACGCCGACCTTGTCGAACGTCTGCTTCAGGAACCCGGACGCGAGCAGCATGCTCACCCCGGCCACCAACAACCCGACGAGGCCCACGCGGGGCAACCATCGTCGCCACCGCTCCGGGAGCGGTTCGGGCAGCCGTGAGTTCAGCACGGCGAGGCCGACGCCCCACATGAGCGAGTCGGGGCGAGACAGCCACAGGAGGCTGAGCCCGCGCTGCAGCGACGGGCCGCTCGGGTCCGACGGGATCGGCACCGGTCCTGCGTGGCCGGTCCAGCGCTGCCAGCTGATGAACGCGGCGACGAGGCACAGGATCACGGCGAGCTGCGTCATCCACTTCTTGCGGATGCACACCAGCACCGTGACGGCGATCAGCAGGTAGAACTGCTCCTCCACCGCCAGCGACCAGAACTGGTCGATCGACGTCTTGCCCGCCATCTGGGGCGCCACCGACAGCAGCCCCACCGGGAAGACGAGCTCGTACACGTACGTGACGGCGGCGACCGCCTCCTGCCACAGCGTGGCCAGTCGGCCGCGGTCGAACAGCAGGCAGTAGACGATCCAGACGGCGATGCAGAGGTAGGCCGACGGCAGCAGGCGCACCGCGCGCCGTGCGTAGAACTTCCGCATGCTGATCGTGTGCTGGTCCCGGTGCTCCTGGAGCAGCAGCGTCACGATCAGGAACGCGCTCATCACGAAGAAGACGTCGATGATCCCCGCGAAGCTCGGCGACAGGTCGGAGTAGGCGTGGTTGAACAGGACCATCAGGATCCCGATGCCCCGCACACCGTCGAACCCGCCGACGAACCCCAACCGGGGTGCCACGGACTCGTACGGTGACGACGCCGCCCCCTTTGTCGCCATGGGAGCAGAGGGTATGGGTTGGCGCGACGGCGGGACAACCGGGTGATCCGCCCCGTCGGGGCCCGATCCGCTCCGAGCACGCACGGGCACCCGATCGGGGCCAGAATCCCCCGGACGGCGCCCGGACCGGGCGGCCGACGGGAGCGTGGAGGGGGACGGCGTGGGGTCGATCGGGGTCGAGGAGTTCCGTGCGGAGGCGGCCGAGTGGCTGGCCACGCACCGTGGCGAGGCGCCCCGCGACTACGGCGCGATCCTGCCGCCCGACCTCGCGGAGAGAGGCCGGCGCTGGCAGCGCACGCTGTTCGACGCCGGGTTCGCGGGCATCCACTGGCCGACGGAGGTCGGGGGACGCGGGCTCTCCCCCGAGCACCAGGGCGCCTGGATCACGGAGTGCGCGATCGCGCAGGTCCCGCCGTTCCTCAACATGGTGGGGAACGTGCTGACCGGCGGCGCAATGCTGGCGTTCGGCACGCCGGAGCAGCAGGCCGAGCACCTGCCGTCGATCCTCACGGGCGAGCGCATCTGGTGCCAGCTGTTCTCGGAGCCCGACGCCGGCAGCGACCTCGCCTCGCTCACCACCCGGGCCGTGCGGGACGGCGACGAGTACGTCGTCGACGGGCAGAAGGTGTGGTGCTCGAACGGGCGCGTCGCCGACCGGGGGATCCTGATGGCCCGCACCGATCCCACCGCCAAGCCGCACCAGGGGATCTCGTTCCTGCTCCTGGACATGGCCTCGCCCGGCGTGGAGCTGCGCCCGCTGCGCCAGATGAACGGGGAGGCCGAGTTCGACGAGGTCTTCCTCACGGGGGTGCGCGTGCCCGTCGAGGGGCTGCTCGGGCCCGAGCACGAGGGGTGGATGGTCGGCATGCAGGCGCTCACCAACGAGCGCGGCTACATCGGCGCGGCCGGGATCTCCCTCAAGCGCCGGCTCGACGCCATGCTCGCCCTCGGCGGCGACCTCTCGGAGATCGACGAGCAGGAGCTCGCGGCGCTGTGGATCCGTGGCACCGCGCTGTGGGCGATGGGGAAGCGCCAGGGGCCGGTGGCGTCTGTCCTCGGCTCGGTCGCCAAGCTCGGGACCACGGAGCTGATGTTCGACCTGGCGGTGCTGCGCTCGGGCCTCGCCGGGCCCGAGGGGATGCTCGAGGGCGACGTGGCCAAGGTCCTCGAGGGGGCGCCGGGCGCCCGCATCGCCGGCGGCACCTCCCAGATCCAGCGCAACATCATCGGCGAGCGGATCCTCGGGCTCCCGAAGGAACCCAAGCCGCCGACGCCCTGAGCGCGGCACGCCGCGGCCCCATCACGCGCTCGCTCCGCGTGGTTCCCACTCGTTCCCATGACGATCCGCGCTGCCTGACGACACGAAGAATCGTCAGAACGCGGCAGGTGGGGTCGGTGGGGGGTGGGGACCTAGCCTTGGCGGCATGACGCACGCGCCGCTCCCCCAGTCGGTCGACGCCCGCGACCTCCTCGCGCTCGACGCCCTGCTCACCGACGAGGAGCGCCTGCTGCGCGACACGGTCCGGCAGTTCGTCGGCGACAAGGTCCTCCCCGACGTCGGCGGCTGGTTCGACCGCGGCGAGTTCCCCGTCGAGATGGCCAAGGAGTTCGGCGCGCTCGGCCTCCTCGGCATGCACCTGGACGGCTACGGCTGCGCCGGCACGTCGGCCACCGCGTACGGACTCGCCTGCCTCGAGCTCGAGGCCGGCGACTCGGGCGTGCGCAGCTTCGTCTCGGTCCAGGGCTCGCTCGCCATGTTCCCGATCCACGCCTTCGGCTCGGAGGAGCAGAAGCAGCGCTGGCTGCCCGGGATGGCCGCCGGTGAGCTCATCGGCTGCTTCGGCCTCACCGAGCCCGACTCGGGCTCCGACCCAAGCTCGATGCGCACGACCGCCCGCCAGGACGCCGCCGGCGACTGGGTCCTCGACGGCGCCAAGATGTGGATCACCAACGGCTCCGTCGCCGACGTCGCCGTGGTCTGGGCCCGCACCGATCCCGACGGACCCGACGCCGGCGCGGTCCGCGGCTTCGTCGTCCCGACCGACACCCCCGGCTTCTCGGCCCCGCTGATCCACCGCAAGGTGTCGCTCCGGGCGTCGGTCACCTCCGAGCTCGTGCTCGACGGCGTGCGCCTCCCCGCCGACGCCGTGCTGCCGGGCGTGTCGGGCATGCGGGGCCCGCTGTCCTGCCTGAACGAGGCCCGCTTCGGCATCTCGTTCGGGGCCTGCGGCGCGGCCCGGGCCTGCTACGAGGCCGCCCTCGACTACTCGCTCGAGCGCCGGCAGTTCGACCGGCCGATCGCGTCGTTCCAGCTCACGCAGCAGAAGCTCGTCGACATGGCCGTGCAGGTGCAGCGGGGCACGCTCGTCGCCATCCACGTCGGCCGCATGAAGGACGCCGGCACGCTGGCCACGCCCCAGGTCAGCTTCGCCAAGATGGACAACGTGCGGATGGCGCTCGGTGTCGCACGCGAGGCCCGCTCGGTGCTCGGCGCCAACGGCATCACCACCGAGTACCCCGTGATCCGCCACATGAACAACCTCGAGTCGGTGTTCACCTACGAGGGCACCAACGAGATCCACACGCTGATCCTCGGCCAGGCCATCACCGGCATCCCGGCGTTCACGTAGCCGGCCGCACCACGCCGGGCGGGGGCGGTGTCAGCTCCCGCCGGGGAACGCAGCGGAGGTGAGGGCGCGCGCCGTCGGGCACAGCGTGCGGCCGGCCTCGGCGGTGGCCGCGGCGACGACCCGGTAGGCCGCGTCGTAGCCGCCCCACACCGAGGCGCTCGCCTCGGCCTCGCGCCGCACGGCGTCGCGGACCCGCTGGACGAGGACCGCGTCGGGGTGCTGCAGGTCGGTCCCGGCGCCCGCGCGCAGGTCGAGCACGGTGCGGCACATCGACCGCCCGACCCCGAT
>JAEVZA010000334.1 GCA_023392475.1 Actinomycetes bacterium | reverse complement strand
GTCACGACCCAGCGCGCCGCACCGAGCGCTGCTGCCCGCTCCGCGGCGCGGCCGCGCAACCGGACGGACGCGCCCGACGGGCCGGCACCCGCCGTCGCGACCTCGATCTCGTCGAAGCCGATCGCGCCGATCCCGGCCCCGAGCGACTTCATCACCGACTCCTTGACGGCGAAGCGCACGGCGAGCGCCGGCACGAGGTCGCCCTCCCCCGCCGAGCCCTCGTCGACCGCGGCGGCCCGCTCGTCGTCGGCGAAGAGGCGGGTCGCCAGGCGGGGCGTGCGCCCGAGCGCGGCGCGGAGCCGCGGCACCGCCACGAGGTCGATCCCGACCCCGATCACCGGCCCGTCCGCGACGGGCGGGATCACGACCGCCAGCGGTCCGCCAGGTCGAGGATCGGCACCGTCAGCAGGTCGGTCACCGACTGCTGCGCCAGGAGGTCGTCCCGGAACACGTCCTCGGTCTCGGTGACGGCGTCCTTCAACGCCTGGTAGCGGCGGCGGTAGCCCTGGAGCACGGCGCGCGCCGTGCCGGCCGTGAGCTCGCCCACGAGGGCGACGTGCAGCAGCTGCAGGCCCGTGGTCACGCCGTCCTTCGTCTCGGGGACGATGATGACGAGCCGGCCGTCGCTCCGGCCCTGGGCGACCATGAGCTCCTGCTCGCGGGCGACGAGCGCCTTGGTGCCGCGGAGGCGGGGGTCGCGGTCGACCCTCGACGCCAGCCCGAGCGACACGCCGCTGCGGTCCACGACCACGAGCGTGGCGCGGTCCAGGTCCTCGCCGTGCTCGACGGCGTAGCGGGTCGCGCCGAGCACCTCGGCGACGGCCGGGTCGAGCTCGCCGAGCGAGCGGAGCGTCGAGTACGTGAGCCGGTCCCGCGCCGAGCCGGCCTCGAGCACCGCGGCGACGAGCGGCACCTGCAGCAGCGACTCGTCGCTGCGGCTGATGCCCACCGTCACGGTCTTGGCCTGGTGCTTGATGGCGTCCACCGGTCGGGTGAGCTCCTCGATGCCCGCGGTGAGGCCCGCGAGCAGGTCCTCGAGCACCACGCCCGGCGTGCCCACCTTGCCGAACTCCAGCTGGTAGCCGTCGAGCGGGCTGATGCCGGTGGCGTAGCGGAAGTGCCCCGCGAGCCGGACCGCCGTGGCGGCCTCGAGGTGGCCGTTGTACGCACCCGAGCGGACGCCGTCGAGGTAGGCGCCGGCCGGACCCGAGATGGCGGGCCGCAGCGATCGGAGCAGGCCCTCACCGCCGCGGGCGCGGTGGACGTCGCCACCGCTCGCGGCGACCGCCTCGTCGATCGCGGCGCGCACCTCGCGCAGCGGCCGGGCCTGGGCGTCGATGGCGAGCGCGGCCTCGTAGCCGAACAGGTGGCCGACCATCGTGGCCGTCACGAAGCCGAGGCGCGGGTGCGTCTCGGGCACCGTCAGCACGGCCAGCGCCGCGGTGAAGGCGCGGTCGCCCTCGCTGGCGATGACGATCGGGGCCGCCTTGTGCGCCCGGAAGATCGCCACCTCCTTGGCGACGTCGTCGGCGGTGGAGCCGACGAGGCCGGCGGCGCACACGAGGATCATCGGCTCGGCCGAGAGGTCGATGTGCTTCTTGTCCTCGGTGGCGTCGCAGGCGATCGACTTGTAGCAGAGCTCCGAGAGCTTGATCCGCAGCTCACGGGCGGCGATCTGGTTCACGCCGTTGCCCACGATCGCCCAGTAGCGACGGGCCGGGGCGAACGTGCGGGCGGCCTCGGCGATCGTCGGCCGCGTGGCCAAGGTCCGCTCGAGGGCGGCGGGGAGGTCGCGCAGCGAGCGCAGCAGCTCCTGCTCGTCGGGGTGGGCGTGGGTGCGACCGCCCGGCACCTCCTCCGAGATCGCGTACCCGAGCAGCAGCCCGGCGGCGACCTGCGCGTAGAACGCCTTGGTCGAGGCGACGCTCATCTCCACGTCGCGCCCGTCGGAGGTGTAGAGCACGCCGTCGGACTTGTCGGTGAGGTCGGAGTTGCGGCGGTTCACGATCGACACGACCGAGGCGCCGCGGCCCCGGATCAGGTCGACGGTGCGGTTCGTGTCGGTCGTGGTGCCCGACTGGCTGATGGCGACGGCCAGCGTGTCGGACATGTCGGCCCGGAGCTGGAAACCCGAGAGCTCCGTCGCCGGCAGGGCCTCCACCCGCACCGTGGTCTCGGCGAGCAGCTGGACGAGGTGCTGGGCGAGGCTCTGGCCCGCCACGGCCGCGGTCCCCTGCCCGATGACCAGCACGCGGGCGATGCGACCGGACCGGAGCCCCTCGCGCACGTCGACCGGGAGCGTGGCGTCGCCCACCTCGACGCGGAGGACGCCGTCGGCCTCGACGAGCTTGCCCCGCAGCGTCTTGCGGAACGACGACGGCGCGTCGGTGATCTCCTTCAGGAGGAAGTGCGGGAACGCGCCGCGGTCGATGTCTCGCGTGGTGATCTGCGCGCTCGACAGGTCGGCCTCGCGCACGGGCAGCTCGGCGCCGTCGTAGGACCAGCGGCCGATCCCCTCGACGCTGCCCGCCGCCTCGGTGCGCAGCTCCACGATCTGGCCGCGGCTGCCCGTCGGGTTCGTCGGGTCCGCCGGCGTCTCGCCGTCCATCCGCAGGTAGGTGGCGGTCTCCTCCACGAGGCCGTAGGGCTCGGAGGCGACGATGAAGGCGTCCTCGGCGACCCCCACGTACAGGGCCTGGCCGCTGCCGCGGAGGGCGAGGTAGAGGCGGTCGGGCGCCGCGGCGATCGAGGCGCCGATGGCCACCGACCCCTCCAGGCGGGCCACGGTCTCGCGGAACGACTCGCGGGCGCCCAGGCCGTCGACGAGCCCGTGGCTGACGAGCGTCGGGATGACCTTCGCGTCGGTCGTGATCTCCGGCGGCAGTCGGAGCGAGTCGGCGGCGATCAGGTCGGCGTAGTTGTCGACGTCGCCGTTGAGCACCGCGGTGGCGAACGGGCCGTCGGCGCGGTCGAGCTCCTCGGAGCACTGCGGGTGCGCGTTCGGCTCCGAGATGATCCCGATCGAGGCCCAGCGGGTGTGGCCGAGCACGACGGCCTCGACCTCGCCGGACGCGAGCGACAGCTGCAGGAGCTCGTCGCCGCGGATCGCGGACCGGAGGGCGGCCGTGTTGTCGCCGAGCTCGCCGATCTCCGCGGCGGCCTTGTACACCAGCACGAGCACGCCGTCGGCCCAGCGCGCCGAGCCGTCCGTGAACGCGGCGTGGCGACGCTCCTCGAGCGCCCGCACCACGAGCGGGTCCTCCGGGTCGAGGCCGTGGCCGGTCAGCTGGACCTCGAGGCCGGCCGAGTCGCGCCCCCGCACCTCGAGCCGGTCGAGCGCGGAGAGGGCCTGGTGCAGGCTCAGGGCGACGGCGAGCCCCGCCGGCGATGCCTCGCCATCGGTCAGGCCCGCGACCTGCTCGACGGCGCGCAGGCGGTCGCGGCCGATCGCCCACAGCGCGTCCTTCACCCGGATCAGCGCGGCGTTCGTGGCCTCGAGGTCGGCGGGCGCCACCACGTGGTGGGCGTCGTCCAGCTCGCGCTCCACCGCCCGGGCACGCAGCGTGAGGTCCTGCACCAGCGCGTCGATGCGGCCGATCGCCTCGCGGTCGTCCCACAGCGTGAGCAGCCCGGGCACGCCACGGAGGGTGGCATCCACCTGCTCGAGCAGCCCGGCGGCCTCCTCGAGGCGCTCGCGACGGCGGTCGCCGTCCGCCAGCAGCGACCCCGCGGCGGCGAGCTGCTCGACCAGGGGACCGGCCGGGACCGGCTCACGCGTGGGCGGTCGTCGGACGACAGCGATGATTCCGCACATGTGGGAGAGGCCTCCTCAGGGGATCGGTCGAGTGTACGGGGACGTCATCGCGATGCGGTAGCGGGGTGCCGCCGGGGTGGGCGGCGCACCACCCGTCGTGGGCGTCCCCGTGCCGGCCCTACCGTGGCGGTCGGGCCACCGAACCGAGACGAGCGACCGACCCGGAGCCACCGTGACCTACTGCATCGCCATGCGCCTGGACGAGGGGCTGCTGTTCCTCGCCGACACCCGCACCAACGCCGGCGTGGACGACATCAGCACCTACCGCAAGCTGCACGTGTTCCGCCCCGACGACGACCGGCTGTTCGTCATCGAGTCGGCCGGGAACCTCGCGACGACGCAGGAGGTGCTCGACCGCATCCGCATCGACCTCGACGCGCCCGACGGCCCGAGCCTGGCCGACGCCGAGGACCTGCACGACGCCGCGCTGTACCTCGGCCGGCTCGCGGTGGAGGTCGCCGACCGCCACCGCCCCGCGCTCGACCGCGTGGGCGCCGACGGCTCGGCCACGTTCGTGCTCGGCGGCCAGGTGCGCGGCCACCGGCCCGACGTCCTCATGGTGTACCCGGAGGGCAACTACATCCGGGCGAGTGACGACCGGCCGTTCCTGCAGATCGGCGAGACCAAGTACGGCAAGCACATGCTCGAGCTCGCCGTCGAGGAGCACCTCGGGCTCGGCGACGCCATCAAGGTCGCGGTCGCGTCGATGGTGTCGACGGCCCTGGCGAACCTGTCGGTGGGGCCGCCGTACGACCTCGCCGTCTACCGCAACGGCACCTTCGACCTCCAGCAGGTGCGGATCGAGCCGGAGAGCGAGCTGCTGTCGAGCGTGCTCGCCACGTGGTCGAGCCACCTGCTGCAGGCCGTGCGGGAGCTGCCCGAGCTCGATCCCGACGACCTCGGGGCCGCCACCGCGCTGGTGGAGTGACTCAGGCCAGGCGCTCGACCGCCGCCACGAGCTCCTGCACGGCGGCGGCGGCCTCGGCCTCGGTCGGCGCCTCGGCCATGACGCGGACCACCGGCTCCGTGCCCGACGGCCGCAGCAGCACGCGACCCCGGTCGCCCAGCTCGCCCGCCACGCGGGCCGTGTCCTCGGCGAGGCGGTCGACCACGTCGGGCACCGGCACGGCGAGTCGCACGTTGACCAGCACCTGCGGCAGCCGCATCATCGAGGCCGCGGCCAGCTCGGCGAGCGGCCGACCGGACCGGCGCAGGAGGTCCAGCAGCACGGCCGAGCTCAGCAGCCCGTCGCCGGTGGTGCCGAGGTCGCCGAACACGATGTGTCCCGACTGCTCGCCGCCGAGCGAGTAGCCACCCTCGGCCATCGCCTCCAGCACGTAGCGGTCGCCGACGGCCGTCTCCACGACGTCGATCCCCTCACGCTCCATCGCCTGGCGGAAGCCGAGGTTCGACATCACCGTGACGACGACCGTGTCCCGGGCCAGGAGCCCGCGATCGCGGAGATCGACCGCGCACAGGGCGATGATCTGGTCGCCGTCCACGAGCCCGCCCGTGTGGTCCACGGCGAGCATGCGGTCCGCGTCGCCGTCGTAGGCGATGCCGGCGTCGGCGCCCTCGGCCACGACGGCCGCCCGGAGCGCCTCGGGGTGGGTGGACCCGCAGGCGTCGTTGATGTTGGTGCCGTCGGGCGACGCGCTCAGGACGCTGACGCGGGCGCCGAGCCCCTCGAGCACGGCGGGCGCGACCTCGCTGTTCGCGCCGTTGGCGCAGTCGACGACGACGTGCAGCCCGTCGAGCCGGCGCCCCTCCAGCGCCCCGGCGACCGAGGTCCCGTAGTCGGCGACCACGGTCGGGTCCGTGACGACGCGGCCGACGTCGGCGCCCGTCGGACCGGCGTGGGTGCCGGACCCGAGCGCCTCGGCGATGATCGCCTCGACGCGAGCCTGCTCGTCGTCGCCCAGCTTCGCACCGCCCGGTGCGAACAGCTTGATGCCGTTGTCCTGGAACGGGTTGTGCGACGCGGAGATCACCACGCCCACGACGCCGTCCCGTGCGGAGCCGAAGGCGACCGCCGGCGTGGGCACGACGCCGAGCACGACGGCGTCGGCGCCCTCCGCCTGCACGCCGGCGGCGAGCGCGGACTCGAGCAGCGGCCCGGAGGCGCGCGTGTCGCGACCGATCAGGACGCGTGCGGGTCCGAAGGCACGGACCGCGGCCCGCCCGATGGCGAGGGCGATCTCCGGGGTGATGTCCCGGTTGGCCAGTCCCCGCACCCCGTCGGTGCCGAAGCGGACGGTCACGGCGCGAGCGGGATCAGCGCTTGGAGTACTGCGGGGCCTTGCGGGCCTTCTTGAGGCCGTACTTCTTGGACTCCTTCTCGCGGGCGTCGCGGGAGAGGAAGCCGGCCTTCTTCAGCGTCGGGCGCAGCTCGGGGTCGAGCTCGATCAGCGAGCGGGCGATGCCGAGGCGGACCGCACCGGCCTGCCCGGTCACGCCGCCGCCGTGCAGCGTGGCGTCGACGTCGTACACCTCACCCGTGCTGGTGACCCGCAGCGGCTCCGTGAGGATCATCCGGTGCGTGGCGTTCGGGAAGTAGTCCTCGACCGACCGGCTGTTGATCGTGATCGTGCCGGAGCCGGGGCGCAGACGGACCCGGGCGACGGCCCGCTTGCGGCGGCCGGTGGTCTGGGTGAGGGGCGTGGTCATGGCGTGGTGCTCCGTTACGAACGAGCCCGCGCGCCCTCGAGGGCCAGGGGCTGCGGCTGCTGGGCGGCGTGCGGATGGGTCGGGCCGGCGTACACCTTCAGCTTCTTGAGCATCTGGCGGCCGAGGCGGTTCTTCGGGAGCATGCCCCGGATCGTGCGGCGCACGGCCTGCTCGGGCTTCTCGTCGAGCAGCGTGGCGTACGTGGTGGAGCGGATGCCGCCCGGGTAGCCCGTGTGGCGGTACACCTGCTTCGAGGCCGCCTTGTCGGCGGTGAGGACCACCTTGTCGGCGTTGATCACGATGACGTGGTCGCCCGTGTCCAGGTGCGGCGTGTACATCGCCTTGTGCTTGCCGCGCAGCACGCGTGCCACCTCGGTGGCCATGCGGCCGAGGGTCAGGCCCTCGGCGTCGACGACGTACCAGCTGCGTTCGATCTCGTCTGCTCGTGGCGAATAGGTGCGCACCGCGCTCACTCTCTCGTTCTCTGGATCCGTCCGACCACGTCGGCACCCGACGGGGCGGGCACTCGTCCGGACCGGTGGGGGTCGACCGGCGGTGCCAGGGGACGCGCCATCGACCGCTCGGGCCGACGGGCAAGCGTACGGGGCGCGCGCCGATCCGTGCAAGCGCCCGCCCCGACTCCGGGATCCGGTGCGTGCACGGTGCTCAGCGTCACATCCGCGCAGGACCCCGGGCGGACGGCGCACTCGGGGTGGACCGGGCGCGTGGGCGGTCCGGGGGCGTGCGGCGCCATCAGTAGCCGACCTCCCAGAGCACGAGGCCGTGCGGCGGGGCGAGCTGGCCGGCGCGGGCCCGGTCCCGGGCCGCGATCGCCGCCTGCACGTCGGCGGGCGTGCGACGGCCCCGGCCCACGTCCACGAGCAGGCCCACCACCGAGCGCACCATCTGGTGGCAGAACGAGGACGCCGAGATCTCGAACACGAGCACGCCCGGACCGTCGGCGTCGTCGAGCTCCGTCCAGCCCGCCGAGCGCACCCGGCGGACGAGCGACACCTCCCGATCCCCCCGGGGGCGGCGGCAGAAGGAGCTGAAGTCGTGCTCGCCGAGCAGCGGCGGGCAGGCCTCGGCGAGGGCCACCCGGTCCAGGGGCTCCGGCACCCACCAGGCCGTGCGGGCCCGGAACGGGTCGGGCACGTCCCGGTTCAGCACCGTGTAGCGGTACGTGCGGGAGGTGGCGGAGAACCGGGCGTCGAAGTCGGCACCGACGGTCCTGACGGACCGCACGACGATGCTCGGCCCGAGCAGCCCGTTGAGCGAGTCCCGGAGGCGCTCGGGGTCGGGCGCCGCGGTCGTGTCGAACGAGACGACCTGGCCCCGGGCGTGCACCCCCGCGTCGGTGCGGCCGGCGCAGGTGAGGTCGACGGGGTGGCGCAGCACCCGCTCGAGCGCCTCCCGCAGGCGCCCGGCCACCGTGTCCACGCCGCGGTTCTCGGCGAACCCGCGGTAGCCGGAGCCGTCGTAGCCGAGGTCGAGCCGGAGCCGCACCGGCGCACCGGGACCCTCCGCCGCCGTGCTCCGGTCATCCGACCACCGGCTCGGTGGCGACGTGTCGTCAGGGCCGGGCGGCGGACCGGTGCCGGACGCGAGCGGACCGCCCGGTCGGGGCGGTCCGTCGGCGTGCATGGCGGTGACCCGTCGGGGCCGGTGGCTCAGACGAGCTCCAGCTTCGCCATCGGGGCGTTGTCGCCCTGGCGGTTGCCGAGCTTCAGGATGCGGGTGTAGCCGCCGGGCCGCGTGGCGTAGCGGGGCCCGACCTCGTCCATCAGCTTCGCGGCGATCTCCTGGTCACCGATGTAGGCCAGGATCTGGCGGTGGTTGTGCAGCCCGCCCTTCTTGGCCTTCGTGATGAGCTTCTCGGCGATCGGGCGCACGGCCTTCGCCTTGGCCTCGGTGGTGACGATGCCCGTGGGCGAGGCCACGAGGGAGGCCACGAGGTTGGCCATGATCAGTCGCTGGTGCTTGGCGTTGCCGCCGAAGGAGCGACCCTTCTTCGGGGTGGCTGGCATGGCAGGTTCTCCGTCCTCAGTCCCGACCGCGGAGCGACAGGCCCCGCTCGTCGAGCTTCTCGATGACTTCGTCGAGCGACTTCTGGCCGAAGTTCGTGATGGCCAGGAGGTCGTCCTCGCTCTTCTGGAGCAGCTCGCCGACCGTGTTCACCTGCGCCCGCTTCAGGCAGTTGCGGGGGCGCTCGGAGAGGTCGAGCTCCTCGATGGCCAGCTCGAGGTCGGGCGAGGTGGCGACGGCCGTGTTGGCCTCGGTGAGCGTGAGGCCCTCCGGCTCGTCGGACATCTGCTCGACGAGCTCCACCAGCGACTTCAACGTGGCGCCGGCCGATGCCAGGGCGTCGCGCGGCGTGAGCGACGAGTCGGTCTCGATGTCCAGCACGAGGCGGTCGTAGTTGGTCGACTGCTCCACGCGGGTGGGCTCCACCGTGAAGGTGACGCGGCGCACCGGCGAGAAGATGGCGTCGATCGGGATCACGCCGATCGTCGTGGTGCTCCGCCCGAGCGCCGAGAGGTAGCCCTTGCCCCGGTCGACGGTGAGGTCCACCGCGAGGCGGGCCTTGCCGTTGAGCGTGGCGATGTGGAGGTCGGGGTTGAGGATCTCCACGTCCGACGAGGTCTGGATGTCACCCGCGGTGACCTCGGCCGGCCCGCGCACGTCCAGGCGCAGCGTGATCGGGTCCTCGGCGACCGAGGTCAGGACGACGTCCTTCAGGTTGAGGATGATGTCGGTGACGTCCTCGGTGACGCCCGTGAGGGTGTCGAACTCGTGGAGGGCGTCGTCGAAGCGCACCTCGGTGATCGCGGCGCCCGGGATGGACGACAGCAGCGTGCGGCGGAGGGAGTTGCCGAGCGTGTGGCCGAAGCCGGGCTCCAACGGGCTGATGGCGAACCGCTGCCGGTTGGCCTCTTCCTCGTCGATGGCCTCCACGGTGGGGCGTTGGATGACGAGCATCTGATGCGTACCTCGGGACTGGACGGGCGGGTTGTTCGTGGGTGGCGGCGGCGCCGAGGGCGCGGGCGCTACTTGGAGTAGAGCTCGACGATGAGCTGCTCGCGCACGGGCACGTCGATGTGCTCGCGGAGGGGCAGCTCGCGGACGGTGATCTCCTGGCCCCCCTCGGAGGACTCGAGCCACGCCGGCGGCGTGCGGTCGAGCGTGTCGAGGTTCCACTGGACGACCAGCAGCTGGCGGGACTTCTCGCGCAGCCGGATCACGTCGCCCTTGCGGACCCGGTAGCTCGGGATGTTCACCCGGCGGCCGTTGACCTCGACGTGGCCGTGGCTCACGAACTGGCGGGCCTGGGGGCGGGTCGCCGCCCAGCCGCAGCGGTAGACGATGTTGTCCAGGCGCAGCTCGCAGTAGCGGAGCAGGTTCTCGCCGGTCACGCCCTGGCGGCGGTTCGCCTCCTCGTAGAGGTTGCGGAACTGGCGCTCGGTCATGCCGTAGGCGAAGCGGGCCTTCTGCTTCTCCTGGAGCTGCAGCAGGTACTCGCTCACGTTGCCGCGGCGACGCGTGCGGCCGTGGTCGCCGGGCGGGTACGGGCGCTTCTCCATGGCGACGATCTCGCCCTTGGTGCCCCAGATGTTGGTGCCGAGGCGGCGCGAGACGCGCGCCCGGGGGCCGGTGTATCGGGACATGTCAGAGCCTCCGGCGCTTCGGGGGGCGGCAGCCGTTGTGCGGGACCGGCGTGACGTCCTTGATGCCGGTCACCTCGATGCCGACGTTCTGGATGGAGCGGATCGCGGTCTCGCGGCCGGAGCCCGGCCCCTTCACCACGACGTCGACCTTGCGCACCCCGTGCTCCATCGCACGGCGGGCGGCCTGCTCGGCGGCCAGCTGCGCGGCGAAGGGGGTGGACTTGCGGGAGCCCTTGAACCCGGCGTTGCCCGCCGAGGCCCACGACAGGACGTTCCCCTCCTGGTCGGTGATCGAGATGATCGTGTTGTTGAAGGAGCTCTTGATGTGGACGACACCGTGGGTGACGTTCTTGCGCTCCTTCTTGCGGGGGCGACGCCCCCCTGCGGGTGGCTTGGCCATTACTTGCGGACCTTCTTCTTGCCGGCGACGGTCTTCTTCGGGCCCTTGCGGGTCCGGGCGTTCGTGTGGGTGCGCTGGCCGCGGACGGGCAGGCCACGACGGTGGCGGAGGCCCTGGTAGCAGCCGATCTCCATCTTGCGCTTGATGTTCTGGTTGACCTCGCGGCGGAGGTCGCCCTCGACCTTGAAGTTCTCCTCGATGAAGCCGCGGAGCTTGGTCACCTCGGCGTCCGTGAGGTCACGGACGCGGGTGGACTCGTCGATCTCGGTCGCGGTGCAGATCTGCTCGGCGGCCGTGCGGCCGATGCCGTAGATGTACGTGAGCGAGATGACGAGGCGCTTCTCTCGTGGGATGTCGACGCCGGCGATTCGTGCCATGTGTGTGCGGTTCCTCTGGCTGGGCTCGTGGTCGGGTGGTCGGAGCTCGGCGAGCTCAGCCCTGCCGCTGCTTGTGGCGGGGGTTCTCGCAGATGACCATCACGCGACCGTGCCGGCGGATGACCCGGCACTTCTCACAGATCTTCTTGACGCTGGGCCTGACCTTCATGGACGTTCCTGATCACTTGTACCGATAGGTGATGCGACCTCGGGAGAGGTCGTACGGGGTGAGCTCCACCTGCACCTTGTCCCCCGGCAGGATGCGGATGTAGTGCATCCGCATCTTCCCGGAGATGTGCGCCAGCACCTTGTGCCCGTTCTCGAGCTCGACTCGGAACATGGCGTTGGGGAGCGGCTCGATGACCGTCCCTTCCAGGACGATGGCGTCTTCCTTGGGCTTGGGCAGAACGGATCCTCCTGGTGGATCACCCGGGGGGTGTGGGGCTGGCGACGGCGCGAGCGGGACGTGTCCCGACAGGGCCGACGGAACAGGATAGGGCATCCCGTCCCGCGGATCAAAGGCGGGTCAGGCCACCCGCTGGTCGATGACCCGGACGAGCTCGGCCGCGATCTCGTCGGGATCCCCGACGCCGTCGACGGTCACCAGCAGGTCCCGGTCCCGGAACCACTGCAGGAGCGGCTCCGTCTGGGTGGCGTAGAGGGAGAGCCGCTTGCGGACGGCCTCCTCGGTGTCGTCCTCCCGCTGGAGGACCTGCCCCCCGCACTTGGCGCACACGCCGGTGTCCGCCGACTCGTCGCGGCCGAGGGAGTAGACGGTCCCGCAGCTGGTGCAGACCCGGCGGCCCGTGATCCGCTCCACGACCACGTCCTCCGGGACGTCGAGGTCGATCGCGAGCCGCACCCCGTCGGGGGCCAGCAGGCCCTGGAGGAACTCGGCCTGACCCGGGGTGCGGGGGTAGCCGTCGAGGAGGAACCCCGGCTCCGCGTCGGGCTGGGCGAGGCGGTCGCGCACCACGCCCTCCATGACCTCGTCGGACACGAGCGAGCCCGAGTCCATGATCTCCTTCACCTGGCGGCCGAGCTCCGAGCCCGACGCGACGGCGGCGCGGAGCATGTCACCCGTGGAGATGTGCGGGATGCCGTAGTGCGCGGCGAGGCGCGACGCCTGGGTGCCCTTGCCGGCACCCTGTCGGCCGAAGACGATGAGTCGGAGAGAGGCCATGGTGGAGCTCCGTGGTGGGAGCGAGCCGGGCGGACCGGTCGGCGGGACCCGCGGGTGCCGCCGGCGTCGATCAGCTCTTGCTCGACAGGAACCCTTCGTAGTTGCGCATCATCAGCTGGCTGTCGACCTGCTTCATCGTCTCGAGGGCCACGCCCACGGCGATGAGGAGCGAGGTGCCGCCGATCGAGTAGGCGGCGCCGCTCGCGCCGGCCCCGAGGAGGAACCGCACGAGGATGGTCGGCAGGATCGCCAGGATGGCGATGAAGATCGCGCCCGGGAGGGTGATCCGGTTGAGCACCTTCGACAGGTAGTGCTCCGTCTGGGGTCCGGGCCGGATGCCCGGGATGAAGCCGCCCTGCTTGCGCAGGTTGTCGGCCTGCTGGACGGGGTCGAAGGCGATGGCCGTGTAGAAGTACGTGAAGCCGACGATCAGCAGGCCGAGGACGGCCAGGTAGAACGGGTTCACGGTGTTCGCCAGGTTGTCGTTGATCCACTTGGACACGCTGGCGCCCCAGCCGTCGGACGGCAGGACCTGGCTCAGCAGCACCGGGAGGTTGATCACCGCGCTGGCGAAGATGATCGGGACCACGCCGGCCTGGTTGACCTTGAGCGGGATGTAGGTGCTCTGGCCCGAGTACATCCGCCGTCCGACCACCCGCTTCGCGAACTGCACCGGGATCCGGCGCTGGCCGAGCTCGATGTAGACGATGAAGAAGAGCATCACCACGAAGAAGGCGATGAAGATCGCCAGCTTCACGGCGCCGTTCTCGGCGGCGTACACGGCGGAGAAGGCGCTCGGCAGGCCCGACACGACCGAGCAGAAGATGATGAGCGACATGCCGTTGCCGATGCCGCGGTTGGTGATGAGCTCACCCATCCACATCAGGAGGGCCGAGCCGGCGGTGAACGTGACGACGATGAGCATCACGATCTGCGGGCTGAAGTTCGGCACCAGGTCCAGGTTCGACTGGCTGCCGGTGAGCCCGCCGCCGCCGTTGTGGAACAGGAACACGAGGCCCGTGGACTGCAGGATCGAGATGCCGATCGTGAGGTAGCGGGTCCACTGCGTGGTCTTGCGCTGGCCCACCGCGCCCTGCTGCTGCCACTCCTGCAGCTTCGGGATCACCACCGTCAGGATCTGCATGATGATCGAGCTGGTGATGTACGGCATGATGCCGAGCGCGAAGAGGCTGAAGCGCGTCAGCGCCCGGCCGGAGAACAGCTGGAGGAAGGCGAGCACGCCACCCTGGCGGGCCTGGTCCTCGATGGCGTTCACCGCGTTCTGGTCGATCCCGGGGACCGGCACGTAGGAGCCGAACCGGTACAGCACGAGCATGAACACGGTGAACAGGACCTTGTTCCGGAGGTCCGGCACCTTGAGGATGTTCCCGATTCGAGACACTGCTGCTCCTGGCGGGAGGCCCGCTCGTGGTCTGACGGTGGATCGACCAGGGGGGACGGTAGCCCAGGCCCGGCGACCGGACCGAACGCTCGGCCCGGGTGGACGGCGGCGGGGCGGGCCCCGCGCCGGTCAGCGGTTGGTGTGCGCGCTCCCCTTGAACGCCGGGCGCACGCCGAAGGGCAGCGGGAGCTGCTCGACGGTGCCGCCGGCGCCGGTGATGGCCGCCTCGGCGGCCTTCGAGCAGGCGTGGACCCGCACGGTCACCTGGCGGTCGAGCTCACCCCGGGCGAGGACCTTCACGAGGGCGCCCTTCGAGATCAGGCCCTTGGAGCGCAGCGTCTCCGGGGTGATCTCGTCGAGGCCCGACGCGGCGATCGTGTCCAGGTTGATGGCCTGGTATTCGACGCGGAACGGGTTGTTGAAGCCGCGCAGCTTCGGGACCCGCATGGACATCGGGAGCTGGCCGCCCTCGAAGCTCACGGGGATCGTGTCGCGCGCCTTCTGGCCCTTGGTGCCGCGGCCGGCGGTCTTGCCGCCCTTGCCGCCGATGCCGCGGCCGACGCGCTTGCGCCGCTTGCGCGAGCCGTCGGCCGGCTTCAGATCGTGGACCTTCATCACTCCACCTCTTCGACGGTGACGAGGTGCGGGACCTTCTGGATCTGGCCCCGCACGTCGGGGGTGTCGGGCACGACGTGCGACTTGCCGATGCGGCCGAGCCCGAGGGCGCGGAGGGTGCCGCGCTGCTTGGGCTTGGTGCCGATCGACGAGCGCACCTGGGTGACCTTGATGCTCGCCATCACGCCACCTCGAACGGCTCGGGCGCCGGGCCGCGCTCCGACTCCTGGTAGGCCTGCAGGAGGCCCTTCGGGATGATCTCGTCCACCGGGAGCCCGCGCAGCTTGGCGATCTCGTCGGGGCGGCGCTGCTGGCGCAGGCCGTCGACGGTCGCCTTCGCGACGTTGATGTAGTTGGACGAGCCCAACGACTTGCAGAGCACGTCGTGGATGCCGGCCTCCTCGAGGATGGCGCGGGCGGCGCCACCGGCGATCACACCGGTACCGGGGGCGGCGGGCTTGAGCAGCACGCGGCCGGCACCGACGACGCCGATCACCGGGTGGATGATCGTCCCGCCGGCGAGGGGCACGGTGAAGAGGTTCTTGCGGGCCTCCTCGGTGCCCTTCTGGATCGCGAGGGGCACCTCCTTGGCCTTGCCGTAGCCGAGGCCGACGCGGCCGGCGCCGTCGCCGATCACCACGAGCGCGGTGAAGGAGAAGCGACGGCCGCCCTTCACGACCTTGGCGACCCGGTTGATGTTGATGACCCGCGACTCGCGCAGGCCCATGTCCGAATCGTTGTGCGTTGCCATCAGAACTCCAGTCCTGCGTCTCGGGCGGCGTCGGCGAGGGCGGCGACGCGCCCGTGGTAGCGGAAGCCGCCGCGGTCGAACACGACGCGCTCGATGCCCGCCGCCTTCGCCCGCTCGGCGACGAGCGTGCCGACCTTGGCCGCCGCGGCGACGTTGGACGTGCCACCGGAGCGGAGGTCGGCCTCGAGGGTGCTGGCCGCGGCCAGCGTCGTGCCTGCGTAGTCGTCGATCACCTGGGCCACGACGTGGCGGTTCGAGCGGAACACCGCGAGGCGGGGCCGCTCGGCCGTGCCGACGACGTGCTTGCGGACGCGCGCGTGGCGCCGGCTCCGGCCGTCGCGCTTCTGCTTGCTCTTGTCACTCATCGCGTGCCTGCTCTCACCGTGGTGCCGCTCATCACTTGCCGGCCTTGCCGGCCTTGCGGCGGACGTGCTCGTCGGCGTAGCGGACGCCCTTGCCCTTGTAGGGCTCGGGTGCGCGCCACGCACGGATGTTGGCGGCCACCTGGCCGACCAGCTGCTTGTCGATCCCGTGCACCTCGATGCGGGTGGGCTGCGGGACGTTGAACGTGATGCCGTCGGGGGCGTCCACGACCACGGGGTGGGAGAACCCGAGCGAGAGCTCGAGGCCCTTCCCCTTCGGGGTGGCGCGGTAGCCGACGCCGACGATCTCGAGGTCCTTCTGGAACCCGTCGGTCACGCCGGTGACCATGTTCTGGATGAGCGAGCGGACCAGGCCGTGCATGGCCCGGGACTCGCGCAGGTCGTCGCCGCGCTCGACGACGACGGTGTCGCCCTCCTGGCGGATGGTGACGAGGTCGGGGAACGACCGGGACAGCTCGCCCTTCGGGCCCTTGACCGCGACCGAGCCGCCGTCCACGGAGACGGTGACGCCGCTCGGGATCGCGACGGGTGCCTTGCCGATGCGGGACATGGGCTACCTCACCAGACGTGGCAGAGGACCTCACCACCGATCCGCTGGCGGCGAGCCTCGCGGTCGGTCATGAGCCCCTTGCTCGTGGACAGGACGGCGATCCCGAGACCGCCGAGGACGCGCTCGAGCTCGTCGTGCTTGCGGTACACGCGGAGCCCGGGCTTGGAGACGCGGCGCAGGCCGGAGATCACCCGCTTGCGCTCGTCGGAGTACTTCATGTCGATGTTCAGGTACTGGCCGGGGCCCTTCGGGTTCTCGGCGACCGAGAACCCGACGATGTAGCCCTCGCGCTCGAGCAGGCCGGCGAGGGCCTCCTTCAGCTTCGAGGACGGCATCTGCACCTCGTCGTGCATCGCGATGTTCGCGTTGCGGATGCGGGTGAGCATGTCGGCGATGGGGTCGGTCATGGTCATGTCAGCTCGCCCTCCTCACCAGCTCGCCTTGGTCACACCGGGGATCTCGCCCGCGTGGGCGAGGTCCCGGAGGCAGACCCGGCACAGGCCGAACTTCCGGTACACGGAGCGCGGACGGCCGCACTTCCGGCACCGGGTGTAGGCCCGGACCTTGAACTTGGGCTTGCGCTGCTGCTTCTGCTTCAGAGCCTCGGTCGCCATTACTGCTGCCCTTCACGACGGAACGGGAAGCCGAAGGCGTCGAGCAGTGCACGGCCTTCGGCATCGGTTCGAGCGGTGGTCACGATCGTGATGTCCATGCCTCGGGGGGCATCGACCTTGTCGTAGTCGATCTCCGGGAAGATCAACTGTTCGGTCACGCCGAACGTGTAGTTGCCCCGGCCGTCGAAGCTCTTCGACGGCAGGCCGCGGAAGTCGCGGATGCGGGGGATCGCCAGCGTGATGAGCCGGTCGAAGAACTCCCACATGTTGTCGCCGCGCAGGGTCACCTTGACCCCGATGGCGTTGCCCTCGCGGAGCTTGAAGCCGGCGATCGACTTCTTCGCACGGGTGACGACGGGCTTCTGCCCGCAGATCACGGTGAGGTCCTCGACGACCTTGTCGAGCAGGCCGCGGTTCTCGGTCGCCTTGCCGGCGCCGACGTTGACCACGATCTTCTCGAGGCGCGGGACCTCCATCACGTTGCCCAGGCCGAGGCCGGTCTGGAGCGACGCGCGGATCTCGTCGTTGTAGCGGGCCTTCAGGCGAGGCAGGGTCAGGGTGCTCACAGCTCACCTCCGCTGCGGCGGCCGATGCGGGTCTTGGTCCCGTCGGCGGCGATCCGGTAGCCGGCGCGGGTGGCGCGGCCGTCCTTGTCGATCAACGCCAGGTTGGACACCTGGATCGGCATGGCCTTGTCGATGATCCCGCCCTGCTGGGTGGACCGGGTGGGCTTCTGGTGGCGCTTGGCCACGTTGATGCCCTCCACCGTGACCTTGCCGGTCTTCGGGTGGACGGCCATGACCTCGCCCTCCTTGCCCCGGTCCTTGCCGGTCAGCACGCGGACGCGGTCGCCCTTCTTGATCTTGAGCTTGGGGGCCGACATCAGATCACCTCCGGGGCCAGCGAGACGATGCGCATGAACCGCTTGTCCCGGAGCTCGCGGCCCACCGGGCCGAAGATGCGGGTGCCACGCGGCTGGCGCTGGTCGTTGATGAGGACGGCGGCGTTCTCGTCGAAGCGGATGTAGCTGCCGTCGGCGCGCCGCTTCTCCTTCTTGGTGCGGACGACGACGCACTTCACGACGTCGCCCTTCTTCACCGCGGCGCCCGGCAGGGCGTCCTTCACGGTGGCCACGAAGACGTCGCCGATCGAGGCGTACCGGCGGCGCGAGCCACCGAGCACCTTGATCACGAGCACCTCGCGCGCCCCCGAGTTGTCGGCCACCCGGAGGCGGCTCTCCTGCTGGATCATCGGGCACGCTCCACGACTTCCACGACGCGCCAGCGCTTGAGCTTCGACAGCGGACGGGTCTCCATGACGCGCACGCGGTCGCCGACGTTGAGGTCGTTCGTCTCGTCGTGCACGTACAGCTTCTTGTCCTGCTGCAGCGTCTTGTTGTAGCGGGGGTGCCGGACGCGCTCGGTCACGGTCACGATCGCCGTGCGGTCCATCTTGTTCGAGGTGACGATGCCCTCGCGCACCTTCCGTGCGTTGCGCTCGGTCGTCGTCGGAGCCGTCTCGCTCATCACACCTCACCTCCGACCGCCGCCTCGGCGGCAGAGATCTCACGGGCCCGCAGCTCGGTGAGGATGCGGGCGATGTCCTGCTTGGTCTGCTTGATGCGGGCCGAGTTGTCGAGCTGGCCGGTGGCCAGCTGGAACCGGAGCTTGAACAGCCGGTCCTTCTCCTCGGCCAGCCGCTCGACGAGCTCGGCGTCGCCCAGGTCACGTACGGAGCTCTTCGCCATCAGAAGCCCTCCTCACGGGTGACGATCTTCGCCTTGACGGGCAGCTTCTGGATGGCCCGGTTGAGGGCGCCGCGGGCGATCGCGTCGTCGGGGTACGACAGCTCGAAGAGCACGCGGCCGGGGCGCACGACGGCGACCCAGCGCTCGGGGTTGCCCTTGCCGGAGCCCATGCGGGTCTCGGCCGGCTTCTGCGTGACGGGCTTGTCCGGGAACACGTTGATCCAGACCTTGCCGCCGCGCTTGATGTGACGGGTCATGGCGATGCGGGCGGCCTCGATCTGGCGGGCGGTGATCCACCCGGGCTCGAGGGCCTGGATCCCGTACTGGCCGTGGGTGACGGACGTGCCGCCCTTGGAGACGCCCTTCAGGCGCCCGCGGTGCTGCTTGCGGTGCTTGACCTTGCGTGGCATCAACATCAGTCGGCGTCTCCCGGTCGGAAGTGCGGCGTCTCGTGGTGCTCCCGCGTGGACCGCTCGATCTCCTCCTCCTCGGCGAGGAGGCGCTCGAACTCGGGATCCGCCTCACCGATGAGGGGCTTCATCTCCTCGTCCGACTCCTCGGC
>JAEVZA010000201.1 GCA_023392475.1 Actinomycetes bacterium | reverse complement strand
CAGGAGCAGCAGCGCGGCCGCCGGGGCGCGACGGGCGCGGCGCGACCGGATGGGTCGCGCCGCTGGTGCGGCGGTGCGGGAGGTCGGGGGGCGGGTCACGGCGCACAGTGTCGCCGGTCGTGGCGAGTCACCGCACGCGGCCGGCCTGCTGGGGCAGGATGCCCCGCATGCCGACCACCTCGAACCACCGGGCGCGCCTGCTCGCGGCCGCCGTCGTGCTGGCGGGACTGGCCCTCGTCGCCGGCGCCTGCAGCAGCGACGACGATGCCTCGGGCACCTCGTCGACGACGTCCACGACGACGAACCAGGCCGTGCCGGTCGTGAAGGCCGGCGAGGACGACGCGGCGTTCCGCGGGCCGGGGCCGTTCGAGGTCGGCGTCACGACGCTGTCCCTGCCCGACCGCAAGGTGGAGGTCTGGTACCCGGCCCGCACGGGGAGCACCGAGGGCAAGCCGGCGGCGACCTACAGCCAGCTCGACGCCCTGCCGCCGTCGCTGGCCGCAGCGGCGCCCGCCCTGCTGCCCAAAGACGTGTCGCCGGACGTCCTGGTGGTCACGATGGACGGCACGGTGCGCGACGTGCCGGGCTCCACGAACGGTCCGTTCCCGCTCGTGCTGTTCTCCCACGGGTTCGGCTCGTACCGGCTCGACGCCTCGCACCTGCTCCGCGGCATCGCGTCGTGGGGGTTCGTCGTGGCCGCGCCCGACCACATCGAGCGGGGCCGGGCCGCGGTCGTCAGCGGGACCGCGACGTCCGACACGCCCAAGGACGTGCAGGTCCTGCTCGACACCATCCCGCTCGTCGCGGGCGCGGGCGGGCCGCTGCAGGGCCTCACCGACACGTCGAAGGTCGCGGCCGTCGGCCACTCGGCGGGCGGCCGCGCCGCGCTCACCGCGCTGTCGGAGCCGCAGATCGGCGTCGCCGTCGGGTGGGCGGCCGCCGGGCGCGAGCCCGGCCCGGCGCCGCACAAGCCGTCGATGAACATCGCGGCGAAGGAGGACATCCTCGTGCCCCTGCCCGAGGTGCGGCAGACCTTCGCCGGGCTGTCCACGCCCAAGCGGCTCGTCGTGATCGCCGGCGCCGGCCACAACTCGTTCACGGACATCTGCCAGGCGGTCAAGGCGGGCAACGACCTCATCGGCCTGGCGCAGCGCATCGGCATCCCGCTGCCCGACGAGCTCGCGAAGGGCGGCAAGGACGGGTGCGGCCCCGACTCGATCGACACCGCGCTCGGGTGGCAGATCACCCAGCACTTCACCGTGGCCGAGCTCCGCGACGGCCTGGGGCTGGACAAGGTGCCGGTGGGGCTCGGCCAGGACGTGACGAAGGAGTTCGCCGCGCCGATCGAGTACGTGCAGGACCTCGGATGACCACCACCGACGACATCGCCACCGATCCGGTCTTCGCCGACGCGACGTCGTGCGCGCAGGCGGTCCGCGATCGGGCGGTGTCCTCGCGAGAGCTCCTGGATGCGCTCCTCGACCGCGTCGACCGGCTCGACGGCGCGACGAACGCGGTGGTCACCCTCGACGCGGAGCGAGCGCGTGACCGCGCGGACGAGGCGGACCGGGTCACCGCGGCCGGCGGCTCGTGGGGACCGCTGCACGGCGTACCGATGACGGTCAAGGACGTCTGGGAGACGGCGGGCCTGCGCACGACGAGCGGGGCGCCCGAGCTGGCCGACCACGTGCCCGACGAGGACGCCGTCTCCGTCGCCCGGCTGCGGGCGGCCGGCGCCGTCATCTTCGGCAAGACGAACACGCCGCTCTACGCCGGCGACGTCCAGACCTTCAACGAGCTCTTCGGCACCACCGGCAACCCCTGGGACCCCGCCCGCACCCCGGGCGGCTCGTCGGGCGGCTCGGCCGCGGCCGTCGCCGCCGGCCTCACCCCGCTGGAGCTCGGGAGCGACATCGGCGGCTCGATCCGCATGCCGTCGCACCTGTGCGGCACGTTCGGGCTCAAGCCGTCGTGGCCCGTCGTGCCCTCGCGCGGCCACATCCCCGGAGGGCTCGCGGAGACGGACGTGAACCAGGGCGGCCCGATGGCCCGGTCGGTGCGCGACCTCGCGCTCGGCCTCGACGTGCTGGCCGGGCCGATCCCCGAGGACGCACCGGCGTGGCGCCTCGACCTGCCGGCACCCGACGCCCCGGTCGCGGTCGACGGGCTCCGCATCGACCTCGTGGTCGACGACGCCGACTTCCCGGTGTCGGCCGAGGTGCGCGACCTGCTCCGCGCCGGCGCCGACCGCCTCGCCGATGCCGGTGCGCAGGTGGTCGAGCGGCCCCTGCCCGTGCCGCTGACCGAGCTCTTCGCCTCCTGGCAGCGCCTGGTGCTCCCGATCATCGGCACCGGCCTCCCCGACGCCACCTACGAGGAGTTCGCCGCGCTCGCGGCGCAGCTGGGCGGGGACGACCGCGCGTCGCTGGCCGTGCGCTCGCTCACGTCGACGTACCGGGCCCACGACGCCGCCGACCAGCTCCGCCAGCACCACCGGGCCCGGTGGGCGGAGCGCTTCGACTCGACGGACCTCGTGGTCATGCCGGCGCTGCAGGTGCCGGCGTTCCCGCACGACACCGAGCGCACGATGCCCGAGCGCACGATCGACGTCGACGGCCGGCCCATCTCGCACCTGGACCTCACCGCCTGGTGCGGTGGCATCGGCACGCTGCTGCTGCCCGTCGCCGTGGTGCCGTTCGGTCGCACGGGAACCGGCCTCCCGGTCGGCGCGCAGCTCGTGGGGCCGTACCTCCGGGACCGGTCGGTCCTCGCCGCGGCGGAGGCGATCACGTCGGTGCTGGGCGGCTTCGTGGCGCCGCCCGGCTACTGAGCCGCGGCGTCCTCGTCGGGCGGCCCGGCCCAGCCGAGGGTGGCGCGGAACCTCGCGTCGCCCGGGCACCACATCGGGAAGTTCGTGCCCCAGACGTTGTCGTACAGGCACACGTGCCAGCCGCCGTCGAGGTCGGGCAGGCGGTCCTCGAACATCAGCAGGGCCGGTCGCCCGGGGGCCACGAGCGGCGCGTCGGGGAGGTCGAGCCAGAGCCCAGCGGGCTCGTGGACCACGCGGTCGACGGCGTGCAGCGTGCGGGCGCCGCGGGGCACGACGTCGAGCGGCGACACCTCCTCCCCCAGCTTCACCATGCGCCAGCCCTCGGGCCCGTCGACGGTGGGGACGAACGACCACCACGTCGACTCGGGCCAGCGGGCGGCGGGCTTCCCGACCCACTGCAGGCGGCACTCCAGCCGGTCCGCCCGGTCGCGGCGCACGGCGTACTCGAGCACGACCCAGTGCGGCGCCGAGCTCGCGGCCCGCACCTCGTCGGGGAACGAGAGCTCGAGGACGAGCACGTCCTCGTCCGCCCGAGCGCCGGCCCACGCGCCGACCAGGTCGGGCGCGTACCAGGCCGAGCGCGCCCCGCTGCCCTCGAGGCCGGGCTTCGTGTTGTCCCACACGGCCCAGTCGCGGTCCTCGGCGGTGGTCCCCGCGTTGTAGGTGGCGAACCAGCGCGCGTAGTCGGCGGCGTCGTAGGTGCGGTGCCCGACCCGGCCCAGCGACCGGCCGCCGCCGGCGAGCTCACGTCCGTCGACGGCGAGCCCGACGAGCGCGCCGTCGTGCGGATCGACCGCCACGTCGACCGGCCCGATCCGCGCCCGGAGCGGTCCGCCGTCCTCGGGCCGGTGCATCGCGTCCAGGCCGTCCACGTCCACCGGCTGCGGTCCGGTGAGCAGCATCCCGGCCCGTGCGTCCTCGGACAGGTCGGCGCGCCCGCCCTGCTCCAGCACGTCCATGAACCGGTCGAGGTAGGCGCGCTGCTCGCTCCAGCTCCACTCGAACCGGCGCGTGTCGGCGCGGGGCCGGGCCGTGGCGAGCTCCGCCTCGGACCAGTGGCCGGTGTCGGGCCAGTGGGTCTTCTCGTCGAGACCCCACGTGTGCTCCGCGACGAGCAGGAGCTCGGTCGAGGCGCGGCGCAGGACCTCGTCGTCCACGTCGATCAGCCCGTCGTCGATCCAGCGACGCCGGCGACGTGCCGTCTCGCGGAACGCGGCCGTCTTCGGCGGGTCGGACGCGATGCCGTGCACCCACGTGTCACCGATCTCCTCGGTGACGACGGGCAGGTCATCCGAGACCGACCGCAGCACGTCCGCGAGGTCGTCGAGCGTGCCCGCCTCGATCTCGGCGGCCGGCAGGCGCCCCCGGAGCGCCGCCCACGACGCGACCACGTCGTCCGCACCCGGCGGCCCGACGTTGTCGCCCGTGACCTCCACCACCACCGCGGCGCCGGTGCCCGGCACGACCTGGAGCGCGCCGTACCCGCCGGCCTGGTACACGACGGTGACCTCGGCGGGCGTCCCGCCGCCCCCGGCGCCGGCCTCGTCGCGCCAGCGGAACCGCCGCGGCACCTCGGGTGCCGCCCCCGCCGGGGTCACCCCCCCCTGGCGCAGG
>JAEVZA010000165.1 GCA_023392475.1 Actinomycetes bacterium | reverse complement strand
CCTGCGCCCCGCGCAGGGTCGCATCGCCGACGACGTGCTCGCCGATGCGCGCCGCACCGGGCTCCTCGTGGTCGGCGGGCTCGCGGTGCTGTCGCTCGGCGTGGGGTGGCTGGTCGCCGGCCGGATGGTGCGCCCGCTGGCTGACGTGACCCGGGTCGCGGACGAGGTGGCCGGTGGCCGGTTGGGCGAGCGGATCGGCGCCGGGGACCGCCCGCGCGACGAGCTCACCCGCCTCGCCCGCGCGTTCGACGACATGCTCGACCGCCTCGACCGCGCCTTCGACGCCCAGCGGGCGTTCGTGGCCGACGCGTCGCACGAGCTGCGCACGCCGCTCGCCGTGATGCGGGCCGAGATCGACGTGGCGCTCGATGATCCCGACGCCGACGAGGACACGCTGCGGGCCGCGCTGGAGGCGATGTCGTCGGCGCTCGACCGCGGCGTGCGGCTGGTCGAGTCGCTGCTCGCGCTGTCGCGTTCGGAGACGTTGGTCGACGTCCGGGACGTCGACCTCGCCGAGGTCGCCGGACGGTCGTTGGCGGTGCACGACGCCGGGAACCGGTCGGTGCACCTGGACCTCGCCGCGGCACCGGTGCGTGGCGACGCCGTCCTCGTCGACCGCCTGGTGGACAACCTCGTCGACAACGCCGTGCGCCACTCACCCGACGGGACCGACGTGTGGGTGGCGACCGAGGTCATCGACGGGACGAGCCGGCTCGTGGTCCGGAGCTCCGGACCATCGATGACCGCGGACGAGGTGGCCGGCCTGCAGCAGCGGTTCGTGCGCGGCCGCTCGCCCGACGGACCGCCGGCGCGGGGGAGCGGGGTGGGGCTCGCCGTGGTCGCCGCGATCGTCCGGACCCACGGCGGCGAGCTGGTCCTGTCGCCGGACCCGGCCGGTGGGTTGCGCGCCGAGGTCCGGCTCGCGGCCGCAGCCCCGAGCACGTCGCCCGCCGTCGAACCCGCGACCTCCTGACCGGCGGTCGCGCCGAGGCTCAGGGCTCGATCTGGAACAGGGTCTCGGTGCCGGTCAGCGTGAGCAGCCGGACGAGCAGCTCGCTCGGTGCGCGGAGCCGGACCGGTCGGGGTCCGGGGGCGTCGACGAGCTCGGCCAGGCCGGTCGAGTCGCAGAAGGTGACGCCGGAGACGTCGATGGTGAGGGGGAGCCCGCTGTCGAGCGGGATCGCCCGCAGTACCGACCGGAGGTCACCGGCGGTGCGGAGGTCCAACTCGCCGACGGCGTACACGACGTGGACGTCGTCGTCGTCGGCTCGGATCTCGGTCGTGAGCATCGTCATCGGACTGCTCCTTCCGTTCGCGTGGGGCGAGGCGCCCCTCGGCAAGAAGGCGATGGTCCGGGCGGTCCGACCGAGGACGTCGTCGAGCTGTGTGACTCTCGACCGGTCGCCCGACGCGAAGTCCGGGCGACTGAGGTCGACCCTACGGGTCGGCGACCGCCGTGGCAACAACGGGGCACGGTCCGTGCACCCGCTGGAGATCGGGTGCGGCTCGATCAGGCGAGGGCGACGTGTCGGAGGTCGACGATGCGACCGCGGTCGAGCTCCAGGATCCCGACCGTGCGGGTGGGGGCGCGCCGTCGCTGGGTCGGGCTGCCGGGGTTGAAGAGGCGAGGCCCGTCCGCCTGGTCGAGGTTCTCGGGCTGGTGCGAGTGGCCGAACACGACGAGATCGGCGCCGGGGAAGCGCCGGGCCATGCGCGTCGGTCGGCCCTGCCTCGCCCCGGCGTCGTGGACCATCGCGACGTCGACGCCGTCGAGGTCGAGGCGCACCTCCTCGGGGAGCCGGCCTCGCAGCGACACGTCGTTGTTGCCGAGCACGGCGTGCACCGGCGCCAGCACCGCCAGTCGGTCGAGCAGCTCGCCGCCGGTCACGTCGCCGGCGTGGAGGACGGCGTCGGCGTCGGCCGCCGCGTCGAGCACCCGGGGGTCGAGGGTGCGGTCGGTGCCGTCGGGGAGGTGGGTGTCGGCGAGGACGAGCACGCGCACGTCGACAGTCTGGTGCGCAGGAGGTGATGTGGGGGTCCCACGCGTTCTCATGACGATCCGCGCTGCCAGGCAGCACGAACAATCGTCAGAACGCGGGATCGGGCGGTCGGCGCGGGTCGGGCGGAGCGACGGGTAGGGTGTCGCCGACCGAGGACCGTGACCCCGTCCGCACCCGGCGCCCGCCTCCTGCGGAGCGCCCTGAGTGGACGAGGGAGGGCCCGGATGGGCGAGGCCACCGCCGAGGATCGGTTCCGCCAGCAGACGCTGCGGAACGCAGCTGCCGCCGAGGTGCGCGCCGACCGGTGCGACCTGCTGGCGCGCCGGCACCGCGCGGAGGCGGACGGTGAGGCGGACGAGCTCCGCCGGGCGTGGCTCGTCTCCACGGCCGACCGCTACGCGGAGATCGCGGAGCAGTACCGGGCTGTCGCGAGGAAGGGCCGGGAGTCGGTGGCCGAGGTCCGCCCGTGAGGCCTCCGGCGGGGCGCAGCCGACGGGCCTGGTTCTGTGGAACTGGCGCCGGGGTACTCGAGGCACCGGCGGATCGGGGTGCGGCGACGAGGAGGACCCATGCCACCGAGCAGGCGACGACGACCGGAAGGCGCGAGCGACGAGCTCGTCGAGGCCGTCGGCAGGGCATCGGAGGGCTTCGAGTACCTGGAGCGTGCCCGGGGGCACCTGTACGCCCTGCACCAGCTGATCGGTCGGGCTGACCTCCTGTTCGAGGACGCTGCCGACCTGCTCGACGCGTGCGGCGAGCGGGACGATGCCGAGCGGCTCCGGTCCGAGGTGGTCGGGCGCAACGTGCTCGATGGGCGGTGGACGTTCCAGGTGGTCGAGGAGTTCGACGACCTGTACTACGGCCCCGTGCGGGAACTGGTCCGAGGGATCGAGTCGTCCCACATGGACGGCGCGAGGCACGTGTTCGAGTCCGAGATGAAGGAGCGGCGCCGGACTCGGGGGCGGTCGGGGCACGAGCGCCGTCCGGCGAGCGCCCACAGCGACGCCGTGGAGTCCGACGGTCCCACGCCGGGGGCGGCGTGACCGGGAGCGACGGGAGCGGCACGACGACGCCGGCGGCAGCCGAGAGGGCCGACCGGTTCTCGGTGCTGATGTCGACGCTCGATTGGCCCATGGCCGTGGTCACGGCGGCGACCGCGGCGGAGCGCGCCGGCTGCCTGGTCGGCTTCCACGCGCAGTCGAGCATCGAGCCGGCGCGGTACGTCGTGTGGCTCTCCAAGGCCAACCACACCTGCCGCGTGGCGCTCCGCGCCACCTACCTCGGCGTCCACCTCCTCGACCGGGGTGACCGCGAGCTCGCGGTCAACTTCGGGACCCGCACCGGCGACGACGGCGACAAGTTCGACGACCTGCCGATCGACGTCGGCGAGGGCCGCGTCCCGCTCCTGCGGGGGTGCGCCAACCGCTTCGTCGGCCGGCGCGTCGCCCTGCTGGACGAGGGGGGTGACCACGTGTGCGTGGTCATCGAGCCGCGCGACGTGTGGTCGGGTCCCGGGTTCCGCCCGCTCCGGCTCGGCGACGTCGACGACCTCGAACCCGGTCACCCGGTCGAGGAGCGGCCGCAGCCGCCGACGCAGCGCGCCGGCTGAGCGTGGCGCTAGCCGAGTCGGTCGCGGCCGGCGTGTCCCTCGGGCCGCGTCGGCACGAGGGCCCAGACCTCCTTGCGGTCCGCCGCGGCCTCGACGCCCCAACCGGCGGCGAGCCGCTCCACCAGGCGGAGACCCCGGCCGGTCGGGTCGTCCCGCTCGGGGCTGCGCCGCCGGGGCTGTGACGGCGACTGGTCCACGACACCGATCCGCACCGTGCCGTCGTCCCGTGTCGCACGGAGGAACCGCTCGCCGGCGCCGTGGAGGACCGCGTTGGTCACGAGCTCGCTGGCGACCAGCAGGATGATGTCGCGGTCGGCGTCGGCCGGGAGCCAGTCCTCGAGCAGCGCGCGGCAGCGGCCCGGATCGTCGATGGAGCCCTCGATGGGCACCTGCAGGTCCTGGCGCCCGACGTCGGGCCGGCCGTCGGCCGTGCGGTCGGGAGCGGGAGGGGGCGGGGGGCTCGTGGACACCGACGACAACCGTTCCCTACGCGGGCACCCGGCAAACATCTTTACGGGCTCGGCACGGTGGAACGTCGCGTGACCCGTCGTGCCGACGACCGACCTCCGTGCAGGGTCAGCTGCGGTCGCCAGGGGGGTCGGACCGCCCTGCCAGCTCGAGCATGCCGCAGATGTCGAGCACGCGCTCCACCGCCGGGCTCATGCCGTCGATGAGGAACGTGCCGCCGGCGTCCTCGATCTCGCCCCGCGCCGCGACGAGCGTCCGGAGACCCGATGAATCGAGGAACGAGACGTCGGTCGCGTCGACGATGAGGCCGTTCGCGCCGGACGCGCGCAGCGCGGCGATCCGCTCCGCGAGCACGCTCGTCGTCGCCGCGTCGAGCTCGCCCGCCATGGCCACCCGGCCCTGCAGCCGCCCGTCGCCGAGATCCAGCAGATCGCACTCGATGTCGAGACGTGTGGACGTCACACCGTGCTCCTTCCAGCTCGCACCGCGCTCCAGCCGGCGGTGGTGAGCCACCACTACCCAGCGGGGGTGTCGGCAGAACCACCCGCGCCCACCGCATCGCCGTCACGACGAGTCGCCGCTACCCGTCCGCGGACCCACCGGACCTCGGCGGGAGGGCCCGGGCCGCATGGTTGCGCCGTGCCGGGGCATGAGGGCGCTGTGGAGGAGCACGTCCCGGGCCCGCGCCGCGATGACCGGCGGCAGCGCTACGCCGTGACGATGGGGGCGTTCGGCGCGCTGGGCGCCGGGCTGCTGCTCGTCGGCCGTGGTCGATCGGTGACGCCGCCCACCGCCGTCGACGTGGCGATCGTGGGGCTCGCCACGCAGAAGCTCTCCCGCCTCGTCGCGAAGCAGGTGGTCACCACCCCGATCCGCGCGCCGTTCACCGAGGTGGTGGGGCCGGGTGGACCGGCCGAGATCCACGAACGTCCGATCGGTGACGGATGGCGACGGACGGTCGGCGAGCTCGTGACGTGCCCGTTCTGCCTCGACGTGTGGTTCGCCGCCGGACTGACCGCGGGCGTGGTCCTCGCGCCGACGGCCGGGCGTGCCGTGGCCGCTGGGCTGGCGTCCGTCGGCGTCGCCGACGGGCTCCAGCTGCTGTACGACGGCGCGCAACGGGTGGCCGAGGGGTCGTAGTCCTGCCGGTCGGTCGAGTCAGCCGCCGAACGCCGCTCGGCAGCGGTCGAGCTCGTCCAGCTGCCGGCGCACCATCTCCAGCGCGCGCCGACCGACCTCGCCCTGCTCCTGCTCGAGCCCGGCCAGCAGGTGGTCGCGCTGCGCCGGTTCCACCCGGGGCGGCAGGAGGGGGACCGCGGGGTCGACGTGCGCGTGGATCACGAACGGGCGGTCGGCCGACAACGCCGCGTCCCAGGCGCCGCCGACCTCGCCGGGCCCGTCGACCTCGGTCCCGTCGAGGCCGAGCAGCTCCGCCCACCTTGCGTACGGAACGGACGGGACCGACTGCGATCCGGCGAACCGCGGGTCGCCCTCCTGCTCCCGCTGCTCCCACGTCACCTCGTTGAGGTCGCCGTTGTCGAGCACGAGGACGGGGAGGCGCGGATCCGGCCAGTCGCGCCACATCCGCGCGACCGTGATCAGCTCGTTGATGCCGTCCATCTGCATCGCGCCGTCACCTGACAGGGCGACCACGAGGCGATCCGGGTGCGCCAGCTTGGCGGCGATGGCGTACGGGAGCGCCGACCCCATCGAGGCGAGGGTGCTCGACAGGTGCCCACGGATCCGGTCCCGGGAACGGATGTGTCGGGCGTACCAGTACGTGACCGACCCGACGTCGACGCCGAGGAGCGCGTCCTCGGGGAGCCGCGGCGAGAGCTCGTGCAGCAGCAGCTCCGGGTGCAGCGGCTCCGCCGGCTGCATCGCCCGGTGCGCGGCGACGTCGTGCCACGCGGAGACGGCCGCCTCGACGCGCGCCTGCCAGTCGCCGCGTCTCCGGACGAGGAGGCGCGGGAGGAGGGCGGACAACGTGGCCCGGGCGTCCCCGATGAGATCGACCTCGGTGGGGTAGCGCGTCCCGATGCGCCGACCGTCGACGTCGATCTGCACGGCCCGCGCCTGACCGGGCGGGGGCAGGAACTCCGTGTACGGCTCGTTCGTGCCCACCATCAGCAGCGTGTCGCAGCCGTCCATGAGCTCGGTGCTCGCCGTCGTTCCGAGGTGCCCGACCGGCCCCGTGGCGTACGGGAGGTCGTCGGGGACCACGAACTTCCCCAGGAGCGACGTGGCCACCCCTGCACCCAGGCGCTCCGCGACCGCGATCACCTCGTTCCGGGCGCCGGCGGCGCCCTGTCCGACGAGGAGGGCGATCCGTTCGCCGGCGTCGAGGACGTGGGCCGCCGCGTCGAGTGCGTCGACCGGCGGGAGGACCGTCGGTTCGTGCTGCCCGGTGACGGCGGTCGCGATGATGCCGTGCTCCCGTCCCAGCCTCTCCGACGCGTCGGCACGCTGCACGTCGTGGGGCAGGACGACCGCGGTCGGCGACCTCGTGGCCAAGGCGGTCCGCACGGCGCGGTCGACGACCTGGTCCAGCTGCTCCGGCGTCGTGACGAGCTGCAGGAAGCTGCTGCAGACGTCCTTGTACAGCGCGGTGACGTCGATCTCCTGCTGGTAGCCGGATCCCAGGGCCGACCGGTGCTGCTGCCCGATGATCGCCAGGACCGGTCGCTTGTCCAGCTTCGCGTCGTACAGGCCGTTCAGGAGGTGGATCGCTCCCGGCCCGTGCGTGGCGAGGCAGCAGCCGAGTCGACCGGTCCACTTCGAGTGGGCCGTCGCCATGAACGCCGCCGACTCCTCGTGACGGGCGGTGACGAGCTCCGGGCGGCCGGCCCGCCGGAGCGCGGCGAGGATCGGGTCGATGCCGTCACCGGAGAACCCGAAGGCGCGGTCGACGCCCCAGCGGTGCAGGCGCTCGACGAGCTGGTCGGACACGGTGCCGGTCATGCCGTCCGGCTACCCGAGCGACGCCACTCGATGCTCGGCATCGCACCGCAACCCCGGGGTAGGCGTGCGGCGATGGGCTCCGAGCGCCGCGGTGATCGTCCTGACCGCCGCGGCGGGTTCGAACGAGGGCCGCACCTGTTCGACCTCGACGGCGTGCTCACCAACAGCGCGAGGGCGCACGCGCACGCGTGGAAGCAGCTGTTCGACCAGGCCTTCGCCTCGTCCGTCGCCGACCGGCTCGGGGTCGTGGACCGCCGACCGTTCGCCCTCCCGTCCGACTACGTCGACCACGTCGACGGCCGGCCCCGGCGCGACGGCGTCGTCGAGCTGCTCGTTGGCCGTGGCGTCGACCGCGCCCGGCTCGCGGCCGGCGCCGAGCTCGGCGCGGTCGTCGACGAGCTGGCGGCACGCAAGGACGCGCTCTTCCACGCCGAGGTCGCGACCGGTCGTGTCGCCGTCTACGACGACGCGCCGCCGTTCCTCGAGTGGCTCGCCGCCGCCGGGGTCCCGCGCGCCGTCGTGTCGTCCAGCCGGAACGCCCACCTCGTGCTCGGATCCACGGGGCTCGACCGGCTCGTCGACGCCGTGGTCGACGGCGCCACGCTCGCCGAGCGCCACCTCGCGGGGAAACCCGCACCCGACTCGTTCCTCTGCGGGGCGGAGCTGGTCGGCGCGCCGCCCGAGCGCTGCACCGTGGTCGAGGACGCGGTCGTCGGCGTGCAGGCGGGCCGGGCCGGCGGCTTCGGCCGGGTCGTCGGGATGGATCGCTCGGGGCGTGCGCGGGCCGGCCCGCTGCTGGCTGCGGGCGCCGATCTCGTGGTGCACGCCCTGACCGAGTTGCGGCCGTCGTGACGGGCGGCGACCGTGGCCGGTCGACGGCCTGGAGCATCGTCGAGGACGGGCTCGACCCGGAGCGGCTGGGATGGTCCGAGTCGGTGTTCGCGCTGGCCAACGGCCACGTCGGGCTGCGCGGCAACCTCGACGAGGGCGAGCCGCACGACGCGCCGGGCACCTACGTGAACTCCGTGTTCGAGCAGCGCCCGCTGCCGGTGGCGGAGCCCGGGTACGGCATGCCCGAGTCCGGCCAGACCGTGCTCAACGTGACCGACGGCAAGATCCTGCGCATCCTCGTGGACGACGAGCCCTTCGACGTCCGCTACGGCACGCTCCAGGAGCACCGGCGCTGGCTCGACCTCCGCGACGGGTTGCTCGAGCGGCGGGTGGCGTGGACGTCGCCGGCGGGGCAAGCCGTGAAGGTGCGCTCGACGCGCCTCGTCTCCGCCTCGCAGCGGGCCATCGCCGCCGTCCGCCTGACGATCGAGGCGGTGGGCGACGCCGCCCGTGTGGTCGTGCAGTCGGAGCTCGTCACCGGCGAGCCCCAG
Organism: Actinomycetes bacterium; assembly: GCA_023392475.1. GTDB lineage: Bacteria > Actinomycetota > Acidimicrobiia > Acidimicrobiales > Microtrichaceae > JAEVZA01. Next base: position 4,268 of record JAEVZA010000165.1, on the reverse strand, counting down.
CCCCGCCCGGATGTGGCCGATCCGCGGGTCGCCGCAGCGCTCGACCGGCCGCTCGAGCCGGTCGACCACAGCTGCCGGGGCGATCGTGTCGTGCTCGTGCACCGCACGCGCCGCAGCCGGATCGGCGTCGCGGCGGCGATGGGCCACGAGGTCCGCGGTCCGGGAGAGGTCGATGTCGACTGCGACAGCGGCGACGACCTCGGCCGCGCCACGATCACCGCCGTCCTGGAGCCGGGCGAGGTGCTCGAGGTCGTCAAGTACGTCGGGTACGGCTGGTCGACCGTGCGGTCGGACCAGGCGCTCAGGGACCAGGTCACCGCGGCCGTCGATGCGGCGCGCCACACGGGCTGGGACGGGCTCGTGGAGGAGCAGCGCCAGCAGCTCGCCGCGTTCTGGGACGCCGCGGACATCGAGGTCGACGCCGGCGACGAGGTCCAGGCCGCGATCCGCTTCTGCCTCTTCCACGCCTACCAGTCGGCCGTGCGCGCCGAGGGGAGGCCCATCGCTGCGAAGGGCCTGACCGGGAGCGGGTACGACGGCCACGCGTTCTGGGACGCGGACGCCTTCGTGCTGCCGTTCCTCTCGCACGCCGTGCCGCGCGCCGCAGCGGACGCCATCCGGTGGCGCCACTCGACCCTCCCCGTAGCACGCGCCCGCGCCGCGGCGATCCGCCTCGAGGGAGCGGCGTTCGCGTGGCGGACGATCGACGGGAGCGAGTGCTCCGGCTACTGGCCCGCGGGGACCGCGGCCTTCCACGTGACCGCCGCGGTGGCCACCGCCGCGCGCCGGTACGTGGAGACGACGGGCGACCGGGGCTTCGAGGCGACCGTGGGCCTGGACCTGCTCGTCGAGGCGGCTCGCATGCTCCACAGCCTCGGCCACGTGGACCCGATGGGGGAGTTCCGCATCGACGGGGTGACCGGGCCGGACGAGTACAGCGCGGTCGCCGACAACAACCTCTACACGAACCTGATGGCACGTGACGTGCTGCGCTCGGCGGTGGACGCGGCGCGGCGGCACCCCGAGCGCCGCGCCGATCTCGGCACCGGCGACGAGGAGCTCGAGCGATGGTGCCGGGCCGCCGACGCCGTGCGCCTGCCGTACGACGGGCGGCTCGGCGTGCACCAGCAGGCGGACGGGTTCACCGACCACGAGCGCTGGCCGTTCGAGACGACGACGGCCGAGGAGTACCCGCTGTTCCGGTACCACCCGTACTTCGATCTGTACCGGCGGCAGGTGGTCAAGCAGGCCGACCTCGTGCTCGCGATCCAGTGCTGCCCCGAGGCGTTCGACGAGGAGCAGGCCCGCCGCGACTTCGACCACTACGAGCCCCTGACCGTGCGCGACTCGTCGCTGTCGGCGATCTCGCAGGCGGTGGTGGCGGCGCGGCTCGGCTACGAGGACCTCGCCCACGCCTACCTCCGGGAGCTCCTGTTCCTGGACCTGGACGACCTCCACGGCAACGTCCGGGACGGCGTGCACATCGCCGCGTGCGCCGGCGTGTGGACGGTCGTCGCGCAGGGGCTCGCCGGGCTCCGGCCCGGGCCCTCGTTGCGCTTCGTCCCCGTCGGTCCGGGCCCGCTCGGGCGCGTCCGGTTCCGGACCCGGTCGGGCTCGTCGGTGATCGCCGTCGACCTCCGACCGGATCGGGTCGGCTACACCCTCGTCCAGGGAGCGCCCGTGGAGGTGCAGCACCACGACGACCGCATCGAGGTCGGCACGAGCACGACGTGGCGGCCCGTGAACCCGCCGCCACGGACGTCGGCACCATCGCAGCCACCGGGGCGGCAGCCGCCGTTGCCGGCGGCGTCACCGCGGCGGTGGGCGGCCGGTCCCGCCCCCGGCCCGGGCGGCCACGATCGAACTGCTGCCGGTGACCGTGGCCCGGTCGCGGACGACGCGGCCGGCGATCGAGGTCAGCGGGCATAGGTGGCGACGAGGCGGGCCTGCGCGAGCACGTGGTCGCGCAACCGCTCGTGCAGGGCCTCCGGCTCGAGCGGTGCCTCCGAGTCGACCGGCTCGTCGAGCGCGTAGAGGTGCAGGAAGTAGTGGTGCACGCCGTGCCCGGGCGGCGGCGCCGGACCGGTGTACGCGGCGGTGCCGAGCTCGTTGAGGTCCGTGATCGCGCCGATGTCGGCGGGGTCCTGCCCGGTGGCGAGGCCCGTCTCGCCGGGGTCGATCCCGTGGACGGCCCAGTGGGTGAAGCCGTCGACGAGCGGGGCATCGGGGTCGTGGAGGACGAGCGCGAGCTCCACCGTCCCGTTCGGGACACCGGACCAGTGCACCTCGGGCGACCGGCCGTCGCCGTCCTCGGTGGAGTCGACGGGGATCGTCCCGCCGTCGCGCCAGGTCTCGCTGGCGACGCGCAGGTCGCGCAGGTTCAGGTCGGGCATGGCCGCACCTCCTCGGCACCGCCCTACCCGGTCGCCCCGCTCCCACCATCGATCCGTGGACGTGCCGCCGTGGCTCCGGCCCTGATCGCTGCTGGCCCGCCGCCCGCCGGGTAGGCGCGCGCCAGCCGAGGAGGTCGCGTGGGCGTACCAGCACGAGCACCGGGAGCACCGCGATGAGGGCGGCGGCCGAGCTGCGGTCCGTCGAGGCCGCGCTGGACGAGATCCGTGCGCTGGCACGACCGTTGGGCGACCGGGCCGACCTCGACCCGCTGGTGGAGCGGATCGGCGACGCCCGCGTCGTCCTCATCGGCGAGGCGTCGCACGGGACCGCGGAGCACCACCGCTGGCGGGCCGAGCTCACCCGACGGCTGGTGCAGGAGCGCGGCGCCTCGTTCGTTGCCGTCGAGGGTGACTGGCCGGACTGCTTCGCCGTGCACCGGTGGGTGACGGGATCGACCGGCGGCACCGCCGAGGGCGTGCTGCGCGGCTTCGAGCGGTGGCCGGCGTGGATGTGGGCCAACCAAGAGGTGCTCCGGTTCGTCACCTGGCTGCACGCCCACAACGCCGAGCGCGGTGACCGGGTGGGTTTCTACGGGCTCGACGTCTACTCCCTCTGGGACTCGCTCCGGGCGGTGCTCGACTACCTGCGCCGCAACCACCCGGAGGCCGTCGAGGCGGCGCTGGCCGCCTTCCGGTGCTTCGAGCCGTACGACGAGGAGCCGCAGCGGTACGCGTGGGCGACCCACCTCGTGCCCACGGACTGCGAGGACGCGGTCGTCGAGCTGCTGCAGGGCCTCCGGGCGCGGCCCCGGGGTGCCGGCGACGATCCCGAGTCGCGGTTCGACGCCGAGCAGAACGCCGCCGTGCTCGCCGGCGCCGAGCACTACTACCGGACGATGGTGCGCGGCGACCGCACGTCGTGGAACGTGCGGGACGTGCACATGGCCGACACGCTCGACCGCCTGCTCGCGCACCACGGCGAGGGCGCCCGGGCCGTCGTCTGGGCGCACGACACGCACGTCGGCGACGCGCGCGGCACCGACATGGTGGGCGCCGGCATGGTCAACCTGGGCCAGCTCGCGCGCGACCGCTTCGGCGACGACGACGTCGTGCTCGTCGGGCTCGGCACTCACCACGGGAGCGTGCTCGCCGCGCCGTCGTGGGGCGCGCCGGCCCGCCGGATGCGCGTACCACCGGCGCCGGTCGCCACCCACGAGGACCTGCTGCACGCCGCGGTGGGACCGGAGGCCCTGTTCGTCTTCGGGGACCACCGCGACGGTCCGTGGCTCTCGGCCCGGTACGGCCACCGCGCCATCGGCGTCGTGTACGACCCGGCCGCCGACGAGCGGGCGAACTGGGTCCCGACCCGCATGGGCCTCCGCTACGACGCCTTCCTCCACGTCGACACGTCCCATGCCGTCGAGCCGCTCGCCGGCACGACCGGCTGCGGGGACGGCGAGGAGGAGACGCTGCCCTGGGGCACCTGAGACCTCGAGGCCCAGACCCCCGGACCCGTCAGCGCCGGTCGGGGGTGGTACGAGGGCGGTTCGGGCGACGGGCCGTGGCGACGCCGGGCACCAGCAGGCCGAGGACGATCATGCCCACGCCGAGGGCGAGGTGCAGCCAGTCGTCGGCGTCGTCGAGGGGCACGAAGTTCGCCGACGAGGTCTGATCGACGATCAGTCCGTAGGCGAGCAGGACGAGGTACACGATGCCGCCGATGATGAGGTAGTTCCGGGCCCAGCCCGGACGCCGGGCGGCCAGCACGCCGACGACGCCGAACAGCAGGATCGATCGGACCGCGGCGCGGTGCGGCCACGGCCCACGGGAGACCGCAGCGGGTGTTCTGTTGTGCGGAACCGAGCGGATCCGCTC